>SLOD01000123.1 GCA_007132725.1 Candidatus Sumerlaeota bacterium
ATCATCCTCAACTTCAAAATCATCCTCAACTTCAAAATCATCCTCAACCTCAAAATCATCATCAACCTCAAAATCATCATCAACCTCAAAATCATCATCAACCTCAAAATCATCATCCACTTCAAAATCATCATCCACTTCAAAATCATCATCCACTTCAAAATCATCGTCCACTTCGTCCTCTAAGTCCACTTGGTCCACTTCTTCTTCGTCCACTTCTTCCTCTAAGTCAACTAAGCCCACTTCGCTTTTCTGATCAGAACCGCCACATCCTGGAAATACAAGCACTAAAACAAAAAGCAAACTCAAAAATTTCATAAAAACCTCTCAATTTATTACGGAAGATAAATAACAAATCTAAACCAGGCATCGTTCAATTCAACTGGCTTGTAGTCCCAAATCCACATCGGCTCATTCCCTTCAATATCATCTTCATAGTATGGAAGGAACTCTCCGGGACATCTTGAAAAACCGCAGGAAGTATTTATCCAGGGGTGTGCTCCCAAATGTCCCCACTCATCGATCGGTGTTGTAGCAGTTCCAGCTCTGATAGCCGGACCCCAGTCTGAATCATCAAAATGTCTGTCACACCAGTCCTCTCTGGGAGTTCCTTCCGGAGCTGGAAAATATCTCCACAAGGTGGCATCCCATTCAGGATCGGAAGGTGTATATTCAACATCATCATCAGGGGGCATTACCCCGTCAGTAACATATATCTCATCAAATATTTCTATTGTTGCCATGATAGCTGAAACCACATAGCCGGTATCTCTTCCATGTACACCGATCACATTTTTTCCCGGCACTAAATTAAAATGGTATTCATCAGCATGAGTCCATGCACCTTTATTGGGACCGAGTGGAGATAGAGAAACCCCATTGATGCAGAGATCTACAAGAAGATCATCTACACTGATAACCATTTTTGCCGGATAAAGTATAGGCTTACAATCTCCTGCTTCACAATACGATGTTATACTGCATAAATATGCCCTCCACACACCGTCTTCACATCTCAATGCAATATTTCTGTCATGTTGACACAGCTTTCTCCCTTCTTCACTACACGGTAGTCCGGCAAGAGACCGGGCACATGCAGATTCCGCATTGAGAAAATCATCTGAAGGAATACTGAAATGAAAACAAATTTGACCAAGATCTTCTCTACAATCTGAATCTTTACCGCAGTTTATTTTAAGACACCTTCCCTCCCCGCGATACCCCAAATCTTCCAAAAGATCAGGACCGCATCCGTAAGTTTCAGACACATCAAAAGAGATACACTCCCCCTCTTCAGCATCACATTCTTCATGAGAGGAGCAAACTTTGTCAAAACAAAGAGGTGTTACCGGGTCATCATCCAACCCTATATCATCATCTCCTTTATCTTCGAAATCATCACTGTATTCAACATCATTGCTATCATCATTGTCCTCATCAGGAGAGACTACTCCATCTTCATCCACACTCACCATATCGGGGAAATCGTTATCTGCGTCCAAGTCTTCAACGGGGGTCTCATCAAAAACCTCACCTGTTTCTCCATTATTTTCATCGTGTACCGGAAGTTTAGAATCTGTATCATCCTTTTCAAAAATGTCTTTATCATCAACGGGATATATTCGGGCATCACTTTCCGAGCAGGCAGAAGACATAAAAAAAAGCGTTAAAAATACAATAAGTGGAACTTTCATTTTCGCCTCTTAAGAAAAAATCTTTACTACTTCCTGCCAATTACAACACTTCCTCTTGCAGGGATAGTAACACTTCCACCAGTAACGGTCACATCATCTCCGTTTAAATTTTTGAAAGTGCCGCTTATTCCGCTGCAAACACCGCTATAATCCCCTGACCCTCTGTTGAGACCGGCAATAACCACCTGGTCCCCGAATGTCAGCTTATACAGCCATGCATCATCAGTTACAGAACAGGTTTCTCTTGTTCCGTATCTTAAAGCTTTGTATTCTTTTCTGAAATTTCCAAGCTTTTTAATATGGTTAAGGGCATCCTGTTCATTAGTTGTCAAACTATCGAATTTCATCATTTTTCTTCTTCCGCCATCAAGACCATGTTCCGCCCAACCTGTCATGCCAATATCATCACCCTGATATAACATTGGAACATTTATCGGTGCTGTCATTAAATATGTCTGAGCATGTTTGAACTTATTGTAATCCCCGCCTGCTTCCGTTAAAGCTCTATCCTGATCATGATTGCCGAAAAAATTGCCCATTACAGCACCGGGATAACCCCCTGCACCACCCATTGTGGGTTTTTCTGTAAGATAAGTCGTATCGTTTTCTATCGTCCAGCTTGCAAGATTCGTCATACTTCCGTTTCCCCAAAGAAGATAGTACCTTGCACTATTGTAAAACTCCTCATTCACCTGCCCCTGTACCATGTCGGCTCTTGTATGGTATCTTGCCCAGCCACCGAGTGATTCTCCCACCATGTAAAAAATTTCCGCTTCATCCGGCAAATCGTGATTTTCAACAGTAGTTTCAATATTTCTAATTACTGCTGATTTCAGCTCCATTACAAAAATATCATCCATATGTTTAAGAGCATCGGCACGGAAACCGTCAAAATTGAACTCCATTATCATCCAGAGAGCGTGATCTATCATAGCCTTTCTTGCATCGGGGTTGTCTTTAAAGTTAAAATCGGGCATATACTCAGTAAACCAGCAATCTATTCTATGGCTCTCCCAATTATCGTGACACGGAACATAATCGTAGAACCAGTGAGGATTTTCTGCGTAAAGGTTTGCCTCGACATGTACATGATTGGCAACAAAGTCAGGAATGATCCTGATGCCTCTTTTGTGGGCTTCTCTTACAAGTTCATGAAGTTCTTCCTTTGTTCCAAAGGCCGTCTCGATCGGCCCTTCAGGATATCCATTATCAGCATTATATCCATAGTCATTTAAATAAGAGTAGCCTGATGCCACGGGATGATAAGCATGGTAACTTGTAAAATATCTTTCATCATCAGGGTCAACACCACCGTGGCTTGCTGTATGGGGGTTGAGTATGGGAGAACTTATCCAGAGGGCATTTACACCCATGTCTGTAAAATAGCCTTCCTTTATTTTATTTATTATCCCTTTGAAATCTCCCCCAAGCCATTGTTCAGAAGCAACTTCGACTTCAGGAAGTGGACCAACATTGTTAGAAGGATCTCCATCTTTAAATCTGTCTATCATAAGCTGATAAACAAAAGCGTCTCTCCATCCAAAATCTGCAAAATCTATCCCGTCACCTATCCATAGCGGAATAAAAAAGGGATCAATGTTTTTTCCATCTTCATCTTTCATTCTAAAAAGATAACTATATTTTCCCGGAGACAGATCCGACTCTTCAATAAGGAAGGTTTTTGTTTCTTCATCATAAATTACAGAGTCTGTTACATCTTTCCCGTTAAGAGTTATAACGCTGTTGTCAAAGTCCAATGTTTTAAAACCCGCATAAACTACATCATAACTGAAAGAATTAGAAGTCCGGGACAAGTTTTCAAGAGTAAAAACCGGATCTGTATGAGATTTAATTACAGCAATTCCCGATCTCATGTCAGAAGACTGGATAAAATCAGGGGTGTTGTCACAGTAACTCCAACTATCTCCATTGTTTGTGGAAAAACGGAATATGTATTCAAAGTCTCCTGCTTTATCGGTAGGGAACCCTGCCATATATTCATGGTTGTTTCCACAGCTCTCACATGCATTGTTAAAACCGGCTTCGATCCAGCTCAACCTTCCTGACACTACGGGGTAGGAAAGGGTCCCTGCCCGACTGTATCCGAGCTGAGCTTTAATTTGAGGATTCTGAGGATTACCGGAACCTGTAACACCATCGATCCATATCTGTCCATAAATATTTTCACTCTCCTCTCCCACATAAGCACTTACACTTTCCGGCCACACAACCCCGCACCATCCGGGTGTTGAGTCGTCAATGACACAGTCTGTGCCCGAAGGTTTAAAACCATGTTCACAGTTACAAACAGCCTCTCCATCAAAAACTGAGCAAATCCCTTTATCTGAACAGGTTACTCCCTCACAAATGTTTTCCACACATTCTTTTGTGGCATCATCACACAGATCCGATCCATCACAATCACTATCTAAAAAACATCTGCCATCTTTAAGTTCACAAGATCCGCCGACACATTCTTCCCATTCTTCACAAACGACTCCTTCACAGGGGTCTGCAACACATGAAAGGTTTTCAGGAATAAACCCTTCATAACAATTACAAACTGCTTCTTCATTTACGATCTCACACTCTCCTCTTCCGCTACAGGTTACACCGTAGCATGGATTTTCGGGATCAATATCATCCGGCTGTTCATTTTCATCGATACATGTAGGAACACCATCTTCGTATATCTCCACATAACCTTCCATGCAGTCACAGTAAATATCAGCATCATTTTCATATCCGCTTCCATAACCGCTACCGTAACCACCTTCTTTGCATTCTCCATATCCACCACAATCAATTCCTGTGCATGGGCCTACGCAGGTATTTGTTTCAAGATCACATTTGGCTGAGCCGGCACAATCTTCGTCTCTGTTACATCTGCCGCTTTCAGGCACACAGTCACCATTAACGCACCGTTCCCACTCTTCACACTCAATTCCGGCACAGGGATCAGTTGCTTCTACACACTCAAGCTGTCCGGTAGGAACATACCCTTCATCACAGTTACATACAGCTCTTCCGGTTGAGTCATCACACTCACCATGACCACTGCAATCAACACCGTCACATGGGGATTTTTTTGAACTGCCACAAGCAGAAACAATTAAGACAGCCAGAATTATAACAAACAAAAACCTCTTTTTCATTATTTCCTCCGATAGAATAAAAAATCAGCCTGTACATTTTATCAGAACCAAGTTTTTTATCAACCAAAAAGCTTTTGAAGTTGATCTCTGACTGAAAAAACATCGCCGTGCTTCTCCGGATTGGGAAAAAGATTGTGTTTTTTTCTTTGAGCGATAAAATCGAGGTGACAAAGATTTAAAGGAGGTATCATAAAATGATAAGTTCCCAAGTTGCATATCTGGCTGATCTTGGATCAAAATTTATTCTTGTTCTTCTCTTTTTTGCCAGTTTTCTCGTCATTGCTTTTTATGTTGAAAGAAAACTTTTTTTTAAAAAATATTTTCACTGCGATATTTCAAATATCCTTGAGAAACTTAAAAAAAGCGAAAACCGTACTGATATAGAGTCAGTTTTAAATAATGATAACAAGGAAGAGTCCCGCCTTATTATGAAATCGCTTAAAAATCCCAGGCTAAATAATGGAGAAAAATTTGTTACTTCGATTTCTGTTGATATAGATGTGGAAAAAAAATCATGGGAAAAACACCTTCTCTATTTTGCTACTGTCGGGGCTAATGCTCCTTTTCTCGGTCTTCTTGGAACAGTACTCGGACTTATGCAGGCATTTTCAGATCTTGCCCTTGCCGCAAGACCTGATGCGAGTGCAGCAATGGCCGGTATCAGTAACGCACTTATAACAACCGTGGCAGGAATTGTAATAGCTATTCCGTCTGTTGTCATATACAACTCTCTTGCTAAAAAAGTTAATCGCATATCTACCAATATCAAGGCTCTTGCTAAAACTATTTCAGGAAATATTTTTTAAGGATGTTTTCTTTTTATGTGTTCTTTAGGTCTTGTTTCGACCAGTTCTTTTCCCACATATTTGCACAGCATTATCCTTGCAACTCCCATATAAGTGGGTTTAAATCTGATCGCATCTCCTACTTTTAATCCCCCTCTGCTGTCTCCTATGTCAAAAACCGTCATATCTGATGTGGTACCGACAAATTTTATATCTTTTTTGACGGGAAAAATATCTTCAACGGGATTGACATCGAGAGTACCGAAATCAAGTATTGCACGATAGTGTTTTTTCGGTCTCCTGCTTTTTTTCTTTTTAATAGCATCAGGATCCAAAGATGTGTGACCTACAGCGGCATCACCTATTTTCCCTTCCGGGATGTCCGGCTTTTTTTCCAACTCGATAATATCAGCGAAAAATGAAAAGATATCTGTTGAAAGATTCATAAATTTTTTGTTGTCATAGGGAGATGTCCCCAGAAAAGCAGCTTCACCTATACGGAAATGGTTGACTCCGGAAGGAATGCCTCTGTTTTTCAACAACGGGAGTGTTATCGAAGAACCACCTGAAACAAGCTCAATATCTCTTTTAAACTTAACTTGAAGCAACTCTCTGTAAAGACAAAGTTGCATTAATTTATTATAGGTAGGCTCGACACCGTACATGCATCCAAGATTTGTTCCTATGCCTACAACCTCAATATTACTGAGGTTGAATATTTCAGAATAAAACTGCACTGTATTTTCCCTGAGAATACCTTCCCGCAATTCTCCGAGCTCTATCATTATTATGACTTTGTGTATTTTTCCCACCGCTTTGGCAGCACTGTTGAGATGTTCAATAGTTGTCTGTGAGGTGTTCAGCGAAATATCAGCATATTTTATAACATTTTTAACACTCGAAAGAATCGGTGGTTTTATGTACATAGTCCTGATCGCAGGATCTATTTCTTTAACAACTCTTAAACTTGAAAGCCTTGAGTCGGCTACAGAATAAAGGCTTTTTACAGCTTCATTTTTCAGAATAAAGTTCAAAACCTCTTTATGTCCACCGAGAACTTTTACAACAAGTGACCACTGCTTGTTATATTTTTTCATAAAACCATCAACTTTTCTGATATTTTTTATGAGATCGTTTTTATTTATTTTTAAGATAGACATTGTTATTACTTTTTCTTATATCTCATTTCTGCATATTTTGATTCAAAGCCAAGTCTTTCATACAGTCTTTTTGCCGGGTTATCGTACTCGACATGGAGAGCGATATCGGTGCCGGCCACTTCGAAAGCCTTTTCCATAACCAGTTTTCCTATTCCCTTTCCTCTCTGATCCGGTTTTGTTGCAATGTAAACAAGAATGTTTTCAGGGATATAACCTGCATGACCGGTTTCATTCATTACCAGCCCACTGACAAGCTCACCATTATCATTGTAGGCAGCAAGGACAAATCCTCCTTTCCCCGGCTCATCTGAAAATGCATAATCTATAGCTTTTTCAATATCTTCAACCGAGTCCCGAAATCTATCCAGACTGTCGTGTAAAAACTGTGCAAATTCTCTTTTTGTTAAACCGCCACTAAATTCATTTTCTTTCTTGATGACTAAAATTTTCATCAGATCCTCCGTCTAAAACCAATTTACAATTACCATAAAATCCAACCTTTACAGCAGTTTAAATAAAAAAATTTCGTTGCTGCGAAACTCTGACTAAACAAACAGAATTCCAGAAATTTAAAACGCCAAAAAGGCAGGTATTTTAAGTGTATTGTACTGAAAAATCTTTTTAAATCAAGTTCTTGGTCTTATTTTTGTATTATTTCTGTAAGTACGCCGTTTTTAAAAATATAATTTGAGGGAACAACTCCTCTTACATTTGAGAGAGGATATATCACAGATCCTCTCCCCACCACAGTCCCCGGATTCAATACACTGTTACAGCCAACCTCCGCTTTGTCTCCTAAAACAGCGGAAAACTTTCTAAGTCCCGTTTCAATCACTTCTTCTCCAACCTTCACAACAACATTGCCGGGAATGGATTTCACATTAGAGAGGATCACTCCTGCTCCGATGTGTGACTTGTATCCCATTATGGAATCTCCGACATAGTTAAAGTGAGGAGCCTGTACATTATTAAAAAGAAAGGAATTTTTAACTTCTGTTGAGTTTCCTATAACACAGTTATTCCCGATAACAGCTTTCCCTCTTATAAAAGCGTTGTGCCTTATTTCACAGTTACACCCTATTATGACAGGTCCTTCTATTTGTGCATTTTCCGCAATAGTTGTCCCTTTTCCAACCCAGATATTTTCCCCTGCCGCTGTATAGTGAGAGGGCAATTCAGATGCGATATTAAAAATAAAATCTTCAATTCGAGGCAAAACCTCCCAGGGATAGTGGATTTCTTTAAAAATTTCTGCAAATTCTGTTTCGTTCATATCCAGCAATTTGCAAATTTTAACCGTATCTATCATTTTCTACCTCTCACCTTAAAATAACAGGTTGTCATCCCAAAAATATTGAAAAAATAAGCTCAGGAACATATCTGATAAGCTCAACAATAAAGAAAACGGGAACCAGTAAAAGCCTTAAAACTCCAGTCATTATAAGAAATATCAGTATGAAAAAACCATACCTTTCGATGTTCATAAAAAATCTGTCATATTCTCTTGGAAGAATGCCCATCAACACTTTGCTTCCATCAAGAGGAGGAATGGGGAGCATGTTGAAAAAACCCAAAAGAACATTAAAAAAAAGACCGATATAAAAAAACTGTATAAGAGCCGGGTTGGGAAAAAAGTTTTGTGCGGCAACTAAAAGAAAAGCACTTACAGTCGCAAGAATAAGATTGCTCAACGGACCTGCTGCTGCAACCCACATTGTCCCTTTTCTAATGTTGATATGTTGATAGAAGTTATAGGGATTGAAAGGGACCGGTTTTGCCCATCCGAAAAGGAAATTTCCAGGAAGGATCATCATAACGATGGGGACAAGGATAGTTCCTATCGGATCAATATGAGGTATCGGGTTCAAAGTAAGTCTTCCCATGTTTTTTGCAGTAGAGTCCCCTAGTTTGTTCGCCATCCATCCATGTGCAACTTCATGAAATACAATTGAAAATAGAATGGGCACCACCGCTATAGCTATAAAATAAAGTCTGTCTCCATCCATGAACTACTCCTTTTTATCAAGATTATCTCTGGGATGTTTCCGGTCGAACTCTTTTTTGATCGCCTGCTGTTCAACATGAGTATATATCTCTGTCGTATTTATACTTGTATGCCCCAGGAGCATTTGAACACTTCTGAGATCTGCTCCGCCTTCAAGCAGGTGGGTGGCAAATGTATGCCTCAGCTTGTGAGGGGATATATCTTTGTTTATGCCTGCAAGCCTTGCAAACTGTTTGAGCTTTTTCCAGATACCCTGCCGAGTGAAAGGTTCACCCCTATTATTAATGAACACTCTGTCATTCCAGTCACCTTGTTTTATAAGCTTATGTCTTACAGAGTCAAGGTAGTGATGAAAAAACTCCGCCGCATCATAGCTGTAAGGAACCATTCTCTGCTTGCTGCCCTTTCCGGATACAAGGATCACCATCTCTTTTCTCATTACATCTCCCAACTGCATATTTACAAGCTCGGAAACTCTCAGACCGGACGAGTAAAATATTTCCAGTATAGTTCTATCGCGAAATCCGGCAGGAGTGGAGGTGGCAATGACCGAAAAAAGTTTCTCCAACTCCTCAAACGAAAGAAATATAGGCAGTGATTTTGAAAGCTTAACTGGCTCAAGAACTTGTAAAAGCTCCGGAGATATATAATCGTCTTCAAGCAGAAACTTCAAAAAACCTCTGATGCTTGATATTACTCTTGCAAGAGAGCGATCTGTGAAACCTTTGATCTTTGAAAGATGAACAATGTATTCTGTGACATTTACTGCATCAGTGGAGGTAAGGGTCAAACCTTTTGCATTCAGAAACAAAATAAACTCTGTTAAATCTCTTCCATATGCCTCCACACTATTCAAAGCCAGCCTCTTTTCAAGTTTTACAAAATTCATGTATTTTTTAAGAAGTCTTGTGTCAGATCCGTTCATGAATTGCCTGTTACTTTGTCCTCTTAACTTGCTTAAGTTTAAGAAGGGGCTGCCCCGCTTTTATGACATCTCCTTCTTTTACCTTCAATTCCTCTATCATTTTTTCAGGAATAACCAGAATAATTGTTGATCCCATTTCAAACATACCGAGCTCTTTGTTTTGCGGGTATTTTCTGTTAACTGTCACCCACTTACCCTCTACCGGTTCTGTGTAGAAATCCATTTTTATCGATCCTACAAAAGCCGCCCCTACAGCAACAAAATAAAAATCTCCCCAACCACTTTTAAACTTTACGCAGACTCTTTCGTTTCTAACAAAAAGATTGTTGACAGAATCTGCTGACAGTTTGTTTACAGGAAAAAGTCGCCATCCTGTATGGATATAGGAAACAACTTCAGATTCAACAGGAACATGATATCTGTGATAGTCTCTCGGTGAGAGATATATCGTCATCATGCAGTAGCCTTCCGATAAGTTGATCTCCTTTCTGAGAAGTTCCGTCATCTTATAAGTTCTTCCTTTAACCTGCGTAGCAATGTCAGCCACAATACTTTCCAAGACAGTTATTTTCCCGTCTGAGGGCGAAAGAAACGACCCGGCATCCTTTTCAAGCGGTCTTATGTTCTCATCGAGCGGTCTTGTAAAAAACCGGGACAGCGAATCATAATCTGCAGTATTGCCGGCATATTCCGACATATCAATATTATAGTAGTCTGCATACAGTGACACGATCTTCCTTATAACCGAAGCCGGTTTTCTTATCTTCACCAACTTACCCCATATCCTGCTTAAAAAAGGAAATGAGACAGAAAAAAGGAAAAAATAGATGACATACTTCAAAACTTTATTTCTCCAGTTGACAGTTTACCACAACAACTAAACTTTCTAACCACTAAAAAAAGAGAGCAGAAATTCATGTATTTTTTCAAGAACTGTGACATTAAAACTGTAAAAAACATCCGCTAAACCTAATATCCATAAAATTAAGGCAATAAAAGCTGAGACAACTAAAATTGTCAGAGCTGTTTTCTTCATAATTCTTCCAAAACATAGTTGACCGCATTTTTAAACAACTGTAATCCCTCACCTGATTCTTCAAGAGTGTCATCTCTTGTCCAACGGGGATGCTGAGTCCTGTTTATGTAAACTTCCGGATGAGGCATCAAACCGAGTACATTGCCGTTATAATTGGTTATTCCTGCTATCGAAAGATCAGAACCATTGGGGTTTTCAGGATAACTTACAGCAACCTCGTCTTTTTCATCAACATATTGAAACGCTATCATATTAGAAGACCTTATTTCCCTCATAATATAATTCGGGGCTGTAAATTTTCCTTCACCGTGTCTTACTGCAACTTTGAATGATGAAATTCCTTTGAGAAAAGGAGACTTGTTATCAGGATTAGGTTTTATTACAACCCACCTGTCTTCATATTTTGCAGAATCGTTACAGGCAAGTGTAGCTACCTGTTTACCAAAAACACCATCCCTTTTCCCCGGCAGGATCCCTGTTTTAACAAGAACCTGAAAACCGTTGCATATTCCAAGAACAAGTTTTTTTTCTGCAATGAATTTCTCTATTTTATCTCCCATTTCTTTTTTAACTTTAAGACCCAAAACCCTGCCTGATGAAATATGATCGCCGAATGAAAATCCTCCGGGAAAAACCAGTATCTGGTAATCATCCAGATTGACTTCGTTGTTGATTATCCGGTTCACATGAACTCTGTCTATCCGTTGTGCCCCCGCCATTTGAAAAGCCCATCCGGTTTCAACATCACAGTTTATACCGTACCCGGTCAGTATGATGACGCTAACTTCTTTCATTTTCACCTCAACTCATTCCTGACATGAAATTTTTCCAAAAACTTTTAAGCTCTGAGATACTGAGATTTACAATAACAGAACCTTCCATACCCTTTATCTTTAAATAACCACTGTCAGTTACTTCTCCTATTTTACTGCATGACACTTCGCCCATAACGTCAAGAAATTCAGACTCTTTATCAGGCGGTACGGTTATCAGTATTCTACCGTTTGATTCACTGAAAAGAACTATGTCATCTCTTTTAACATCTTCACTTTTTACGACATCCTTGATACTTATCTTTGCTCCTAACATTCCTGCAAAAGCAGATTCGGCCACTGCTACTCCCAATCCTCCATCTGAAAGATCGTGTGCACTGTTAACTAAACCTTTTTTTATAGCTGAATGAAGAGCTTTATATATCTTTTTGAACTTTCCGGCATCAACTTTCGGGACAAAACCTTCTACGGCTCTCCCATGATAAATATTATATTCGCTGCCGCCAAGCTCATTTTTTGTTTCACCAAGAAGATATATCATATCCCCGCTTTTTTTGAAATCCATCGTTACCATTTTTTCAACATCATCCATTTTGGAAATAAGGGTGAATAAGAGAGTAGGAGGAATTGATATCTTGTTTTTTCCTGTGCCGTAATCATTTTTCATACTGTCTTTACCACTGATAAGCGGAATCTCATAGTATTTGCAAAAATCGTAAAGGGCCATATTTGACCTTACCAACTGAGCAAGTTTATGTTTGCCGTCCGGATTTTTTTCTTCGTCATATACCGGATCAGGCCAGCAGAAGTTATCAAGACCGCTCATAAAGTCAGGATCAGCACCGACACAGACAGCATTCCTCACTGCTTCATCTATTACAGAAGCGGTCATCCAGTAACAGTCTATGTCGCTGAACGAAGGTTTGATCCCATGAGAGACGACCAGTGCCAGTTTACCAAACGGTGAAACTCTCAAGACACCTGCATCACTCGGACCATCGTCCTCTGCTCCACAAAAAGGCTTCCCGGCGCTTCTACCCTGAACTTCATGGTCGTATTGTCTCACCCATTCTTCTTTAGACGCAATGTTCACCCTTGATATCATGTCAAGCATCACATGATTTAAAGTTTCGTACAGAGGTAGATCTTCACAAGCCATTTCTGAATGGTTCCAAACCGCTTCAAGTTTGTATCCGGGATTTCCGTTATGAAGAAAATCCATGTTCAAAAGGGCGACTTTCATATCTTCATAGTATATTTCGAGGAAACCGCTATCGGTAAATTCACCTATGACAGATATCTCCACTTCATGAATATCTGCTATCTTTCTCATCTCGTCCCATTTTTCTTTGGGAACAGAAAGGGTCATCCTCTCCTGAGCTTCGGAAATAAATATCTCCCAAGGTTGCAGTCCCTGATATTTCAAAGGAACTTTTTCAAGGTTTACAACAGCTCCTCCTGTATCATTTGCCATTTCACCCACACTTGAACTTAAACCTCCGGCACCATTATCAGTAATAGCACTGTAAAGTCCTTTATCTCTCACTTCCAGAATAAAATCAAGCATCCTTTTCTGGACTATTGCATCTCCTATCTGTACTGCAGTAACAGGGCTGCCTTCGTGTAATTCTTCGCTACTGAATGTAGCTCCATGAATACCGTCTTTCCCCACTCTCCCTCCGGCCATCACAATATAGTCCCCTTTGACAGCTTTCTTTTGGTGCGCTTCTTTTCCATTTATTTTTGACGGCATCAGTCCTCCGGTACCACAAAAAACAAGAGGTTTGCCTATAAACCTGTTGTCAAAATATATAGAACCGTTAACCACCGGAATACCGCTTTCATTCCCGCCATCCTTCACGCCTCTGTGAACTCCTCTGAGTATCCTGGCAGGATGCATAAGATTGGCTCCCGGCAAAGAACCACTGTAAAAAGGGCTTGCAAAGCAAAATATATCTGTATTTAAAACAGGTTTTGCACCTATGCCGCAACCGAGGATATCTCTGTTGACCCCGACTATACCTGTCAAAGCACCTCCGTAAGGATCAAGGGCACTTGGAGAATTATGTGTCTCCACTTTCATGGCAAACAGTGTATCCTCATCTATCTGGATTATACCGGCATTATCATCAAATACTGACTTGATCCACGGTTTTTTTTCTTTAAGCTCATAAGTCACTTTTTTAATAAATGTTTTATAAAGAGACCTTATATCTTTCGCTTTTCCGCTTTTTTCATCAATGTAATGAATGTCCGCAGCAAATATTTTATGTTTACAGTGTTCACTCCATGTCTGAGCAAGCACTTCCAGTTCACAGTCTGTCGGTCTTCTGGGGAAACCTTTCTCTTTTCTATGGGCAACAACTTCCTTTCCTCTGAAATGGTCTCTTATTGTTTTCATTTCCTCAAGACTAAGTGCCAGAACTTTTTTTCTTGACAGATACTCCAGTTCATCATCACTGACATCGAGAGAAACAGATTCCACAACAGGGGTTGACTCCACCAATACTCTGGGGGTGAGGTCTTCTTTTCTTTCCGACTCATACCATTCTTTTGAGCTGCACAGAGAATATTTCTGTATCAAAGGGTTGACAAGAAGTTTAGAGGCGATTTTTTCTGCCTGTATTTTATCAATGTTCCCTGAAATGAGATACTTTCTCCCTGAGAAAACTTTATCATGATCATTTTCCTGACCATCAATATAGAGTGAAAGACCCCACTGTGCCGTTTTCCCCTCATTATCTGTAACCCCGGGAAGGAATCCTGTATCAACTATCCAGTCGAAAGAATAGTTGTCAGCCAGTGTACTGCCTAATTCAAATGTTTCGATCACGGGATCTGAAAGAACATCAAAAGCATAATTCTTAACTTTTTCTTTTGTTATATCCTTAAAATCAACGAGATAAGTTTTCAGCACCCTTACATTCTCTACTCCTGTTATATCAAGGTCTTTCTCTATTCTTCTTTTCCATATTGCCCCTTCAGGATCTTTTAAATCCTTTCTAAGCCCCACCTCAACTCTGAAAACCATTCTTTCCTCCGGTTACTTAAAACAGCTTGAAACTTTGAGATAGTATAAAAAATGGACGATATATTCAATTTTTTAAGTTTACTTTTCCCACTTTTGATAGAAATGTTGATATCCGGGAATATCGGCACCAAAATGAAGTGCATCTATTTCACCTTCAAAGTAGAGGTTCACAACCCCTTCTAAAAGGTTGGTCAAAGTATATACATATCCATTTGAAGCATAGATTTTAAGAGATGTCCCCGATATTTCTTCCGGTATATAAAGTTCAAATCCGGCACCTCCTTTTATGTCAAACGGGAAAACTCCTATCTCAACATTTAAAGGAAGAAATATATCTCTCCAAAATGTTATAAGCGGACTGCCAAGAAGAACAACCGATTTTTTTGTCCATTTCCAACTACTTTCATCAACAACGGGAACTGCCGGAACATAGGGTATCGGAGGTGCAAAAGTATCATTTTTTTTGAGTACGGTCAAAGCGAATAAAAGGCTGTCACCAAGCACAGACCTCGGATTAAAGAACATACTCCTTACCATTTCATCAATAAGCTGGCTTCCTCCGGCAAGACCAAGCCCCGTAGTTGTATTTCCAAGATAGGCTATCGCTCCACCTTCAGGAGCATTTACAAGCCTTTCTCCGGCGGCATCTTCCTCGAACTTCCGTGTATAAGTTTGACCTCCATATTCATAAGTATATTCAAAGGGAGCTTCAAATTGTCCTGCCTGACATGCACAACTTAAAAGTATGGGATAAGTGGTATTCTTAAGATTGTAAGCCATTTCTCCCGTAAAATCATTGCTTCTGTCAGATTGTTCACATGAAAGGAGGTTCGGATATCCGTGCCCGTTGTGAACTATGAGATTCACTCCCGATTCCATCGCTTCTTTCTGAACGGTATTATTGAGTTTTTCAGCACCGCCCGATGGAAAAAACAGAGTGTTTGTATATATTTTTCTTATATTAAACCCATGTGTAATAATGTCCGCCGTTCTTCCCTCCGTTTCAAAATAGTATCCTGCATTTATTTCTATACCGCTTATTTCCGTAGCAACATTTGCTAACAGCAGGGCATTTTTTATGTGTGAAACTTCATAGTTTGTCATGTGTTTAACCACTTTCTCAAGATACCTTTCCGCCTGATCAACTGTTTTTACCGAAATCCTTCCAACAGCAATATCGGGCATATAAGAGACATTGTCACTATCTTCAGCATAAATACCATTATTGTTGGAGTCCCAGTCACTGAAATCTGAAAAATAGAAATCGGTGTAGAACTCTCCTTCAAATGTACCGGCAAGCTGATGGGTATATGAGTCGTAAACTCTTCTTGAAGGTACGATCTCTATATCTCCACCTATCACAAGATATTTAAGTCCGGATATTTGCATAATATAATCTTTTATTCCTTTTGCTGTGTCGTTTTTCGGGTCATCATCGTTACAAGGATGAATTGAGCATATCTCTTCAATAGTGACAACACCGGTATGAATACCGGTCACCGTATGGAACTTGGCATACTCGGTAAAAATGTCATACAGATCATTATTTGTGACAATAATTGCTTCGGGATCGGAGTGATATGCAGTATCGGGAAGAGTAAATTCAATTTCAGGTAGAGGTTCCTCCGTATCAACTGTTTCATCGTTGTATTCGTCATCTACAGTTTCACTAAAGCTATCCTGCTCTAAAACATCACCGGCTTCTTCCGTGTCAGGATATTCAGAGTCAAAATGATCCGGCGACTCGCTGTCACTGGTCGCTTCATCAACCGAGCATGAAGAAACGATAAAAAAAACGGCAATAAAAACAGCAAAAAACTTCATTCAACCCTCCGGAACATTAAAACTTCATCATAAATTATTATCATCACTCTCCCTTTATAGTCAATCATTTTTGTAATCAACAGACGATATCAAAGTCGCTTAGTTATCTTTAAAAACAAAGATAATGAAACAAAGTGTGTAAAACACTTGATTTTGTATAAAAATCATTTACAATCGTTTGTAGGGGTTCAGTTTTTTAGAGGAGGGAGCAATGGCAAAACAAATTACATCTCTTACCGACATTATTAAAAATGAAGAAATTCTGGCAAAGGGGTGCCAGTATTACCGTGAAGGAGAGATCAACGGCAGATGGAGACTTTTTGATCCGCTTGAAGATATGCTTCTTGCATACTCCATGATACATCAGGATCAGGAAATGGTCGTCATAATGAACCTTAACTGCAATAAAGAGGTGGCAAGCCGTATCACCGTGGACAGAAATCTCTCTCCGGCAGGGTCAAAACTCAAAGATGTTGCCGGCAGACACAAAATGTACATTGTAGAGGAAGAAGGCGGAAGAAATTTTGTATCGGTCAAATTGAAGCCCAATACTTTTGCTGTACTTAAAGCTTTAAGATAAGGTTCTATACTTTACCTTGAAAAAGTAACTTCTATTTGTAAAATGATACCTGTAATAGTTCTTGAAATTATGTTAATTGAATTGTAAGACGGTTTTATGAAACAGCTATTTTTATCTATTTTGCTATTTTTTCTACCACTAGCCACTCTCTATGGAACAAACGATGCCGACACTCTTTTTTCAATTGCTGTCCAGGCAGGAAATGCAGCTAAAGTGAGAGAAGCACTTCAAAAAGGTGCAAATGTCAATTTGGTGGAAGAAGAATGGCCCCTATTCATAACATCGGTAACAGCAGGTGATGTTGCTGTAGTATCAGTTTTTTTGGAAAACGGGGTTGATACTGAATTGAGAGGACCTGATGGAAAAACTGCACTCATGCACTCTCTGTCCCTGAGAAACAATGTTGTGACC
Source organism: Candidatus Sumerlaeota bacterium (assembly GCA_007132725.1). Lineage (GTDB taxonomy): Bacteria > UBP6 > UBA1177 > UBA1177 > UBA1177 > SLGQ01. The sequence goes on from SLOD01000123.1 coordinate 17,380, forward strand.
AATATGCTGATAAAGGCGGGAGCAGACATTACAGCTTCCGATCCTAAAGGAAAAAATGTAATGATGTATGCGGCCAAAGGAAATAATGTCAAAGTTCTTAAAATGCTGTTAGATAAAGGTATTGACAGAACTCTCAGATCTTCGGAAGGAAAAACGGCACTTGATTATGCAGTAGAAGCTAGAGCCGGAGACTGCTTCAGGATGTTAAGTCAAATTGATAAGCAGCCCATGGACTTTTTTAACGCTATCCGCAGCGGTAATGAAAAAAAGATAAGGGAACTTATCAGAGAAGGTGTTCCGGTTGATATCAGGGATAAAAAAGGAAAAGCGGGAATAGTTGCCGCTATAGAGAAAGGCCAAAACGGAATTGTCCGGATACTCCTTGAAAATGGTGCAGACCCTAACGAAAGTTACTTCAAAAGTTCCGATGCCGATCTTTTTGTATATGCAATGCATCTTGGAAATTTTGAAGCGGCCGAGCTTCTTTTAAGAAGAGGTGCAAGAGGAAATTTCAACCATAGGTTTAAAGGCGGAAAAAGTGCAATGATGATAGCCATAGAAAAAGAGCGCCTTGTTCTTATAAACCTTCTCATGAATCAAAAATTTGACCCTGATCTGACTGATGATTTCGGGAACACAGCCTTAATGTATGCAGCAAAAAGAAACATGATAACCACTATAAGACAACTTCTGTCAAAAAATGCCGATCCCACAAAAAGGCAGGTTGAAGGGAAAAAAGCGTCAGACATAGCAAAAGAAAGGGGACACACAGCATTAGCAAGAATCCTTCAGGAAGCAGAAGCGAAGTGGGATTAATCCCCGAAATAATTAAAACCGGCATCAAATTTAAAAGTAAAATTCCTTGACAACTGTTGAAACATTTCGTAGCATACTTTTGACCTTGCCGCTTATTATATTATATTATTACATTTTGACTTGGGGTTTATGATGAAAAAAGTTTTATTATTTGTTGTTTTTTTAGTAATTATCACTTTTTTTTCCTGTAGCAGTGAAACAAAGACTGAAGAGGAAGGCACCGACTCTGACCCTGTACTTTCCTCAGACCAGGAGCATGAAGTAAACGATACGGATGAAAAAAAATCTCCCGATGAAAAAACAGAAACAGGAGATGACAGTCCTGTCTATCATGACGATGCTCCGGAAATTCCTGATCACGAAACAGACGATGATGACTATGAGATCGAATATCCCGATATAGACATGAACGATTATACGGCTTACAACGGAACTTACGGATGGGAAATAATGAGAGAAGGCTATCCTTTTAATAATACTTGGGATGTTCTTTCTTTTGAATGGGATTATTTTATGATTCACAATGATGATGATTCTTTCAGCGGTTCAATTGGATACCTTATTGCAAATCCGAGAGAAAAAGATATTGCTTTCGGCTTAATGGGCAAACTGGTTCCGGGTGGAGGAAACATAGCAATTGCAGGTGAATTTGATAAAGATCTTCCTCCTGTAGCCGATTATGAAAATTTTGACCCTGAATATGGACACACTTTTGAAGCTTCCGGTACCGAACGATCAATGTATGTTGAAAACAAAGATAACGGATACTGGGGGAAAATGACTCCTGACGAAGGAAACAACTCCATTCTGCTTGAAGGTCAAACCGGAAATTTTGAATGGGAAGTAACAGTTACTCAGGACTGGCCTATTCTTAACAACGGAGCAGAAACTTTTAAAAGGGGAACAGATGATAAAATTGATACAGCTGTAATGGGAGTTCCCGCTGCACAAGTTTGGAATGTACACATGTTCTGGCCCAGAACAAGGGTTGTGGGATGGATAAGAGATCTCCGCAAAGACAAAACTTATCCTATTGACGGGCATGGATATCGTGAAAACGCATGGGGAAGATGGGCTTTTAATCAGGGAGGATGGGATTTTGGAACATGCTCGGACTCAAAATCGAAAGTTATGTTTGGATGGCAGAGTTATCATTATAAAACCCAAACTCTCGACTATGTTGATCTCGGTTTCATTGAAGATGGAGAATACAAACTTGTCCACTTTAGAGCAGATAGAGGAGAGTTGGGCTGGAAACATGAAACCTGGTCTTTTGATCCCGAAGCAAGACAGTGCCTTCCCCGTGACACAAAGATAATTGCTAAAAACAACGAATACAAAGTAGTGACAAATGTTTACATAGGTCAAGGACAGGTTGCGATGCTCTCCGATGCTACCGATGTCACTAAAAACTATTTCATAATGATACAGATCCCTTGGTTTGAAGGAACTATAACACGACTTTCCGACAACAGGAAAATTGCTGAGTTTTCAGGAAGAGGCGGAGGTGAATTTGCAACTCAAAGAGCTCCCGAAGGAACAACATTTATAAGCGATGAAGATTGTAAAGCCTGGGGACAAAGCAGATATTTCTCACCTTTTCCCGAATAAAAAAGAACCTCTCTGCAAACAAAGATATATCGTCCGGATGGGCTCAAATTCATAACACTGAATCTACATATATGATTTTGAATTGGACAAAAAGGTCTTGTTCTGATATATTGCCACCTGTATTTGGAGTGGCCAATGGAGCTCTCTTTTATGAAAATATTGTTTGCAACCCTTTTTATTGTAACATTTTTCTTCTCTTTTTCTTTTGCCGATTCAGGAGATCACGGGACTGAACCGGAAGAAAAAGATGAGTTTACTATGGAATCTGATACAGATGAAAAGATAAAAACAGAAGTACAGACAAAAATTACTGTAAGCGGCTCACTTCTTGAAAGAGGCACCCGTAATCCGATATCAAGAGCTGTTTTTTATGTAATTGAAACCGGAACTGCTATCCGTACAAAAAGGGATGGAACTTTCAGTTTCAAAATATCTCCGGGAACATATAACTTTGCTTTTCCCATATCAGGTTACGAAAAATATGAAACGACCCTTGAAGTAAAAGAGGGAGAAGATCTTGAAATAATTTTCAGACTGGAACCTCTCGTATTGAACCCTTATCAGATAGTTGTTAAAGGTGAAAAACACAAAGGAGAAGTTTCGGTACAGAGAATTACAGTTGAAGAGGCAACAAAAGTTCCCGGTGCAAACAGAGATGTACTTCAAGTAATAAAAAGTCTTCCCGGAGTAACATCGCTTACCGTTTTTAACGGTTACGGAAGCGGACTTGTCATAAGAGGCAGTGCTCCCGAAGATTCAGGAAGATATGTAAATGAACATGGTGTCCCGATGCTTTACCATTTTGGTGGACTGGAACCTATTTTTGAGCCTGAACTTGTTGAGTCACTTGATTTTTATGCCGGAGGTTTTTCAGCAGAATATTTCAATGCACTTGGAGGGATCGTTCAACTTAACCTCAGAGATCCCCGTGAAGACAGATGGGGTGGATATGTAAATCTCAGCCTTCTTTCAAGCTCTTTCATGGTAGAAGGACCTATAACAGATAAAGATTTTGTCGCATTTGCTTTTAAACGCGGGTTTTTGGACATGTATATAAAAATAGCTGAAAAACTCGGTGTTTTCAATGACATGCTCGATTTTTCAACTTATCCTTTCTACTATGATGCTACTTTTATGTATGTGCACAGATTTTCAAACAGAAATAAACTGAAGTTCAACCTTGTGGGATCATGGGATGAAGTAAGAGCAAGTTTTGATAACCAGACATCTTTCCAAAAACTCGGAAACACTGCAACATCAAAGACCCAGTTTCTTCAGCTGACATCGGAGTGGAGTTACAGGAAAGGGAACTTAAGGAACCTCCTATCCCCGGCTTTAGATGTTGTCTTTACCGACAATAATGCAGGAGAATCCGCCTATCTTAGAAACTTTTATTTACAGGCAGGTTTAAGCCAGAAAATGGATATCAGACTCTCAGACATTCATACTTTAAAGTGGGGTTTTCGATTTCTTTACGGATATTACACTCTTGATATAAACCTTTTTGCTATCCCCAAAGAAGGAGAAGTGGCTTATAATCCGTTTGATCATGAAATACTTGATCACAGCAAAGGCCATTACTGGTTTCCCGGGATATTTTTAATGGATCAGATAACATACGGGCCGATAACCTCACTTATAGGGTTTAACATGATCTATAATGAACATGACAATCAAATGACCTTTGATCCAAGACTTTCTTTAAAATATAAGTTGACAGACCAGTGGACTCTTAAAGGGGCAACCGGTCTTTACTCTAAAATACCCTCAAATGATGAAAGATATGAACCTTGGGGAACTCCGGGGCTGAAACCTGAAAAATCAATACATCTGATTGGAGGTCTGGAATATACCCCTACAGATCTTATACTTATAGATGTTCAGGGATATTACAAATGGTTCTTTGATATGGTTTCAAGGAATGATCCGGAAGATCTCTCGAGTTACTCGAATCAGGGAAAAGGATACGCATACGGTGCAGAACTTCTTATAAGACATAAAATGACCGATAACTTTTTCGGTTGGCTTTCATACAGCTTCTGTATCTCAAGAAGAAAAGATCTGCCCGACGCGGAATGGAGACCTTTCGACCTTGACATCAATCATAACTTAACTGTTGTTGCAAGCTACAAATTCAATAAATACTGGCAGTTGGGAGGAAGATTCCGTCTTCAGAGCGGAATGCCTTACTCCAATGTTCTATACTCCGATTATCTTTACGATGCTGACAACAACTTTTCAATTCCTGCATTTTCCGGTTCAATAAACAGATCAAGGATGCCTGTTACACATCAGCTCGATGTGCGTCTTGACAAATACTGGATTTTTGACAAATGGATACTTTCCACATATCTTGATGTGCAGAATGTCTATTATAAGAAAAATGTTATAGGAGTACAGTACAGCAGCGACTATAATGAAAAAAGATACACAACAGGCCTCCCCATCATGTTTTTTCTGGGTTTAAAGGGGGATTTCTGATGATAAAATTTTTCTTTTTTTTGATATTGCATCTTTTTTTCATTTCATGCGAAACTTCAGATTCAGTTACTCCGGGACATATTGCTACTGACATAAGACCTGTCGGATTAAAATGTGACCCTGTCGAGTTCTGGCCCGGGGAAAGTGTAGAAATGAAACTTTTTCTGGCAGGAAGAGATTTTTCTCAAGACAGTGATCTGCCGGTCAAATGGCTCTTTTCCGACCAGCTTACACTACCTTATCATACACCTTTTTCACTTTCTATTCCTGAAAATATTGAAGATCTCATATCTTCAGAAATTGAAGGGGTTAATCTTCCTGATGTTTTTGAGAATCTTCAAAAGAAAGGGTATATTGATATTCCACTAACTGCTGAAATAAATATCCCAGTTCCCGGAGAGGGAGACCGTTCAAGAAATATTCTTACCACAAAGATCGTACGGATCCACGCTGAAGAACCGATTCAAAAAAGAAAAAACCCTGAAATAACAGAGGTTTCTTTATACCATACTGACAAGCAGGGGAAAATCATTGAAGCATCTGTGCAAAACAGCGGAAACATTGTTTTTTATATTGACAAAATGCCCGATGTCATACTTTTCAAAACAACAGTTGAAAACAGCACTGAAGATGATGACTCAAGGCTGACATACAGTTGGACATTCACATCTGACACATCTATGAAGCTTAAAGGAAACATAGATCTCGAACTTGATGAGTCTAAATTTCATGATATGATGGAAGAAAAACAGAGAGCAACTCCCAACAGAAAATATATGGCTTTGAATTTCAAAAATATTTTAGAAGAAATAAAAGAAAATGATATAGAACTCCCTTTGAAGTTCAATTTTTACAGCGTGGTAAGAGAAAAAGCGGCAGATCCTGCCGATGCTTCCGAGTATAGATGGGGACTTGACTTTTTCTTCTTTACATTTGTAATAGACCATGGAGAATGAGAAAAAAATGGCTGGAACCGACTTTGAAAAAAATGAAGGCAACGAAATAATATCATCTATAAATGTCACACCTCTTGTTGATATAATGCTTGTTCTACTTATTATTTTTATGCTTGTGAGCAGTTTTGTAGCAAAAGAAGCCATTGAGGTTGATTTGCCTCAAGCCGCAACAGGTAAAGAAACAGAAAGAAAAACCATCTCTATCCTCATTTCAAAAGAAGGTGACTATTACCTTTCAGGAACCAAAAAAGAAAATGTTGAAGACCTTGGCAGTGAAATAAAATATTTGAGATCACAAAATCCTGAAATACAGGTCATAATAGCTGCTGACAGGATGGTTCATCACGGCAAAGTTGTTGATATAATTGACCTCATCAGACAACTTGATATATATGATTTTGCCATAAATGTTGAATATGATGAGGAGGCTCTAAAACAGCTGAAATGAAAAAAAAAAGCTTCCTCTCTTTTGGAATTTTATGTTCTTTATCTATCCATAGTTTTCTCGTTATATCAATTTTTTATGTATCAAGATCGGATTTTATTGCACAGGAATATGAAAAAAGCAGATTTGTACAAATAAAGATCCCAAAACCCGAACCAGAACCAGAACCGGAACCTCCTCCTCCTCCTCCTCCTCCTCCTCCTCCTCCTCCTCCGGAAAAAGTAGAAAAGAAAGAAGAGCCTCCGGTAAGCCACATAAAGGATGAACCTGAAGAAGAAGAAGAAGAAGAAATAAAACCTGTTTTTGGAGTTACAAAAGATACTGTAGATGAAGCAAAAACAGAAGGTATAGAAGTGAGAGTCGGCAGCACTCTGATGAAAGAAATGGAGGAGGAGTTTACTCCACCCGACCAGGTAAAAGATTACGCAGCAGGAAAAAAGCTTGAAGAAAGAAAACCTGAAAAAAAGGAAGATGCTTTTGATCCCGTGCCTATTCTTGAACTTGCAAAGCTACCTGTAGCTATAAGACCTGCAAAACCTTCTTATCCAAAATCACTTGAAGAACAGGGAGTGGAAGGGGAAGTAATACTTCGGCTTTTCATATCAAAAGAAGGAAAAGTAGTAAAAATTGAAGAAGTTGACAGCGATCATCCTTTATTTACTGAATCAGCGAAAAAAACTGTTGCCAAATACAGGTTTAGACCTGGAGAAACCAAAGATGGAACGAAAGTGGATGCCGTTATCGAATTTACCATAGTATTTGAAATGCCTTTTTGATAAGCTACCGATTTAAGCTGGATATTTTCCTGAAATAGCTTTTTCTACGGTTTCAAGGAATATTTTTTTGAGATAAGGTTTTGTAAGTCCTGAACAAAAACCAAATTTTGTAGGATTGGCCATTACAGGATCTTCAGAGTATCCCGATGTTGCAATAGCCAGAGCTTCGGGGTTGATTTCAAGTATTTTTACTATGGTTTCCTTTCCACCCATACCCCCTGGTATGGTCAAGTCAAGTATGACAACATCAAAAGGTTCTTTTTTGTTAAAGTGCTTTTTATAGACTTCCAGTGCCTTTTCCCCGTTTTCCACTTTTTCAACATCGTATCCAGCTTCTTTTAATATTTTCGAAGTAATTTCTCTGATAACATAGTCATCATCCATTATCAGCACCTTTGCTTTTTGATGTTCTCCCTCGAAATCAATCTTTTCAGATTCAGGTTTAACACAAGTTTTTTCGGCAACAGGCAGATAAAGATAAAAAGTCGAACCTTTTCCCACACTCGATTCAAGATCTATTATACCACCGTGTTTATTTATTATTGACCACGAAACAGCAAGTCCCAAGCCGCTTCCCGTCCTTTTTGTGGTAAAAAAAGGATCAAATATTTTTTTAAAAAACTTTTCCGGAATACCTGTACCGTTGTCTTTGATATATACTTTAACATATTTTCCAGGATCAATGGAAACCGCAAGAGGCTCTTCAATGTTAATGTTATCGGCTCCAACTTCAATAGCCCCCCCCTCAGGCATGGAATGCATAGCATTTATTGTTATATTTTCAATAGCCTGAGCTATCTGGTTCGGATCGAATTCACATACCCAAAGATTTTTATTAAATTTAAAAAAAGGCTTTATGTTTGATCCGCTGAGTGTGAATTTTACAGACTCTTCAATGGTTTTTGCCAAATCTCCAATTTCCTTAGAAGGGACACCCCCTTTTGAAAAAGTAAGCAACTGACGAGTAAGATCTTTTGCTCTTGCAAAAACAGAAAGTGAACTTGACAACAGATTTTTTGCTTCTTTTATATCACCTTTTTCAAGCTCATTGTCCGCCAACTCTATCGCACCAAATATCCCGCCAAGCAGGTTATTGAAATCATGCGCTATTCCTCCTGCAAGCAAACCAATGGATTCAAGCTTCTCAACTCTTTTTATTGCTTCTTCTGTTTGCTTTTGGAGAGTGAGGTCCACAATAACTCCCCTAAACCCTACGGGTGCCCCATCCCTTATTATAACCGAAGATTGCAAAAGCATCGGAAATTGAGTCCCATCTCTTTTAAGACCGGAATACTCCGTATAGTTCTCTTTGATACCCTGTAATCTTTTTATTGTATTTTCTTTTGCTTTTTCTCTGTCCTGAGGTGCAACAGTGCTCAAAACATTTATGCCGTTTCTAACATCGGCCTCTTTATAACCGAACAACTTATAAGCTTTCTGGTTGGCATAAGTAAGATTCATTCTGAGATCTGTTTCAAATATCGCTTCAGGAAGCATTTCAGAAAGATCTCTGAATCTTTTTTCATTTTCTATGAGAGCTATCTCTCTTTTTTTACCGACTGTTATATCTCTCACTACCGCAAGAACCGTTCTTTCTTCTAAGGGGACCACTCTCGCTTCATAATAATAAGTTCTTTCATCTTTTCCGGCAAGTTCATATTCAACAACCTTAAGAGTTTTGTCTTTTATACATTCTCTGTAAATAGAAAGATGTTTCTCTGCTTCTTTTTCTCCAAAAACATCAAAAATGGATGCACCTTTTATTTTATCCGGAGAAATTTGAAGTCCATTAACTTCACCGGCATAGAAATCAACAAAAATCCCGTTAGAATCAATAACAAATATTTTATCAGGCATTGCAGATAAAACAGCATCAAGCCGGACAGTTTTCTGTTGCAGAAGATACTCCACAGATTTTTCAATTACAGCATCCTTTTCTTTTTTTGATTTTACCATTTATACCCCGCCTAATTGACCACAAGCCGCAAGCTCACTAAAACCTCTTGACTTTCTTATTAAAGCTGTGACGTTCCTATCTGTAAGAAATTTTTGAAACTTTAAAATATCTCTCATATCAGTTGGCTCAAAAACTGCTCCGTCATATATGTTGAAAGGGAGAAGGTTTACTTTTGCTTTTATTTCTTTTGCCATTTTTGCGAATTTTTCCCCATCTTCCTTCTTATCATTAAAGTTTTTCAACATGAGATACTCGATAACAACTCTTTTCCTTTTATGTGCCGGATATTTATTTACAGCATCTAAAAGTTCTCTGACAGGATACTTTTCATTTAAGGGCATGATTTTGCTTCTTTTTTCGTCAGTAACAGCGTGAAGAGAAACTGCAAGATTAACCCCTGTCTGTTCTCCCAGAGGAATTATTTTATCAGTAATCCCTGCTGTACTGACAGTAATTTTTTTGTTTGAAAAATTAAATCCGTGATCATCCATCAATATTATGATAGATCGGACTGTCACATCAAAATTTAAAAGAGGCTCTCCCATCCCCATGTAAACAATATTTGTTATTTTTTTATCTTTATTTTTAAGATATTCCGATGCTCGCAAAACCTGGCCTGTAACCTCTCTCACAGTAAGATCTCTTTTATAACCCAATGCCCCTGTTTTACAAAAACCGCACTTTAAAGGACATCCGACCTGAGTTGATATACAAAGAGTAGTTCTTCTACCATCAGGTATTATAACAGATTCTATTACAGATCCGTCATCAAGCTCAAAAACAAGTTTTTCTGTGCCATCTTCAGACCTGATCTTTTCCCGAATATTTAAAGGAGAAATTGAAAAAAATGCTTCAAAGCTTGATCTGTCTTTTTTTGAAAGATTACTCATTTTATGGAAAGAGTATGTGTGCCCGGTGTAGATCCACCTCAATATCTGTCGTGCTTTATAGCGGGCAAAACCCTTGCCCATAACAGCTTCTTCGAAAGCCTCTCTTGTGAGGTCCAGTATTTCCATAAGCAGTCCAAATTCAAAATCAAATTTTCAGATAAGGATTTCTCTGTTTTTCCCAAGCTATGGTGGTAGGATCCATATGGCCCGGATAGACTTTTGTTTTTCCCGGCATTACAAAAAGTTTTTCCTGGATGCTCCGGATAAGAACATCGTGATCTCCCCCGGGAAGATCACTTCTTCCTATGCCGGTTTTAAAAAGAGTGTCTCCTGCAAAAAGTGTGTCGTTTAAAAGATAACATACACCACCGACAGTATGTCCCGGTGTATGGATAACCTCTATATGCGACGAGCCGAAGTCTAGAGTGTCTCCGTCATTGAGACTGATACCCACCTTTCCGGAAAAAGAAAAGTTTATCCCGAAACCACATGAAAGATTCTTCACTGGATCATAAAGGGCATCCTTTTCTGACTCATGGACAGCTACTTTTGCATCGGGAAAAGCTTTGACAAGGTCATTTAAAGCCCCTATATGATCATAGTGAGTGTGGGTTATAAGAATATATTTCAGGTCAAAATTCCCGGCTTTTGAGATTATATTATCACTATCTCCACCCGGATCTACAACAAAGGCCTCATTATTTTGTGAAACTATGTAGCAATTTGTTCCTATAGGGGCGACCTGAAGAGTTAAAATGTTCATTATTTAACCTTAACATCATCAATATAAATACCCGGCATGTTGACAGAGCTGTCACTTCTGAAACGGAAACCTATGTGAACGGATGCTCCTTTGAATGCAGAGAGATCTGCTGTAAATTTATAATAATTCTTAAGGTCCTTTGTCACTTTAGTTCTGGTGTTGTCAAGAAGATCAAAAGTAGAAGGAGTATTTGCACTCAGTTCAATTCCTGAAAGTTCCTCCCAGGATTGCGTCTGCTTTTTAACCAGAACTTCCATATAATCAGGAGGAGCATAGTTATTACCTTCCACTTCCACCCATGCAGTAAACTCAAGGACAGGATTTCCTGTTGAGGGAATAGAGATCGTTGTGTTAAAAGAAAGAAGATCATCACTATTGTCAGGATAGTTTCCTGAAAGATTTGTTGCAGCAACTTTTTCTCCTTTGTAGGCCTCCATCGGACCACTTTCAGGAACTCCGATCTCCCACGATCCTGTGGTGGTCCAATTCTCTCCACCATCTTCGAAATCTTCAGAAACTATGTATGGATCTCCTGTATCTCCTGTATCTCCCGTATCTCCCGTATCTCCCGTATCTCCTGTATCTCCTGTATCTCCGGTATTTCCAGTATTTCCTGCATCAGGATTATAGCACTCTCCTGTAGCAAGGTTACATTTAGGGGTATGAGGTGGACAATCCCCATCAGATCTGCAAAACAATCCTTCAGCTTCCTCCTCTGTAACACAGAAACCTTCACTGACATAACACTGCCAGCCTACAGGACACTGAGCTGCTACCTCGCACTTTACTCTCGCTCTACAGTGACCCGTTTTTCCGGAATCCTCTTTTTCTTCATCTACAGAATCCGGACTATAACACTCTCCTGTAGAAAGATTACATTTCCAGTTGGGATGGACACAGTCATCATCTGAGCTGCAGAACAGATCCTCTATATCACCGGCCTCACTGGATGTTATACAAAACCCTTCTGTTTCATAACACTGCCATCCTTGTGGACATTGCTCTGTAGTAGTACATTTTTTTCTGTCCCTGCAATAATAGGTCAATGTTCCTTCTTCAATATTTTCTTTGGGATTTTCAATGTCACAATATTGCTCTCTTCTACAGTCAGTGTTTGACAGACATACCGTTTCTATCGAATCAGGAGAATCGTTTTCTCCTGTACCGGAATTCTCAAAATCACAGTATTCATCTCTTCTGCAATCCCTTGTGCTGGTGCAAACTTTATTTGTTTCCACAGGATCATCGTCATCTGTGATACAACCATAGATAAGAGTC
>SLOD01000056.1 GCA_007132725.1 Candidatus Sumerlaeota bacterium
AAACTTGAATATCTTGAAAAAACATTTTTTTATGATAGCATAAACCGTTTTTAGCTTTTTTAGGAGGGCTCAAATGAGGCGGTTTTTTTTAAAAAAGATTTTTTTGATCGCAGCTGTTTTTTTAGGGTTTTTTTCAACTGTTTTGGCAGATGACTGGCTTGGAGGAGTTTATCTTACTGGAGTAAACTGCCCCAACTGTGCGGGAACTGATCCGATAGTTCTTAGGAAAGTTCTTGATTCAAATCCGAGATTCATCCTTTTTGAATACGAAATACATAAATATGGAAGAAAAAACAGAGAGACAGCCCTTGAGTATTTCAAAAATTTTCTTGAAAATGAAATTGCCGGAGTTCCATGTCTGATACTTAATAAGGAAAAGGTTGCTGTAGGCAGGATGGCAGTCCCGGAACTTGCTGATTCAATTATGAAAAATAGAGGCATGAGAGGTGGTGTCCCCTTGAAAGACGGAACATCAATGAGTTTCAGCGAGCTTGATCTGACTTCACTTCCAGGTTTTGTCCATATATGGCATAGAGACAGAATACTTGTTCCCAAAGATGGCACAAAAGGAGATAACGAAGTTTTAAAAAGAGTTTTTACATCCGGTTCTGTTGAAAGGGCTTTAAGAAACATAGATCATCAAAAAACAGAACCTTTTGACATTCAGGTTGCAAGAGGAACTATTTCATTTGATCATGCCGTTAAAATCGGGGACTGGACCCTTATGTGGAGAGAAAAAACAGCACAAAAGCAGCCGGCACCTCCACAAGCTTCAGAAAAGGAGACGGTTCCTCCTGCTGAAGTTGCACAGGTTGTGGATGGAGACGGAGGTTCAGCAGGTGGGAATTTTGGAATTTTAGGATTGTTTGTTCTGCTTCTGATCTTTTTTGTATTCTATCTCATAGACAGAAAAAACATGATAAAAGCAGGGACACTGCCCGCCATGAGCGAATCTCAGAAAAACTTTCTGGTGGTTGGAGCCGCTTTTGTTTTTCTGGTGGGGTTTTTTATTCTCGCCACGACGGTCTCTCCTTCGGCGATAGAAGAAATGGGATATCATCTTCCTCTTCCCGTATTTACATTCATGATCGCACTTGTTGACGGGTTTAACCCGTGCAACATGTTCGTTCTTACATTTCTGATGGCACTTATTGTTTCATCTACTCATTCCCGTTTAAGAATATATATTGTAGGATACTCGTTTGTTTTGATGGTTTACCTTATATATTTTCTTTTTATGTCGGCATGGCTCAATATTTTCAAATACATCGGATTCATTGATCCTTTAAGGATAACGATAGCGGTAATCGCACTGATAGCCGGAGCGATAAACTGCAAGGAACTTCTGTTTTTCAAAAAAGGTATTTCTCTTACCACAGGTGATAAAGGGAGGAGCTTCCTTGATAAAAAAACGAGAAACATAAGGGGCATCATAAAAAACGGTTCACTTCCTGTTCTTGTTGTATCATCACTTACCTTAGGTTTTTTTGCTTCACTGATCGAACTTCCCTGTACTGCCGGATTTCCGATAGTTTATACCACGGTTCTTTCCGGACTTGATATTGCCCAGTCATCTTTTACTCATTACTTCTGGATAGCGATGTACAATCTTTTCTATATCATTCCTCTTGCAGTGATAATTTTTGTTTTCGGTTTCACTTTCAGGGGAAAAGCGATATCAGAAACAGCTGTCCAGAGGATGAAATTCATAGGCGGGTTTATTATGATAGTTCTTGGAATAGTTCTTCTTGTTAACCCGGCAATGATAGGTCTTGGCATATAAAAATAAAAATGATGGTTTTATAAGATTTTTTTAAGGAGTTGCATCATGAAAAAAATTTCTGTTCTTTTGTTTTTTACAATTTTCTTTAATTTTTCATGTACGCGTACACAGGAAGAGTCCGCTGTCCAGGATGTTAAGCCCGAGCCTGCAGAAAAAGGTGCTCCTGTTTTGCAGAAAGCTCCCGAATCTCCTTTGGCCGGTATCAATGTAATAGGTCTTGAAGAAGCTGAAGAGATGTTGGAAAAAGGGGTGCCATTTATTGATAATAGACCGGAAAAGCTTTTTAAGGCAGGTCATTTGGAAGGTGCTGTAAACCTCCCTTTCTATGTAAAAGGTCACCAGACCAATAAAATGACAAAAGAAAATTTACTGGAGGCAATTGGCGAAAGCGAAAAGGTTGTTTTTTACTGTACCGGAAGATTCAGGGGACTTAATGCTTTCAAAAAAGCTCAGGAGTGGGGGATAAATCGTAAAATGTACTGGTATAAAGGGGGATTCACTGACTGGAGATCAAAAAACAGACCTTTTGTGAAGTCAGATCAGGATAATTAAGCTATTTCCCGATCTCTTTATCGATCATGGCTTCTATTCTTTTTTCCTGGGCACCTTTTCTGAATCCGATAACATGGTTTTCGCCCATTACAAATAGCGGAACTCCTCCTCTGAGGTTAAGTTTCTCTCTTTTCCTTTTATGGATTTCCCTCTCTTCCTGACTCCCATTTACATCAACGGTTTTGATTTCTATCTGAGGATATTTTTCAGACAGAGTTTCCACATAGACCCCGGCATCTCTGCAAAAAGGACAAGTCTGTGAATAAAAATAGTAGAAAACAGGCTTTTCCTCCTCAGCATTCTTTCTTCCGAAAATACATCCTGAGATAAGAACAAAGACCAGCAAAACAAGTAATTTTTTCATATTGACCTCACTTAAAAAAAAACACGGGACTTTATATTAAATTCTGCGAAATTTGTCAAAAAATAATATATGTTTTAACTGCAACCTTCTTTTTTTGAAGAGCAGCATGAAGATGCAGAGTCTTGCCCATTTTCACAGCAATGACCTTGTTCCGGATAGTCAGGAATTTCAACGCCTGTTTCCATTATTTCTATCTCAAAAGAAAGAGTTTGTCCGCACAGCGGATGGTTGGCATCAAGCACCACCATATCTTCTTTGACTTCTACAACAAGAACAGGAATAGTAAAGCCTTCCTGATTATGCATTTCAAACATTATTCCAGGTTTGATTTCAGCTCCTTCCGGGAACATCTTTTTTTCAACTTCAAAGATATGTTTTTCTTCTTTGAATCCGTATCCGTCTTCCGGTTTAACTTCAAACTTTTTCTTTTCTCCCACTTCCATTCCGATAACGGCATCATCAAAACCTTTTATAACCATTCCGTTTCCGACTTGAAATTTAAATGTTTCACCTGAATCAAGAGAAGAATCAAATTTTTCACCATTTTCAAGCCAACCAGTGTAATGTACTGCAATTTTGTCGCCTGCTTTAATACCCATAAAACCTCTCCATCTTTTTTTATAAAGAAACTCCAAAAAGATATTCCTTTTTGAAAAACAGATTGATACTATCAGAATAACAGATTTAAGCAACTTTATTAATTTTGTTGTAAAAAATAAGATATGCGATAAAATGCCAGCCAGTAGTTTCCGGGAGGAGTTCAATGAGCATAAATCTTGTAACAGAGGTAGTAACAAACAGATTTCTTAGCGGAGATACTTTTCTTCTTGATGTAAAGTTCAACGAAAAGCCTTCACCGGGGCAGTTTGTAATGCTGAGTATGGTTGATGGAAGAACAGACCCTTATCTTCCCAGACCTATTTCTGTTTTTGACTGGAACGATGGGGTTCTTTCACTTATCATAAAAGTTGTAGGGCGGGGAACAGAGCTTCTTTCAAAAATAAGGCCGGGAGAAAAGTTGAGAGTTGTTGGTCATTTGGGGAATAAATTTCCAGATACGGAAGGAACGGTTTTTTATGTCGGAGGAGGGATAGGCATCGCTCCGCTTTTCTATACGGCAAAAATGTCGAAAGCTTCAAAAAAAGTGTTTTTTCTCGGGTTTAAAGATGAGGCGAGCGTAATAGCAAAAGAGATGTTTGAAAAAATCGGAGAAGTAATACTCTGCACAGATGACGGAAGTTGCGGAATAGCGGGCTATCCTCATGCGGCTCTTGCAAAAAAGATGGAAACCGGTGAAGTTCCCGATCTTGTCTGTACTTGCGGACCTGAAATAATGATGGAAAGTGTCCACAGAATCATATCTCAAAATGAAAAAATAGCTGTTTGTCATTCACTTGAAGCAAGAATGGGTTGCGGGATCGGGGCGTGTCTGGGATGCCGTATTGAAACAAAAGGGGGCAACTATCTTGTGTGTAAAGATGGTCCCGTTTTTGATGGAAAAGACATTTTTTAGGAGGGAGAACAACTCTTCTACTTAACAGAAAATCGATAAAATTTCAAAACTGGCTCGGATTTTGTACTTTACTTCTTGGCTCCAAGACATTGTTGTTCCGCAACACATTGATTAAACTGGGAATACTTATCAAACTTGAAAATTCAAGTGTTTTTATGGAATTTTCAAGTTTGTGGACATTAGCTAGTAATATTATTATGTTAAAGCATTGAAATTTTTGAACGGAACAAGCAGGTCGATTTCCGGAAAAAAGCAGCAGATTTTCGTGATCATCTTTGAATATTTATAATTTATTTGCATTTTTTTGGAGGTTAGAACACTCATTTTCTGCAATTTTTTGGAGATAACATACAGGTTTATGAAACCGGATTATGGAAAAACAGGGTTAAGGGGTGAGGTTGTTTAATCGGCTTTTTGTGGACGATCATTTTTGATAGATAACTTCGCCAACTCGGTCAATGTGTTGAATAAGTGCAGGATTCTTTATTTTTTCGTAATATTGGAGATCAACAAGATAGGGAAAGTCAGACTCATCAATTTCGTTAACTATTTTGTACAAGAGATTGTCATCCAGAACAGCACTGTCTTTGATCACAAGATCTATGTCGCTGCGACTGCCATGTGTTCCTTTTGCTCTGGAACCATAAACTATTACGCTTCCTGAACTGAGATGTGTTGAAAAAATTGAGCGAAGTATTGAAAATTCCTTATCATTCAGTCCAAAATTCATTTTACCTGTTCCTCTATAAAATAGAGAAAAAGTTTATCAAGGAGGGGGTAGTAATCATTTTTAAGACGAATCAACACTTCATCGAATTTTGAAAAATCGTATGTGTGGCTCATAAGGTTTCTATCGTTTGTCATGGCAAGCCAAGTGTCAATGGAATCTATGTATTTAGATTGAAAAGCTGTTTTAAAAACATACTTGGGTGATACCTTATCTGTCTTAAGTCCGTCAAAGCTCATTTTATCGTTGAGAGTTTTCCAGGCAAGCTCAAAAGTGTATTCAAAACGCTGTATAATCCCTTCTTTGACAATAGGCTCAAGGGAACAAATATCATCAGTTGACTCCAGAATTTCCCGCAACAATGTAAAAGCCCGTTTGAAGTTGTCAAACCTTTGTTCCCATCTAATATCTTTATCCATATTCACCCGTTTTACCCCCTTTCCTTTTAAAAGTAACAACGACAAAGTATATCTTTATGACTTAATATCGCAAATTTTTAGTAGTTGTTTGGATTTTGGGAGATTAAAGTGTTCTGTTCTCTTAATTGACTATAATAAAAAAAAGCAGTAATATTTCCCAATAGAAGGGGGAGAGAAATGAAGAAACAGAAACATTATGTTGAACAAACCATTTATTTACAGCAGTTGAAAAATACAACAATAACTTTTTGACATAAATTAGATTAAAATATATACTTTTCGAGGAAATGGTTTCTTTAAAATTATGAATTGAATAGGTGGGTCTATGGCGGAAATTTCTAACAAATACGACGAAACAGCAAAATCAATAATTTATAAAGGGTCTTGTTATGACTTTGTGAAAACAGTTCCTGATGAAATGGTTAAACTTGTTGTTACTTCACCGCCTTATAACATTGGTAAAGAGTATGAGAAAAAAGTTGACATCGATAAATATTATATTGACCAAGAAAAAATAATTGATGAATGTGTAAGAATCCTCGCTGATGATGGAAGCATATGTTGGCAGACTGGTAATTTTGTTGACAACTCTGAAATAATTCCTCTTGACATATTATTGTTTCCGGTTTTCAAGAAACATAAATTAAAACTGAGAAACAGGATTATATGGCATTTTGGACATGGTTTGCATGCTTCAAAAAGATTCTCGGGAAGGTATGAAACAATTTTATGGTTCACAAAAAGTGATAAATATACTTTTAATCTTGATCCTGTTAGAATTCCCCAGAAATATCCAAATAAAAAATATTTTAAAGGGAACAATAAGGGGAAACTGTCCTGTAATCCATTAGGGAAAAACCCCAGTGATATTTGGGAAATTCCGAATGTTAAAAACAATCATGTGGAAAAAACAGTTCACCCATGCCAATTTCCGGTGGAGTTGATTGAAAGACTTATTCTTTCAATGACAAATGAAGGAGATATTGTTTTTGATCCTTTTCTTGGAGCGGGAACAACAACGGCAGCTGCAATTAAAAATAACAGAAAAGGGATGGGTTGTGAAATAATGGATGAATACTATAAAGTTGCATTAAAAAGAACCGAGCTTGCCATAAACGGAAAATTGAAAACCAGACCAATGAATAAACCTGTATATGACCCTGAAAACCCTAGCGTAAACCTTAAATATGAGGAAAGCATAGTATATCAGGAAACCCTTTTTGAAAAAAAACAAAAATATGGAGTCGGACATGAAAATCGTTGAACATTATTCACACTTAAATGGTCTGGAGTTTCTTTTAGTTCATAAACCTAAGTTATGGGAAGAAATAGTTGATGTCGTTAACTCAATTGATGCGGAAAAATGCAAAACTAAAGTGTCTAAAGAAAAAACAAAAAAAGGACAGCTTTTATATAGTCCTGTAGATATGAATTCCATGTTTAAATCAGAACTTTCCGCTTTGGAGTGGGAGGAAAGCAGAGTAAGTTACTGGGTAACTAAAGACGAAAAATTAATAAGAAAAACCTTGCCTATGAATTCTGATGATCAAAAGAAAGAAATCGAAGCAACAGGAGAAATCCCTATTTTCAGTTACAATCAGACAGATTTTATAAAAAATAGAGTGGCAATTGAAGTTCAATTCGGTAAATATTCCTTTGTTGCATATGATTTATTTGTAAAACATTTAGCTTTTTACATCGGTGACAAGATTGATGTAGGAGTTGAAATACTTCCCATGAAGTCGCTACAGGCTCAAATGAGTTCAGGAGTATCTTATTACGAAGGAGAATTGTATAATGTTGTAAGACAGGGCAGAGGAGTGCCTGCTGTTCCTCTTGTAATTATTGGGATAGAACCTTGAATTTATTAATTAACAATGACCAAAATTGAATGGACTGAATCAACTTGGAATCCGGTGACGGGTTGCACCAAGATTTCAGATGGTTGCAAGAACTGTTATGCGGAGGTGATGGCTCGCCGTTTAAAGGCTATGGGTCAGCAAAAATACAAAAACGGTTTCAATTTAACTTTGCATCCTGATACTTTAAATGAGCCTTACAGGTGGAAAAAGCCGAGAATGATTTTTATGAAACTTCAAGGGAAAATATTCGATGAAATGCCTGTCAATTTTTTAGGTGCATGATCTCACTTTCTTCCAATTACCTTGTATTTCTGGAATAAAAACATCAAAGTTACCTTGTATTTTTGGAATAAATTTTGATGAAGAAAAAAAGGCGTACCAGTTTTTTGAAAGAAATTTCAATTGCATAAAAACCAATATTTGCTATACTTCAACTGTTTTTTGTTGCCTGCTTTAGGAGAAACCGATGGATCTTACTGTAAAGATTGGAAATATGATGCTTCAAAACCCGATTTTGACCGCTTCGGGAACTTTCGGGTATGGTCCTGAGTTCAAGGATTATCTTGATCTTGACCGTATTGGCGGGTTGTGTACGAAAGGGATATCAATTGAGCCAAGAGGTGGAAACCCTGCTCCGAGGATAGTTGAGACCGCTTCAGGGATGCTCAATTCGATAGGCCTTGAAAATTGCGGATCTGCCGCATTTCTGAATGAAGTGATGCCTCAAATCAGGGGTTTTAAGTGTGCAATAATCGTTAATTTTTATGCCTATACGGAAGATGATTTTGTAAGACTTGCAGAAATTCTTGCAGTTGATGAGCGGATAGATGCTCTTGAAATGAATCTGTCATGTCCCAATGTAAAAAAAGGGGGAAGTGCTTTCGGGTCAAATCCTGATCTGATAGAAAAACTTACAAGGTCAGTGAAAAGTGTGACAGACAAAACTTTGATAGTGAAACTTTCTCCCAATGTCACAGATATTACAGCGACTGCTCTTGCTGCTGAGTCGGGTGGAGCCGATAGTATTTCTCTTATCAATACTTTGATAGGGACTGCAATTGACCGGGAAAAGAAAACTTTTCTTCTCGGGAACAAAATAGGCGGACTGAGTGGTCCAGCTATAAAACCTGTGGCATTAAGAATGGTATGGCAAACTGCAAAAGCAGTTAAAATCCCTGTTGTCGGAATGGGTGGAATAAGCTCTCTTGAAGATGTGATAGACTTCCTTATAGTTGGAGCAAAAGCCGTCCAGATCGGGGCATGGAACTTTATAAATCCTTCAATAGCACAGGAGTGTGTTGAGGGCCTTGAAAAATATCTTAAAGAAAGAAATGAAACTCTCAGTGAACTTACCGGCTCGATAAAAGAATGAAGAAACTTTTGCTTATCTTTTCTTTCGTCCTTTCTGTTTCATGTGTAACTGTCACAGGCGGAGTTTACCACAAAGTTCAAAGCGGACAAACGCTGGGAGATATTTCGAGACTTTATGGGATAGATCGGGAAGTTCTTGCAAAAGAAAATTTTCTTCCTGCCGGAACCGATGAAGTTTCTGAAGGTACGACGCTGTTCATACCCGGAGTATCCAGAGTGAAAACTTTTAAAGTGGAAGATTTGATAACTGAAGAGCTGGAAAAAGATGTAGTAAAAATACCTTCCGAAGATACAGGTGAAGAAGAAAAAGATTTTCTTTTTGAGCCTGTATGGCCTGCGGTCGGGGAAATAATAGTTCCTTTCGGGGGTAAAAGAGAAAACAGGAACGAAGGTATAGACATAGAGCTTGCAGAAGGGACAGAGGTAAGAGCTGTTGCGGACGGAAAGGTCCTTTATAGTGCAGGACACGGAGCTTACGGGAATACAGTGATAATAATGCACAGTGAAAAATACATCACTGTTTATTCGCATCTTCAAAGAATAACGGCAAAAGAAGGAGCCGAGTTGAAACAAGGTGACATAATAGGGTTTTCAGGGATGAGCGGAGCCGCTCCCACTCCAAGACTGCACTTTGAAGTAAGAGAATTTTCAAAGCCGGTAAATCCTCTCAAATATCTTCCCGAAAAAAAATAGAATCATGTTTCATGCCATTTTTTAACTATATTTTTGACAGAAGAGTAAAATATTTCTATAATTCATCGGAGTTTGAATTTCGGAGGCTCGGGAATTATTAGAAAACTACTCATTTCTGCTATATTTTTTGCAGTAGCTTTATCTTGTGCTTCCTCATACGGAGTTTATCACAGAGTTAGATCCGGAGACACTCTGGCAGGTATTTCAAGAAAGTATGGCAGCTCTGTTGACAAAATAAAGGAAACAAATAATATTGCTGACGAAACGAAGCTCTCTGTCGGGACTTATCTTTATATTCCCGGTGTGAAAGGTCCTGTTCCTGTAAGAGAGACTGGATCAACAGCTCGTTCACAGTTGAAAACAGAGGATAAAGGTGAGTCCGGAACAATAACTCCGGAAAGAAGCCCGTCAAAAAGTCCCCCCTCCAAATTTATCTGGCCTGTGAAAGGTGTAGTGACATCTCCATTCGGGAACAGGTGGGGCAATATGCATGAAGGAATTGATATAGGTGCTCCTGAAGGAACTCCTATACATGCTGCGGCTGCAGGAAAGGTTATATTTTCCGGCGAAAGAGGGGCGTATGGACTTATTGTAATAATTGAACATCCTGATGACTGGTATACTATCTATGCTCACAATTCAAAAAATCTTGTAGGGC
>SLOD01000087.1 GCA_007132725.1 Candidatus Sumerlaeota bacterium
TCCTCTTTTATTTTTCTAAGTCTTTCTTCTTCAAGCTTCTTTCTTTGAAGCTCTGCCAATCTCCTTTCTTTTTCTTCTTCTTCCTCTTTTATTTTTCTAAGTCTTTCTTCTTCAAGCTTCTTTCTTTGAAGTTCCGCCAGTCTTCTTTCTTTTTCTTCTTCTTCCTCTTTTATTTTTCTAAGTCTTTCTTCTTCAAGCTTCTTTCTTTGAAGTTCCGCCAGTCTCCTTTCTTTTTCTTTTTCTTTCTCCTCTTTTATTCTTCTAAGCCTTTCTTCTTCAAGCTTCTTTCTTTGAAGCTCCGCCAGTCTTCTTTCTTCTTCCTCTTTTATTTTTCTAAGTCTTTCTTCTTCAAGTTCCTTCCTTTGAAGTTCTGCCAGTCTCCTTTCTTTTTCTTCTTCCTCTTTTATTCTTCTAAGCCTTTCTTCTTCAAGCTTCTTTCTTTGAAGCTCTGCTATTCTTTTTTCTTCTTCCTCTCTTTTTTGTCTGCTTAACTCAAGATCTTTGAGCATTATTTCAACAAGATCGGATTCATCGGTTTTAACTTCCTGTAGCTCTTTTCTTGCAATAGTTTCAGCATGTTCTTTTAAAGCAAGTGTGATAGTATCAAAATTTTCATGGTCGAGAAACAGCTTGTCTCTAAACCCCACAAGTATTTCATTCCCACGGTTTAACACCGTATAAAAACTGCCATCTTTCACATGGAAAGTAAGTCTTGTAAATTCTTTCCGCTCAGTTTTTTCAACTTTTAAAATCGGGCTGGATATTTCTGTTATAGGGTATTGGAACTGTCCATTGATCTCAAGAACTATCCTTTCAGGGTTGCTGAGACGGTAGGAAGAAAAAGTTACATTGTCCTTTGATGAAGATATCAGAACATAAAAACCATCATCAATGTCATAAGTTTGTACTTGAAAAAAAGTAAAAAGTAATAGCAGGAACATCATTTATCCACAAAAAACAGGTTTCACAGAATTATACACCCACCCAATGACATTTAAAAGTTTTTATAGGATTTGTCCTTGACTATTGTTGTAACTGAAGGTTAAAGTTGTATGTAAATTTTTTGATGGGGAGAGGTTATGACTGTCGAAGAAAAAGGAAAAATAAAAGAAAAATTGTTTCTTGTTCATTTTGAAGATGGTTATATAAAACCAATTATTGCAATTACTCCTGACCATGTAAGAGAACTTATAAAAGAAGAAGGAAAAAGGGATGTCGGAAAAATATTAAAGATAGTACTTGAACAAAACTATTATCCTCAAAATGAAGATTTTTTTGATGTATAGTATCCGGCATCTGCTTCTGTGTTCTGCATATAACGCTCTTAGAAATTCTTTTTTTTGCTTTACCTTGAGTAATTAAGAAGTACAATGCCATTGAGATTTTGAGGATATCTATGAAGAAAGTTGCTGTTTTTCTTTTTTTAGCACTCTTTACTGACACACTGTTGCAGGGAGAAACCCTTTTTATCAAATTTCATGATGAATTCAGAAGATTTGTTCTTTCCGACTTTTCTGACTGCAGTATTTACGGATATTACGAAATACCGAGAAGTTCTTTCTGGGGCATTGAAACAAAGGATGCTGAGGTGTCAAAGAGATGTTTCCTGAAAAACAGCTACATTAAAAAAATTGAAAAAGACAGCTATATTGACATAGAGTACAAAAATGGTGGGCGTGACCCTCTTATAGACAATCAGTGGCATCTTAGAAATACAGGCCAAACAGGAATTGCGGGTGAAGATTCCTCTGTAATTGAAGCTTGGAAATATTTGGAAGAGATGGGATTGAGTCCCGGGAAAGATGCTGTTGTAGGGATCATTGACGATGCTTTTGATCTGCATCATCCTGATATGGAAGGGAAATTCTTGCGGGGACTTGACCTTGTGGATGGTACGGAATATCCTTTTATTAAAGAGAGGGAACCTCATGGCACTTGTGTTGCAGGAATTGTAGCAGCGGTCTATAACAATGGTATCGGTGTTTCAGGAGCGTGTCCCGGTTGTTATATAGTTCCAATCAGGGCGGCTCAACATTTAGGAAGAACCCGGAACATGGTTAGGGCTTTCAACTATCTTCTTGACAGAGGTGTCCATATCATTTCAAACAGTTGGGGGCCTTCAGACAGATCAGGTCCGGTAGACATGCCGGAAGTGCTTAAAGAGATAATAAACTATGCCAGACATGAAGAAAGAGACGGAAAAGGAGTGATGATCTTTTTTGCTGCAGGAAACGGTAATGAAAGTATATCAGATCCGGAATCTTATGACGGTTTTGCCGCTAATCCGGATGTGATATCTGTCGGAGCTGTAAATGCCAGCGGAATAAGGTCTGCATATAGTGACTTTGGAGAAGATCTTGACTTTGTTGCACCTTCATCTGATATTTCTGATGGGTTTTACTGGGACCCTTATGTTCCTGATGCCACCGAAGATGGGATCTGGACAACTGACGCAAGAGCTTTTATGGGGTACACTCAAGGAGACTATATGGCTTCTTTCGGAGGGACAAGCAGTTCCGCCCCGCTTGCTGCATCAGTTGCGGCTCTTTTGATTTCCGCCTATCCTGATTTAACTTGGGACGAAGCTTACTCGATACTCAAAAGAAGTGCAGACAAAGTGTCTCCGATAGATGCAGATTACGATGAAAACGGACACAGCATATATTACGGGTATGGGAGAGTAAATGCTCTTGAGGCAGTTAAACTGCTTTGTGAAGAAAAAAAATGTAAGGGTGGTTTACCTGAAATAGATGAATACACTTATCCTGCATATCCCGATGAATATAAAAAGGAAAAGTCTGACATAGAGTATCCTGATGAAACGATGGTGCCTGAAAAAGTTTCGGGCTGTACGATAACTGTTTTTTAGGACTACAAATAAGGAGGAAGAAGTGGGACTACTTAATATTTTTAAATTAAAACCTACTGTAGTGCCGGTTGAGCTGTCACCTGAAAATTTTATGCCGTCAATAAAAAACTCTCCGGTTCCTGTTCTTGTTGACTTCTATTCAACTAAATGCGGTCCGTGTGCTCAGATGGCTAAAACAGTAACTAAGTTTGCCACTGATTTTCAAGGAAGAGTCAGAGTGGGTGCTTTTAATGTTGAACAGGACAAAGAAGGAAAGATACTTGTACCAATGAAAGTGAGATCTGTTCCTACACTTGTCTTTTTTCACAAAGGAGAAATTGTTGAAACTTTTGTGGGAATGACAGGATATCTGAAAATGCAGGATGCTCTTGAAAAGATCGAAGGCGGGAAATAGGGATCTATTTCATTTTAAACACCACCTTATCTCCAGGTCTTATACTCTTTCCTTCTTCCCAGTTAACTTCAAGGACATACCTTGCTGGTTTAAGGCTCGGTACCATTTTGGTGCTCATAGGAACCCCTTTCCCTGCCGAAACAACATTAAAGTTTCGGTCAATATAGATTATTGCCAAAGTAAGGGGTGTGTTTTTCATCCAGAAGTAATGTAATTTATCTTCGTTGAATATAAAAAACAGCCCTGTACTTTTTTGAAGTTTTTTGCAGTACATCAATCCTTTTGCATGACTTTGAGGATTGTTTGCTATTCCTACGGTAAATGTTGTTTTTTCCCCTGTCGGGTTTTCAATTGTTATTTCAGCTTGTGGTTTATATCCACATATATCTTTTGTTTCAGCTGAGATGATTGAAAACTGCAACAGCAGTAAGATCAATAGCCCCGTTTTTATTAAAAACTTCAACTTCTGGCTCCTTTGATTCAATTATTTTTCCAACCGGATACGAGCCGGTAATAAGTTTATCGGAAGTAAATAGAAGAACAAATTCTTCTCCGCTTCCAAATATGATCTCCTCCAGCGGTATTTTTAAAAGTACGGCACTTTTTTTAACATCATCTTCTATCGGGATCATATCATAATCAACTTCTATTTTCACATTTGACGATCTGGATAAAAGTTCCAACTCAGTTATGAGAGAGTCACTTATATCAATAGCAGAATTTATATCTCTGAAAGATATCGGCATCGTAGTAAAAGGATCAGGGAAAAGGAATCGTTTTTTTGAGAGCTCAAAGCCATCCGTTTTGTTTTTAACATGAAAATATCCACACTTGGAGAGTCCCACAGGTGCTGAAAGGTATACGGTGTCTCCCGGTTTTGCTCCGCTTCTTAAAAGAGGTTTTTCAGGTTTTTCTCCAAACATTGTAACCCCGACTGTAAAGTATTTTCCCCCTGTAGTATCCCCGCCTATCAAAGATATGTCGTAGTTACTGGCAAACTGCTTTATTCCTGATATCATTTTTTCCGCTGTTTCGATTTTCCCTTTGGGGACAGCAATGTTCAAAAGATAACAGACAGGTCTTGAACCCATTGATAGAATATCACTTGCATTTGCCGCCATTAGACGCCAGCCTACAGCGTTTGGCGGCATAAAAGAAAGATCAAAGTGAACACCTTCACACATGTGGTCAGTTGTAATGACAAGTGATTTTTTTTCCCATACAGCACAGTCATCGCCTATGTTGCAATTATCTGCTCCCGCTGCAAATTTTATCAATTTCCACTCTTTGTTGTTGAGCATTTACAAACCTCCTTTTCCATATGTTATTCAGGTAGAATACAAGAGCAAATTTTGTTGAAATTTTATGAAATATAAAAATTGATTTGGAATGCAATAACTATAAAATAATTCTGAAAATGTCTTTCCAAAAGGGGGAGGGGATGAACTGCAATTTTTCTTGCTTGACAATGCTGATTTTCGTTTCTCTAATTTTAGGTGGTTGTGATGCTGACAGCAGATGTCCTGAAACAGAGCCTTTCTGTCATGAAAACGGAGATCTGAGATGGTCTGATATATCGGAAGAACCTTTAAGTTGGAGCGGAGCTGTTTCATATTGTAACAATATAGGCGGAAGAGTTCCCAAGATCAGTGAGTTAAGGACTCTTGTCAGAAGATGTTCTGTGATGGAGACAGGCGGAGAATGTGGAGTTACAGATGATTGCTGGGAAAGTGCCTGTAAAGTTTCGTGTCCGGGATGTGAGCCTTCAGGATCGGGAAAATACTCTGTTTTTAAGGATACAGAAGCTCTTTGGTCTTCTACACAGTATGACGGATACACATATATTGTATGGTATGTGCTTTTTAGCAGTGCTTCAATAAATCATGCTGAAAAAAGTTCACAAGGTTTTGTAAGGTGTCTGAAATAACATTGATTTAATTATTTTTTTTCTATTTAAAAGAAATAGACTTGCATTTTGCTGTTTTTTTTTATTATATTGCATGCAGTTTTTTATTATTTCAGTGAGGTAAATGTATGGTACGCCATGAAGAGTTAGTTTTTAAACTTCAAGAGATAGGTTTAAACAGACTGGAGTCCGAGGTATATATCACTCTGTTAAGACAGTCGCCTCTTTCCGGATATAAAATAGCACAAATACTCGGAGAAGGATCTTCTAACATCTATAAGGCACTTGATATACTGCGTAAGAAAGGTGCCATTATGGTTGAGGAAAAACCTTCGACCAGACTTTTTACTGCTATCCCGGCAAAAGAGTATTTGACGAGAGTTGAAAAACAGATAGAAAGCAGTTTGGATTTTCTTGATAAAAATCTTCCTCAAAACAGCAGTGCAATAAAAGAAACAAAAGTCTTTAAACTGGAGTCTGTGGATCAAGTGCTTGAAAGGGCAGAAGACATGATAAAAAATGCCGAAAAACAGATCTCTGTTGACGGTTTCCCGGCAATGGTGGATCTCATACAGACTCACATTGAAAGTGTTGCAAAAAAGAAAGGAAATAAGAAGGTAAAAATAGTGATCAACAGCTATGATGGAAAAGAGATAAAGAACTGTGTAATGGTGAAAAAAAGTGCTGCGGAAAATGCCTTGAAAATATGGAAAGATAACTGGCTCAGTCTTGTAGTTGACGGAGAAAAATATCTTCTTGCCGTTGTCTGTGCTGACGGTAAAACATTGCGTCATGCAGTCTGGACCAACAGTCCATTTTTAAGTTATGTGATATATAGCGGTATTGCTTCGGAAATGATGTTTTCCGTTCTTGTTGATGAACTGAAAAACAAGGATCTTCTTTACCTGTTGGATAAGATCAGGGAGCAGTATGCAGTTCCGTTAATGGGAACATCGGATCTGTTCCATCAACTGCCCGGTTTTATCAAAATAATGAAAACCCAGTCTGAAGATAAGTCTCTTTAATATATCATTTTCTCCAGAAAGACCGTGTGAATATCACAAGAACAGTATATACCTCAAGTCGTCCAACGATCATAGCAAATGAAAGAAATCCTTTTACATGATCAGCATAAAAGGCATAATCATGTGACGGTCCTATCCTTCCGAATCCGGGGCCTATATTTCCCACAGTAGCAAGAGCAGTTGCAAAAGATGTGAGAATATCAACTCCTGATGATGCACAGACAAGAGCGGTTAAAAGAAGCATAAAAATGTAAAGGAAGAAAAAAGCGGCTACGGAATATCCCATATCTTTTTTTATGATTTTTCCGTCTATCCTTAGAGGAAATACTGCTTTGGGGTGTAAAAGATACTTCATTTCATTTATTCCGATCTTGAAAAGAGTGACAAGTCTGATTATTTTCATTCCACCACCGGTAGAACCGCTACATGCTCCGAAAAACATGAGAGTAAAAAGGATAGCTTGAGAAAAGACCGGCCATTTTGCAAAATCTGCTGTTCCATAACCGGTAGTTGTCATAATGGAAGCAGCTTGGAAAGATCCATATCTGAAAGCTTCAGGAATTGTTTCGTATACCCCTTTGTAGAGATTTGCCGTAAGAAAAAGAGTTGCAACAGCAAGTATCGAAAGGTACACTTTTATTTCGGTATTTTTTAAAATACTTTTTGTTTTTCCGGTTAAGAGTCTGTAGTGTATGGTAAAGTTTATCCCGGCAAGGATCATGAAAAAGGTTATTATTCCATCTATTTGTGCCGAATTATAATGTCCTGCGGAAGCACTTTTGGGAGAAAATCCTCCGGTTGCAAGCGTTCCGAAAGTATGGGTGAATGCATCGAAATAGTTCATGCCGGCAAATCTTAGTAAAATAACTTGGGCTGCGGTCATTCCCATATATATAAACCATAAAGCTTTTGCCGTTTGAGCAACTCTCGGAGTTATTTTGTCAACTGTCGGACCGGGAGCTTCCGCTTTTAGAAGTTGCAAACCTCCTATGCCGAGAACAGGAAGGATAGCTATCGTAAGGACAATTATCCCCATTCCTCCAAGCCAGTGTGTGAGACTTCTCCAAAAGAGAAGAGACGACGGAAGATTTTCAATTGATGTGAGAATGGTTGCCCCTGTAGTTGTGAATCCGGAAGTCGTTTCAAAAAAAGCATCGACAAAAGAAGGTATCTCTCCTGAAATATAGAAAGGAAGTGACCCCAAAAATGATGCAAGTCCCCAGGAAAGAAAGACCATCATGAAGCTTTCTCTTGTTGAGATCCTTGATATCTGCCAGTTCTTTCCGGAAAGAAGTATTATAGAAGATATGAAAACTGTTGTTAAAATTACAGAAATAAAAGCAAAAGCAGGTTTTGTCTCGCCTGAGTATAAAGCTATAGCAGCAGGTATTGACATGAACGCCGATATTACAGTTGCGAGGATCGCAAGAGCTTTAATTAAAAACTTAAAATTCATTGTTATCTGAAAAAATGGATTCCACTTTTGACACTACATTGCTTTTAAGGACAACGATTATTGTATCACCTGCAAGCAAACGAAATTCGCCGTCAGGAATTATTACTTCACTGTTCCTTGAAACAGAAACGACAATAGAATCTTTAGGCATTTTAAGTTCTTTGAGGGACTTTCCTTTTGCACTGCATGACTCCGGTATGACAAACTCTATTGCTTCTGCATCTCCCTCAAAGAAACTGTAAAAAGTTTTCACCAATCCTTTTCTGATATACTTGAGTATTGCATCAATGGCACTTCTTTTAGGGCTTACAGTAGCATCAATTCCAAGTTTGCCCGCTATAGAGATGTAGCTTGATTTGCTTACGGTTGCAACAGCTCTTTTGATCCCGACACTTTTTGCATAAAGAGCGGACAATAGATTCAGTTCCTGATTGTCAGTAACATTGATTATCACATCCATTTCTTTTAATTTTTCTTCTTCAAATATTGACTCATCTCTTACATCACCGTTTATGACCATTACCTTAGGATACATCTCTGCAATTTCTTTAGCCTCTTCATAGTTGTTTATTATCATGGTTATTTTGATAGGCTTATTTTCAAGTATTCTTAAAAGGTTCCTTCCTATCCTGTTGGACCCTATAATGAGAGCCGTTTTAACCTTTGAAATTTTTTCCCCGGCTCTTGTAAGTATATATTCCTGTGTTGCACTGTCTGCGACTATGAAAATATTATCTCCCTCCTTAATTTGGGTGTTCCCAGAAGGGATTATCTCTTTATCATCTCTTTTGAGAAGGGCAACAATGAATTGTCTGTTCAGTTCCTTTTTAATTTTGCTCAAGGACTTGTTCCTAAAAACCGATTTTTTTTCAACGATTCCACTAATCATGGTAATGTCAGACCCCTCAAAAGAGAGGATGTCAGATACTGCTCCTTTGGCTATGATATCTGCTATCTGTTTTGCCGCTTCAACTTCAGGAGAAATAACGTAGTCGGCTCCTAAAAACGGTTTTCCCAGTGATTCCGCATTAGAGTAATCAAGATTCCTTATCCGTGCCACTTTTTTTATGTTTTTCCAATGGGAAGCGATAGAGCATGCAATGAGATTTATTTCATCGCTTTCTGTAGCGGCTATAAAAAAATCACCCTCTTGAATATCTGCCTCCTTAAATGTTTGAATGGAGTTTATCTCCTTATTTAAAACAATACAGTCAAGGTCTGATTCAAGGAATTTTGAGCGGATACTGTCTTTTTCTATAAGAACCACATCTTTCCCTTCTTTTATGAGGTGTTTTGCGATACTGTATCCTACTGAGCCGGCACCTGCGATAATGAACTTCATCAACGACCCTTTAATTATTTAATAAACAGCAGACACAATATTAAACACAGGGATGTTATTGTCAAATTTCATAGAATTTATTGTGGATAAGCACGTAACAAAATTTGCTAAAACCAGGTATAAAAGTAAAGTTGCCTTGTTGTTTGTTTTTGTCGGGGTCATTAGCGTGAAACTTGGAAAACTGTTTCTTAGACTGTTCTACGAAATTAAAAGAGCTGTTGTCCGGAAGCCTTTTATTGCTGAAGTTGATATTACGGACAGTTGTAATCTGAGGTGTTGTCATTGTTATCATTTTAAAGACAAAGCAATGTCAAATAAAAAAACTGAAAGAGAAGAACCTTCGCTTGAAGAATGGAGGAAAAGGTTTTATGAGCTGAAACGGAAAGGGATAAGAATGATCATGCTGATGGGTGGAGAGCCTATGCTCCGTCCGGATGTTGTAGAACTTGCTGACCGGATGTTTCCTTTTGTTGAAACAATAACAAATGGGACAATACGGATTCCGGAAGATTATGACCACAGAGTATTTGTTTCGATTGATGGAATGGAAAGAACAAATGATACAATAAGAGGAGAGGGTGTTTTTGAGAAAGTTATTAAAAATTTTGCCGGAGACAGAAGAGTTGTTTTTAATATGACCCTTGCTGAAGAGAACTACAAAGAGCTCGGGAAGGTAGTGGAATTGTCAGAAAAAGTTGGAGCAGCAGGCGTCGTTTGTAATATTTATACCTCTCTTAGCAAAAATGATCCTCAAGCTGTAAAAGGTGATGTTAGAAAAAAAATAATTGAAGAACTCAGAAGGGTCAAAAAACTTAAACCGGGGACTTTTCTTATTACGGAAAGTGCCATAAAATGGTTTGAAAAAGGAGACCACAGAGAGAAATGTTACTGGCGTGATGAAGTTCTCCA
>SLOD01000150.1 GCA_007132725.1 Candidatus Sumerlaeota bacterium
CTCGGGGGAACTTTCATAACTCTTCCAACCTTAGGAAAAAAGTTCCACATGTCGTTATCAACTCTGAGTGTGGAAACACCCCTGTCCCTTGCCGGAGCAAGGATAGTGACAAATGTTTTTTTCATCCCCTCGCTCCACGCTTCCATCCTCATTGTCCGCTTCCAGTTGGGAGTGGTGATCTCCATCTCCATTTCCGCATGACTCGTGTTTGAGCGATAAACTCTGTCAACTTTGTCAAGGATGTCATAGACATCTTCTTTTTTTTCAGTTGCAGTCAAACTTATAAAAAGCAATGCAACAATTAAAATGATCGTTAATTTTTTCATTTCCATTTCCTCCATTTATCTTCACCCACATGTGACGCAAGTAATTGAGAATGTTTTTTCCAGAGATTTTTTACCATCTCAATATCATCTTCAAAATAAAGTATCATTTTAAACCCTGAAATAACAATGTAAAGCATAGTGCCGATTTCTTTAAGAACTTCGTCAGATATCTCTTCTTCAGTAAGTATCTGAATTTTCCTGCATATCAAATCGTGCCACTCATTCAGAGTATCTTTCTGAAGTTTGTAAAGAACAGGGTTATTCACAAATTCATCAAAAAATGAAGGAGTTTTCATGCCGTTTTTCTTCTGCTCCTCAACTGCTGAAATGGAAATATCCCCAAGTGTTTTAAAAAACTCTTCCAGCGATTGAAATTCCATCTTTTCAAAATGTTCGAGCATTTGAGCATGGACAAACCGGATGCTTTCAGCAACAACATTGTCCATGTTTTCAAAATGGTGATACAGTGTTCCTTTGGCGATTCCCGCCTCTTCACAAATTTTTCTTGTGGTGAGATCTTTTAAACCGTCTCTTGCAATTATCTTCATAACAACTTCAACGATTTTTGCTTTTGTCTGATCTCCCCTGTTTAAATCAATTCCACCGAACATATTCACCTCCACTGCAAAAATTAATGAACTTGACCGACCGCTCGGTCTTTTTATGTTTTAACATAGACCGACCGGTCAGTCAAGAGAAAAAATGAACTTTTTTTAACTTTTTTTATAAACACTTAATTTTTCAGAATATTTTTTTCCAAAGCAAAAAGACAAAGAGAAGCGCCCCCCCGTTTAGAATAGAATAAAAAGAATTTTTAAGAAAAAAAACAGATAGATTGAAGAAGAAACAAGGTGGCACCTAATCGGGGTAATATCTGTTTCAGCAGGAACTCATTTTACAGTAAAGGAGGAAGTGTGTACCATGTCAGTTGTTGAGTTTCAAGTGGAGTCGCAACATTCAATCCGAACTGTGAGGCAATTTAACCAAATGTCCAGGAACAGGGCGCTAATTGCCACCTTGTATAACTTATAATAATAAACTTTTTTTGTTTGTCAAGCATAAATTTCATTTTTTTTTAATATTTCCAAACCGTTACAACGTTTTGCTCTCATATTGTATCAAATTGTAACACACAACTATTTGATACATCTGCCTTGGAATGATTGTGGGAAAAGGAGTTCCTGATCTTAGTTGACCAATTCACCGTTCACTAAACTTAAATCTTCAGATATTTGGGAAATTTTGTTCAGATAAATATTGTACTCTTCTTTCAACTTTATTATTACTTCCGTCACATTTTCCATCTTCTGTTTCATTTTAATTTCATTTTCAAGGGTCGTCTTTCTAATTGATTCCTGCATTTCAAAAGCAACCTTTGAGAGTGCATCGCTGTATTCTGATTTGATCTTAGACAATTTTTCGGAAACATTTTGGTATTCACCTCTAAGGTATTCTTTAACCACCGTTTTGGCATATTCAAACTTAATATCAGAAAACAGCTCCTTAACGGACACTACGGAGTTGACTTTAAATACATTGGAGCCGGCAAACGCAAATCCGTTTTCAAATTCTCCTTTCCTTGCATTATCAAGAGCTTCGGAAATACAATACCTTGCATCTTTAGCTTTACAGCTATCAAGACATTTTGACGGACATTGGAAATGTTTTTTTACGCCGGCTTCTATATCCTGAAGGAACCTATTGTTGACAGCTCTTCCCGGAAGTCCCACCGGAGAATTTATTATTTTCACATCTTTCTCTTGTGCATTAACATAAACATCTTTAAATCTTCTGTCAGCATCACATTCATGCGTTGCAACAAAACGGGTGCCCATCTGAACCCCTTCGGCACCGAGCTTCATTATCCTGTAAATATCTTCACCTGAAAATATACCTCCCGCAGCAATAACCGGAATATCTCTATCATAACGGTTCCTGAACTCGCTTAAAACCTCAACAACTTCAGGCACTATTGTTTCAAGCTGAGAATCGGGATGATCTATCCGTTCATATTTAAATCCAAGATGTCCTCCGGCTTTCGGACCCTCAACTACAACTCCGTCAGGAAGGTCACCGTATAGTTTTTCCCACGACTTAAAAATAAGTCTTGCTGCCCTTCCTGAGCTGACAATAGGCACAACAGCAATATTGACTTCTCTTATTTTCTCAACAGGAATATTTTTTATCGGGAGTCCTGCTCCAAGAAAAAGAATATCAACTTTTTCTTCTATTGCTGTATTCAGCAGCTCGGAAAAACAGTCAACAGCCACCATGATGTTGACTCCTATCGTTCTTTCTTTCACCTTTTTTGCTTTTCTTATCTCATTTTTCAAAGCCCTTATATTCGCTTCAATGTGATTTTCATAGTAATCAGATTCTATCATACCAATAGCATTGGCAGCAATAACTCCTACTCCGCCTTGGTCTGCAACAGCGGAAGCAAGCCCGGAAAGCGATATTCCAACACCCATTCCTCCCTGTACAATAGCAGTTTCCACTGTTTTCCCATTAATTTTCAAAGGAGGGATGTTACATTTGATTGAATATTTTTCCTTTAAGGCGGCTATTTTAGAATCAAAACCGGACATAAAACTCATGATAATGCTCCATCGTTACCAACAGTACCATGAAAGCATAAAAAAAATTATAAAATAATGCAATTAAATTAGACTCGAATGTCATATCCGGGCATCATTCGATTCCTACAAGAGCTTTTATATACTGCTGACGTTCCCATGCCTGGGGGTTTTCTATGTTTTTCTGACTCAATTTACCTTTAAACTCCTCAATAGAGCGGAATTCCTTTTCTTCCATCCAACTCTCGATCTCCCGGTTCATTTTAGAAATATACCCTATACCGTTTTTATAAAGAGCACTTACCACTTGTACTGCTTCTGCTCCTGCAAGAATAAGCTTTATTGCATCTATTCCGTCTTTGACTCCCCTTCCTGCCGCAATATCAATATCTGTTTTACTGGAGACGATGCTGACCCACCTGATAGTTTCAGTGAGATCTTTTCTTGATGACCGTATGTATCCGGGAACTAATTCTAATTTATCTGTATCAATATCTGTCTGGTAAAACCGGTTGAACAAAACAACTCCTTTCGCCCCGTAGTTTTGTATCAGCTTAACCATCCTTGCAATATTGGTGTAATTTGAACCCATTTTGACAGCAACAGGTATTTTTATGTTGTCCTTCACTGCTCTGAAAGTTGAGAGGTAGTCATCTGTTATGTCGTTTGCACTTGTTTCAACATCATGCACTATATGACTGATGTTGAGCTCTACGGCATCAGCTCCCGCTTTTTCGATTTTTTTTGCAAATTCTATCCAATATTCCTTTGAAATGCAGTTTACGCTGGCAATGACAGGAATTTTTAGCTCATTTTTAGCATCTTTGATAAGCTTGATATAGTACTCCGGTCCGAAGTTCATACTCATCTGTGAAATATACTCAAGTGCTTCAGGGTGGAAAGAGGTGTATATCCCCTGTGTCGCAGATTTAACCCTCTCTTCTATTATCTGTTCCTCAAAAAGAGATTTAAGAACTATTGCCCCAGCTCCCGATCTTTCCATTTCTTTTAAATTTTCAATTGTGTTACAAAGTCCACAGGAACCTACTATTAATGGACTTTCAAGCTCAAACCCAAGATATTTTGTTTTCAGATTTTTCATTTCAATACTCCTATATTTTACTAATTAATAAGTTTCTTTTCTTTTTCTAAAATATCTATACCTTTTTTTATTCTTGCAAAAGTCTCTTTTTTGCCCAATATGGCCGCAAGCTCGGTTCCACCTCCCGGAGTTGTTTTCTTACCGCTTAAGGCTACTCTTAAAGACCACAAAACAACTTTCCTGTTCAGACCCGATTCTTCTGAAAATCGGGCTATATTTTCATACAGAGATTCATTGTTCCAGGAAGAAATCGTTTCAATTACCGGGGCTAAAGCAGTTAAAGCTTCATAACAGTTTTCAACATTTGTTTTCATCTTTTTATGAATATAAAGATCGGGACCGTATTCCGGCAACTTATCAATAAAATCTATCTGTGGCGGAATGTCACTTAAAAATTCAGTCCTTTTTTGAAGTACCTCCACAAGTATATCAATATCTATGTCTGTTCTTTTTATCTCCTTACAGATATATGCTTTTGCAACGCTTTTAAATCTATCATGTGTCATTTCACGCAAATATTCTCCATTGAGCCACCGCAGTTTATTTTCATCAAAAATAGCAGGAGATTTACTGATCCCGCTTATATCAAAAACTTTTATAAGCTCATTCAGGGAAAACTTTTCCTGGTCTGTCCCGGGGTTCCAGCCAAGAAGAGCAATGTAATTTATCAAGGCCTCCCTGAGAACTCCTTTTTCAAGAAAATCACTGTAGCTGGCATCACCGTCTCTTTTTGAAAGTTTTCTCTGAGAGTCTCTCATAACAGGAGAAACATGAACATATTTAGGCGGTGTCCAGCCGAAAGCTTCATAAAGAAGGTTGTATTTAGGTGTGGAAATAAGATATTCACTCCCCCTTACAACATGTGTTATTCCCATCAGGTGATCATCAACAACATTGGCAAAGTTGTATGTGGGATAACCATCAGATTTTAAAAGAACAATATCATCCATTGTTGCGTTTTCAATCGCTATATCACCAAAAACTTCATCGTGAAAAGAGGTGCTGCCCTCTTCAGGCACTTTCTGTCTGATAACGAACGGTATCCCCTGAGCTATTTTCTGTTTTATTTCGTCTTCCATAAGACCGAGGCAATGACGATCGTATCTGGCATGAGTCCCTGTCGTTTTAGACTCAGCTTTGACTCTTTCAAGACGCTCTTTATCGCAGAAACAGCGGTAGGCAGCCTTTTTGTCTATCAATTCGGCAATATATTTTTCATAGATCCCTGCTTTTTTACGCTCACTTTGGGTGTATGGTCCGTACGCCCCCCCAACATCAGGGCCTTCATCGTGGTTCATACCTGTTTCTTTTAATGTCCTGTAAATTATATCAACAGCTCCTTCAACTTCTCTTTCCTGATCTGTGTCCTCTATCCTTAAAATAAAAGTTCCATTATACTTTCTGGCAAGCAGCCATGCATATAGAGCTGTTCTCAAGTTTCCAACATGCATGTAGCCGGTCGGGCTCGGTGCGAATCTTGTTCTTACTGTTTCAGAAGTCATCTAACTCATTCTCCTGTGAATCATCTTTTTTTAAGTATTTTATGAATAATGTTACATTCAATCCCATCATGCCGATCATTATAAGAAAAAATATGAAGCTTAAATGATTTGTCCCGGGTTCAAGACCTGATTCTATGAAAATTCCTTCATCATCCATTTCGATAAGAAGTCTCCTTAAAAAAAACTCTCTCATATTTTGAGCCTGTCTGTTTGTTTTAAAGCGGTGAGCCCTGCCACGGACAGTCTTTCTTGCAGGACCTTTTCTTCCTTCTTCTTCTGAAGGCTCAATAACTATAAATCTGTCTGAGCCGGTAAAATAGTAAAGATGGTGTCTTTTGCCAAGAAACCCTTTTTCAAGGCTGCCCCCCTGAACAGATGTTATCCCGCTTACTTCAACAAAATCACCGTCCTGTACTTTGGCAAAAGCATCCATATCAGGATCCATGGCGTCCCCTATTACGATCGGAGTCGAATCTGAGAAATAATAAACCACTCCGTCTATTGAGGAATATATTGCATATAAAAGCACCAAAGTAACAATAATAAAAGTTGTGTAGTTTTTCCTGCCAAAAGTAAAGCGGATCTTTTTCAATTTGACCTCCTTCGTTCAATAAGAACAACTGCCATGGAAAATACTCCTTCTTTTCTTCCGGTAAATCCCAGTTTTTCAGATGTTTTTCCTTTTATCATTATACTGCCCGGATCAATATTCAAAATTTCAGCAACTGTTTTTCTCATTTGTTCTTTATACGGGAGTATTTTCGGTGTTTCACATAATATAACGGAATCTATATTTACAACAGACCATCCTTCTTCATGAAGTTTGTCAGCAACCCTTTTTAAAAGTACCGTACTCCTCACATTTTTCAAAGAATCGTCTGTATCAGGGAACAATTCTCCAATGTCTCCATATCCAGATGCCCCAAGGAGAGCGTCTATCAATGCATGTATCATAACATCGGCATCACTGTGTCCGGCAAGTCCCGGATGACCTTCAATGAGTATTCCGCCAAGCCACAGATCCCTTCCACTGTCAAATCTATGGATATCAACTCCCGTTCCTATCCTGAAACTCATATCATCCCCAATGAACTGAAAAGAAGAGACATGAACAGATAAAAAGCTGTGAGACCGTATGCTCTTCCGGTATTAAAATTATTTATAATGCGTCCCCCTTTAAAAACCAGTACCGCACGCCAAAAAAAACCGGCAATATTTCCCAGGATTGGAACTATTCCAAGTACACCGGTTATCATGATAAAACCGCTCATCCTGTAAAAATGGTGGAGCCTCGCTCTTCCTCCAAGTATCACACTGCCAAGATGAAGAATAAATGCTGTAATAATGATCGACATTAACGGAGACAACAGCAACTGTGCAAAAAGGGCGGAAGGTTCAGGGTGCATCGTACTGTAAACTATTCGCAACCTGTCTTCACTCCCGAGAGCGACAGGAAGATTGGCCATAGCTTTGCTAAATGACTGAAAATCAGGGAAAAGAGATTGAAATATTTTAAGTATCCAAAATCTTTGAAAAAGAGCTGTTAAAAACGCAGCAACGATCCCGTATATAGGGATCAATCCTGGATTTACAGCATACTTCATGTCTTTGAAAAACTTTGAAGGTCGGTTAATTATTTCAACAGTTGTGTGGTAGAACGCTTCTGCAAAACCAGTAGTTTTCCAGTTATCCCAAGGAGTTCCTTTAAAAAGACCTGTGTGTTTTCTCTTTTGCTTTTTTCCACCGTAACTATCTTCAGACGATGCTGCATCCTGAAGTTTTTCCCAAAATCCACTTACTTTTCCACTTTCTTTTTTATCGTTAGATGTTTTTGTGTCGGCTTCCGCTTTTATTTGGGAAGCGGTTTTTATAACCTTGTTTTCTTCATCTTTAACGGGATCTCCGATATGAACGACAGCTTTGCATTTAGGACATACCGTAACACCTGTTTTAACGACTGATATCGTCTTTTTACAAGAGGGACATTCGGTTATCATTTTTCCTCCGGAAAAAATCAGACCACATTTATATCATAAAGGCAAACTATGAGCAAGTTCTATTTGTTCCGATCCTCTATAAAATTTATTGTTTTGACAAAAACTATGCTCTTTGATAATATCTATTCGCCCTGCTTTGTTATTTTATCATGTTTTTTTAGGTGTAATGAGTGCTCTGTGACTCTCCGCTATCAATACTTTTTGTACTTGAATCAGAACCGGAAAGCAGCTGTTCGCTCGCTTTTCTTAACAGCTATCTTGAAGGATTGACCGAGAGTTTGTCCCGACAAATATCAATTTCGGTTTTCTATCCTTTGTTTTCCGACAAGGAAGAACATTACTCTCTCAATATTATTCCTGGCAATGACTTTAATAGATTTGTAACCTACCTTCCCAAACGACACATCTCTTTTAAAGAAACCTTTTCTTCTTTTCAGATCGAAAATGTTTTCAGGTATATACTTAAAGATGAAAGTTTCGATTGCATACATATATGGAGTTTTAAAAACCACTCTTTCAACTACCCTTTTATTGCGGGAGAAAGATCTATACCTGTTGTTGTCTCTCTTTATGACGGGTTCCTGTCAACACCTTTTATTTTTGAAAAAGGCTGTATCGGGGGATGTTTTACAAAAGAAAAAAAGTTGAGAATATCAAACTTTGTCTCTTCCCCGGTAAATTCTGTTTTAGAAAAAGCAGGCAAACTGTTTTCTCCGCGAAACAACAAAGGTGTATGGTTTGAGCAGATTGGCAGATACAGCTCTTTTTACAATAAGCCTGCCGCATCTTCTCTTGAAGACCCTGTTTGCAGGGAAAGAGAAAAGCTTTCTTTTGAAGCAATTGAGTTTACAGATAAGTTTATACTGTTTTCAGAAATGGAGTATAACCTTTTTTACCGCAACTCCATTCCCGAAAACAAAACAATATTTATGGAACAGGGCTTTTACGGAGAAGGATTTGTTGACAGCAAACCCTTTGAAATAGAGGGAGCCGTAAAATTTGGATTTATGGGGGAACTTTTACCTGAAGATGGGATTATGGAGTTGGTTGAAGCTTTTAATATACTTTATGAAAAAGGTTTCCAGAACGAAATTCATATCTATGGAGAAATTGCCGGAAACTCCAGATATGTAAATCGTTTGAAAAAAACCATAAAAAATCCTAACGTTTTTCTGAGGGGACCTATTGAGCCGGGGAGATTTAATGCCGCTTTAGAAACATTTGATGTTCTTATTGTTCCCTCTAAGTGGCACAGAAGTGACACATTCCTTGTAAAAAGTGCTATATGGTGCAGAAAAGCAATCGTTATTTCATCTAAAAACAGAGCTGCAGAGATCGTGGAAAACATGTCAAGAGGAATTGTCGTTGATGAAATTGCTCCCGACTCCATTTTCAACGTTTTATCGGAACTTGAAAGAAACCGGAAAAGATTGTATTATTTCATGCGTATTACAGACGACTTTGAGGCAACTACGATAGACAGCAATGTTCGCACTCTTATAAGTCTTTACAGTTCCTTGTCAAAGAAAAAATTGAACTTGGATGATATGATCCTTAAACGGAAGCTTCACAGAAAAAAAATTGAGAGATTGAGAGGTTAAAATGAAAAACGGATCAATAACAGTAACAACTTCGCTACTTATAAAAACACTGATTTTGAGCTTTATTTTTCTTACAGTAGCTTTTACAGCCGGTCTTATAATAGGGAAAACCGATCTGTCAGTCAACCACGGGACAGGGGCAGGCAAAGGAAAAATCGGAGAACAACTCAGTGCCTGCAGCTTTAAGCTTCAGGAAATGACCACTAAACATCTTTCACTTGTGGAGCTTGCTAAATCCAAAGGGATTATGACCCCTGAAGGAAAAATCGACAACAATGTCATCTGTACTTATGTAAAAAAGATTGAAAAGGAAGAAGATGAGGACGAAAAACCGGCATCCAAAACAGTTGAGAAAAAAGAAACTGAAAAAAAATGTCATTTTTCAATCCAACTCTTTTCCGATACGAACAAACAACTGGCAATATCAGCAAAAAAAAGATACAATCTTGATGATACTCATCTTGTCGAAGGTGAAATAGATGGAAAGTCCTGGTATAGGTTGAGGCATGGTTGTTTTAGCAACAGAGCAGATGCAGAAAAGAAACTTCCCGAAATAAGGGAAATAGCTGTGGATGCTTTGGTCGTAGCCAACTAAAACGGGGTGATGAAATGGTTAATAAAATACCAGTTTGTTTATTTGTCATACTGATCTTTATAAGTGCTTTTGCAACAGAAAATTTAGAGGTTCCTGTCGAAAAACCACCTGAACAGGAAGAAGAACAGGAACAGGAAGAAGAACAGGAAGAAGAACAGGAAGAGGAAAAGGAAGAGGAAAAGGAAGAGGAAGAGGAAGA
>SLOD01000164.1 GCA_007132725.1 Candidatus Sumerlaeota bacterium
AAGTTTAACTGTACCGGAGAAGATCTCCTTAAAGCTATGTATGGACATATTCTTGAAAAAGCACTGCTGAGAGTCTATCACGGTAAGACTGGAAACTTTAACAAACTTTCTGTTATATGACATAATTCTTAAAAAAATTTGATAATCTTGATAAAATTTAAATTAAAGATATCCTCACTCTTTAGCTGAAAAATTTGTGTGGTTGACATATGGATAAGCTGAAACTTGAATACATACGGGGTAAAAGAAAAAAACTTTTTATGGCTTTTGCTGTGACAGCTTTTTTTGGATTAATACTTTTTGCTGTTTCAAAGTACAATGAATATGAAGAGGATCTCGATAATGTTGAGTCTGTCGATGAAGGGGGAATAACAGAACTTTACAGAAAAATGGTAGGGGAAGAGATAGAGGCAGCGGAAGCTGTTTCGAAAAATGTTCTTGATGAACCGGTCAATGTTCGTTACAGAATTGAAAATGATAAGCTTTTTGTAATGTCCGGGTTTTATCTTTCAGGAGAAAAAATTGTTTCTCCGTCATTCAGATTAAAAAAACATGGACATATAATTTTTTCTGAAAGCTTTGAAAGTGAAAACGAAGGAATCCATTGTAAAGGTGTTATGGAAGAAGGTTCCGACCGCTTTTTTATATATTACTGCAGTAAGGAATAGTATACTTTATTTAAATGTTTACACTATTATGTTGAGATTTACGGTTAAAAACTTGAAAAATGTTAAAAATAAGGTTAAATATTTTGAGATTTTTGCGGCAGAGTTCTGTAAGGAGGAGTGAGTTGAGAAAATTTTCAATTTTAGGGTTTATATTTTTTCTGATATTCCCTTTGTTTGCAGAGAAAGTTCTTTTTATGAGGCCTGTCACCAGAGACATTGGAAGAGCAGATGCTTCTGACATAGTAAGGGCACTTGATTCGATGATGGTGGAAAGATTTAATATCATGCACTATCGTGATCTTGACAGGCGTAACTTTGATGAACTTAGAAGGTGTGGAAGCGATGCTATCTGTTGGGCGGACAATTCGGTTCACGGAAGCTATGAATATGTGATCCTTTCTTTAATATCGAAAGACAGGTATGATGAGATCCTTGTAAGGTTTGTACTGTTGGATCTTATTGAGGAAAGAATGATAAATGACTCTTCTCAAACCTATATGTCTCCAAGAGATGTAACAGACAGAGCCCTTTACAGACAGATAAGAGAAGTGACCGACTCTATTTATGATAGAATAAGGTTCGGAACCACCTCCAGGGCACCTGATAGAGGTCGGTCTTCCAGAGATGACAGATTCCGTGATGATGGCAGAAGAGAGGATGAAGCTCGCAGAAGAGCAGAGGAACAAAGAAGAAGAGAAGAAGAGGCACGCAGGAGAGAAGAAGAGGCTCGCAGAAGGCTTGAAGAAGAAAGAAGACAGAGAGAGCTTGAGCTTGAAAGAAGAAGACAGGAAGAAGAGCGTCGCAGAAGAGAGGCTGAAAGGCAGCGCCGGATAGAGGAAGAACGCAGAAGAAGGGAAGAGGAACGGGAAAGAGAGCGTTTGGAACAGGAGAGGCGTCGTCGTGAGTTGGAAAGAGAAAGAGAAATGGAATCAAGAAGACATACTCTTGAGAGTAATGCACAAAAGCTTGCCAGAGCAAGACAGCTTGTCCTTGAGATGTGTGCTGAAGGAAGATACAATAAAGCCATAGAGGCGATAGTTAAAGTAAGTGAGTTGAAGTGTGAATGCGAAGAAGATGCAAGAGTTCTTGCTCTTAAAACACAGTTGCTTAACTTTAACCGGATAAGGAACCGTATTCTTGAGGGTGTGAAACTCCTTGACCATAATTTGATCCTGGACAACCTTGGAGCTGCAAAAGCTCTTGATGAATATATTGTCCCCGGAGGCACTGAGTTTTCAAGAAGAGTTGACAAAATAGAGGCAATAGGCCATTTTGCAAGAGCCAGGGATTTGGAAAGAAGAGACAGCTTTGATCTTGCAAAAGAGTCTTATGAAAAATGCCTTGAGCTGGATCCTGATAAAAAAGAATGCAGAGACTGGCTTAATAATATAGACAATATCGTTAAAATGGTTTTTGATAAGGCTATGGTAATGAGAAGTTTCAATCCTACAAAGTCTAAAGAACTGTTAAGATCAATACTCAGGATTGTTACTGCAGAAAACGAATACTATAAGAGAGCTGAAGAAGAACTCCAAAAAATGGAGTTCTGATCAGCAATATATCAATTGAATTCAACGATACTCAAAAAATACCCCCAATTTTTTTTTCTCATCGGACTGCTTTTGTTTTTTTCATGCAGCAGAGATCCATTTCTTGTGTGCTCAGAAGCTAAATGCAGTTATAGTTCTCCGATAAGTGGTTTCATTGAAATTGTTTCGGAAAAAGGATTTTCTTTAAATAGAATAAAAGAAAAAGGTTTGAAAGAAGTCAATTTGCCTGGAAGGGGACGATCCCCAGTGGCTTATTTTGAAAAGGACAACTTGTTTTTGCTTAGAAGTCTCAGTGATAAAGGAC
Source organism: Candidatus Sumerlaeota bacterium (assembly GCA_007132725.1). Classification (GTDB taxonomy): domain Bacteria; phylum UBP6; class UBA1177; order UBA1177; family UBA1177; genus SLGQ01. The sequence continues at coordinate 2,523 of SLOD01000164.1, forward strand.
TTCAACTTGATTTTTATAAAGCGGATGAAAATAAAATAATTAAAACCCTTGAACTTCCTTCCTATGTTACATCTATTTCTTCGGCATGTTTTGATGAAAACAAGTCTCTGTGGCTTCTTCATATACAGGAACACTACGATATTCCAAGAAGGTTTGTTTTGTCAAAATCGGACAAAAACTATGAAGAATGGGATAACTTTCTTATAAGAGATGAAGATGATGAGGATTGGTTTCAAAGAATATTTTCTCTTGGAGCTCCTGTGGAAAGACCGGTGTCTGTTACATGTGGCACTGATAATGCATATCTGCTCACGCATCTTTACTTCCAGAATATAATGCAGATAAATGTTTACCGTTTTGATCCTGAGGAGAAGAAACTGGTTTATATAACCGGTTTCTTCCCAGTTGATGAAGATGGGGTGGTTTCGTCACATTTTTCTGTTGCCGGGGAGAAACTGTACATTTTTCAAAACAGAACCTTGACAAGTGTAAGAAAATCGGATTTCCCTGAAAAAAGGGATTTCAACGAATTCGGTAAAATGTTTTTTTCTGAATCAGAGAAGGGTGTATTGATGTTTTTTATTCCTGAATCCGAAAATGGAGAAAGGGTTGCCGGAAGAATCATGAAAGAGACTTTTTAATTGACAACTGCATATAAGATAACAAAAAAACCGAACAGTGCGCTTGTCCAGATGATTTTTTTATATATTTTTTCACAGAAAAACTCTCTTTTATAAAAAAAGTTATATGTGAGAACAGTGGCACTTCCCAGTGGAATAATTGATATAAAAGAATGTTCTGTCAGAAAAAATGAGGCCGCTGAAAATATCATGAGAGCAAGCGAGATCAAAAATATTCCGGACACGGGAATTTTGTCGGTAATAAGTTTCCTGCCTGCGGCGGCATCTCCCTTCAAATCGGAAAGATCTTTAAGAAGTGTAGCCCCTATACCGTGAAAAAGAACACATGTGGTAGTTAAAGCAAGAGTCTGTCCTCCTGTTATATACAGGGGATGAACAACGCCCCACCCGGTTATGATGGAAGACAAAAGCCCCCTGTTTTTTATGGCAAAAGGTTTTACTGAATAACTGAATCCAAGCAAGATGACCAGATATGACAGAAATATTTCCCAACCATTAAAAATAACAGGGATCCCCATAACAGATATGACTGTAATGAAAATAAGATATGTTGAAGCTTCTGTGGTTGTCAGTTTTTTGGAAGGAAGAGGTCTCCAGGGTTTGTTTATAGAATCCTCAGTTTTATCGGTAATAGAGTTTAGCGTATAGACAAAGTTATAAGGAAAAAGAGCAAGAAAAAATGCTTCAAAAAAAAAGAACCATGAAAATTCATCAGTAATGAGCAGTCTTCCGGCAAAAGCTCCTGAAAATACGATTACGGGAACATCAAGTCTGTATAAACCTGCATAAGCCTTTATTTTATTAAAAACCAAAATACCCCTCCCCGAGATGATACATAAACTGTTTTTCAAGAGCTAATATAGAGCGAAAATAAATTTTTGCAAGTAATTGACTTTTAAATGGTTTGACTGATACTAATGTTTTGAGATACTTGGGTTGCTTTAAGATGGACATAAAAAAATACGGTTACAGCAAATTTTTTAAAGATCAGTTCGAAAGGTTGAAAAAAAGATCTTTTTTCCCTGCAAGGGTTGTTTCTCAAAGCAGAAACCTTTACAAGGTTGTTTGTGAAAAAGGTTTTTTTGATGCAAAACTGAGCGGATCATTGAGAAGAGATGCTCTTTTCAAATCTGATCTGTCTGCTGTCGGGGACTGGGTTGTTATCTCTATAAAGAGAGACAAGGCATACATCCATGAAACACTTCAAAGAAAAAGCTGCATAACAAGAAAAACTTCGGGAAAAGTATTTAACGAACAGGTTTTAAGTGCCAATGTTGATATAGCTTTCATAGTATCATCTCTGGATGAAGATTTTAATATTAAAAGGATCAGAAGGTATATTTCACTTGCAAAAACAGGGAAAGTAAAACCCGTTATTTTACTCAGCAAATCTGATTTAAAGGATGATTGTTCTGAATTTTTACAGGAGGTGAAAGATTCTGCCGCCAATATTCCTGTTCATGCTGTTTCTGTCAAAAACAAAGATGCCTCTGAGGTTTTTAAAGAATATTTGAAGGAAGGAATTACTTCGGTTTTTATCGGTTCATCGGGAGTTGGCAAGTCAACTCTTATTAACATGCTGCTTGGAAGTGATAGACAGAAAACCGGGGAAATAAGTGAAAAAGCAAAAAAAGGAAAACATATTACTTCATCAAGAGAACTTATATTAATAAAAGACCGGGGTCTTGTAATAGATACTCCCGGCATCCGTGAACTTCAGGTTTGGAATGAAGATATTGATACAGGATATGAAGATATCGAAATACTGTCATGCAAATGCCGCTTTTTTGACTGTTGTCATGATACGGAACCTGATTGTGAAGTTAAAAAAGCAGTAGAAGACGGTGTGTTATCAAAACAGCGGCTTGAAAACTGGAGAGCTCATAAGCTTGAAATAGAAAATCTAAAAAAAATGAAAGAGCTTTCTGCGAAAATTTTCGCAAAAAGAAAAGTGAAAAAAAACAAGTCCGACCCGGACAATGTTTCATAAGTTGATTTTAATGGGGTTTTCTGGTAAATTTTAACAGATTGTCATCCTGATTTATTCTAATTTATGACTGGAGGGTGAAAATGAGATCAATTCAATGTCAGGTCATAGTTTCAGTTTCCTTGCTTATTTTTTCGTGTGCAACGGAAATTAAGTATGTTAAAAGTCAGCAAAGTCTTGAAAGCCGGGCTGTAGAAGAAGAACCTGTGGAAGAAAATCCTATTGTTGATGTAGGTACCCATATACTTCCTAACGGAGATCGGTATATAGGTGGGTTCAGAGACAATAAAAAATACGGAGAAGGACAGTATGTTTTTGCTAACGGTGATGAATACAAAGGCTTTTTTGAAGACGGGACATTTAACGGACATGGGGAGTTGATCCAGAAAAATGGGACAAGGTATATCGGAGAATTTAAAGACGGGGTTCGTCATGGAAGCGGAACCCTTTATTTTCCAAGCGGAGCGAGATATGTAGGAACTTTTGAAAATGATCTTATGTCAGGAGAAGGGGTGTTCAGATTTGTTGATGAAAGGGAATACAGGGGTCAATTCAGGGATGGGATGAGAAACGGGCACGGAACAATGCTTTTCCCAAGTGGTGCTGAGTATGTTGGAGATTTTATTGAAGATGATATGACAGGTATGGGGAAAATGACTTACCGCAATGGAGATGAGTACGAAGGAGAGTTCCTTAAAGGGCAAAGGCATGGTAATGGACGGCTTGTTATGAAAAATGGAGATATTTACGAAGGTGAATTCAGATATAATCAAATACAGGGAGAGGGAGTCTATCTTTATAAAAATGGAGAGCGGTACAGCGGGAGTTTTGAAAAGGGGGTGATGTCCGGAGAAGGGATAATGGAAAAAAATAATGGAGATGTCTATAGAGGATCATTCCTCAATGGCAAGTATCATGGTCTTGGAAGACTGTCAAAATACAACGGTGAAGTTCAGTATGGAATGTGGGCAAACGGTAATTTTGTAAGACCTCTTCCTGAGCCCGGAGTTCCGGTTTCAGATCCTGAAAATGATGATTTTTAAAAAAAATTTGTATTTGAAAATAAAAAACCGGGGAAACTATGAATCGTAAAATGAAAATTACTGTAATTACAACCTTCTTTTTAATCCTCTCTTTTTCGTGTGCTTCGCGATATGAGCTATACTACAGATCTCTCTTTGACAGAAAAATCGATGTGAGTTTTGATGTTGTATCGGGTAAGAGTGGACCTGAAGTGAAAGAGGTGATAAATATCGCATACGGGGCAGATTTTGACTATGATGATCTTTATGATCTGGTTCAAAAAACTGTTCAAAAATATCCTGACAACGGAAATCTCCATGAGGTAGCTGCTTTCCTTGCACTACTTGGCTCAGACAGTAGAAGCTACTTTGCCCATCTTGTGAAGGCGGCATCGGACATTAACTGCAGATTTGCCGAGACCTATATCAGACTCTTAAATTCTATGGAGCTGACTTACAGAAAAGAAAAAATATATAAAAGGCTCCTGTCTGAACTAATCCAAAAGCATCCTGATATGAGAATAAGAAATTTATCAAGATCGATTCTCTTAGAAAGGTCTGTGCTGCAAAAAGAAATTGATAAAGCACAAATGCTGGCAGAGCAAAGCGGTGTAATAGATAAGTGGATGTTGATAGGTGCTTTTGATAATGATAACGGAAAGGGTTATTATGAAGTTTACCCTCCTGAAAGGAAGATAGATTTTTCCGGAAGTTACAGGGGAAAAGTAACTGAAGTAAACTGGAGAAAGATTAAAGGTATCGATAAATTAGGGCATGTTCCTTTAGATGAATTCATTTATCCTTCCAATGACTCTGTAGCTTATCTCTACACATCGGCATACTCCCCTGAAAAAAAAGAGGTGATATTCTCCATATCAACAGGAGACAGTATCAAAATGTGGATAAACGGATCAGAAGTAGTTTCAAAAGAAAATATTGAAAGTTTCGGATACGATAATATTTTGGTGAAAACAGTATTGAATAAAGGCCCCAACCCCATTTTAATAAAATCTGCTCAAAGGAGCGGAGACTGGATCGTAGGGGTGAAAATTTTTGACTTGGATGGCAACTATAAAGACGATCTTATATTTTCTTTTGACAAAACAGATATTCAGCATAAAGACACCCGGCATGTCATGATGTTCCCGTTTAAGATGGATTCTCATGAAAAAGCAGATGTAAGACACGATCTGTTGAATGGAATTCTCCTTGAAACTAGTGGACATGTTAAAGCCGCTAAAGATTTTTATCTCAGAGCTTTTGAAAAAACCCCGATGAATCTTTTTTCAAAATTGTTTGCGGCAGAAGCTTACAAGGCTGCCGGAGAAGAAGGAAAGTATATTGATGTGCTCAACCTTGCAATACTTAAAACAAATTACAGCGTTCCGGCTTTTATTAACAGACGGGGAGAATTTTATTCTATAAAAAATCAGCAGGAAAGAGCAGAAGAAGATTTTAAAAGGGTTCTTGAATTAAACCCGCTGTCATATGCAGGCAGCTTGAATCTTGCCCGTTTGTACCGAAATAGGGGTTGGCACGAAGACTCAAGAAGAGTGCTGTCTTCTGCATTGGAGTTAACTCCTGACTTTATTCCTTTTTTGCTTGATAAAGGAATAAGCCTTGAAAGACTTGGATATTGGAATGAAGCAGGCATTTATCTGAAAAAAGCTGCAAGACTGTATCCCGGAGATTCAAGCTTACTGCTAAGGCTGTCAGATTTTGAAAGAGGACGGAAAAATTTTACGGATGCAATAAATTATGCGGAACAGGCTTTAAAAATAGATAGATTCAACAAAAATATTTACTTTAGGCTTCATGATTTGAGCAGACAAATGAGACTGTATGACAGGTCTATGAAATATTTAGATGAAATGGAGCTGTTCAGCCCGCAGAATGCTTTTCTTCATAGAAAAAAAGGAGACCTGTATTATGAACTTATGATGCCGGAAAAAGCACTTGAGTCGTGGGAAACAGCTCATAAATTAAATCCGGGAGATACCTATATAACAGAAAGGATAGCTTTTTTAAAGATCGAGGAAAAGGATATTACATTATCTTTTCTTCCCAGTGAAGAAACTATAATGGAAGCTGTCAGAGCCTCTCTTGATTTTGAAGCTCACGCAGGGGCTGAATCTTTGCTGGTATATGATCATGCTGCATGCAGGATCAATAGTGATGGCAGCAGTATTTGGGTGGTGACAGAGGTGACAAGAGCTCTCAATGATGCGGGACGTGATGCGATGATAAATGTTTTTCTTCCATTTGGAGGAAGAAAAAAAATCCTTAATGCCTACTCTCTCAACTCTGATCTTAGAAAAAGTGAGGCAAGCTCTATATCCAGTTATGATATAAGGTTCAGACAGTTAAGAAGTGGAGATTTTACTGTCGTACAGTATGTTCATTATAAGCCTGCTCCGCTTTACCTTGAAAATAATTTTTTTGGGCAGTGGTATATTCAAAGTCCTTATCAGCATGTTGTTTACAGTGAGTGGAACATTATTTATCCCGATGGTAAAGAGTTGAAAATAGATGTTGCAAGCAATCGTGTAAAGGAGTCAAAGCGGAAGCTCGAAGATGGACTTGTGGTACACACTTTTACGGCAGAAAATATTGAGCCTTTGATAGATGAATACTATGCTCCGCCTATACAGGATTATCTTGATACGATATCTGTCAGTACCGTTAAAAGTTGGGACCATTATGTAAGTTGGGAAAGAGCACTTTTAAGAGATGTTTTTGTATTATCCGGGGAAATAAAAAGGAAATATAAAAAGCTGACAGAAAAAGATTCTACAGTAGTAGAAAAGATAGAGTCTGTTTTTGCTTTTGTTGCTCAGGATATAAGATATCAGCAGGAGTATGACAGCATAATTGCCGGAGTGAAGCCTCATACAGCAGCACAGACCCTCGAAAGAGGTTATGGTGACTGTAAAGATAAAGCGGTTCTGTTCATACAGCTATTGAGTGCAGGCGGTATAAAAGCTAAGTATTCAGTTGTCAGAACAACCGATGCCGGAAAACTTCTTGTTGATATCCCGGGTCAGCAGTTTAACCATGCAATTGTTTATATACCTCCACAGGAAGGAGTAGAAGAAGGTTTCTTTATGGACCCTACAGTGGATCTTCTTGAGATGGGCAACTTAAGAAGTGATAATCAAGGTGCTTTGGCATTAGTACTTGATCACAAAACAGGCAACTATGAGTTTATAAAAGTCCCTTATCAAACCCCCGAACATAACTTTCAAAAACATGACAGAAAGTTGAGCTTTGATGAAAAAGGGGGACTTGTTCTTAAGGACACTATAACTTTGAGAGGAGGTGTCTCTTCAATGTTGCGACAGGTATTGAGAACAAAAGAAGTCGGACACAATATGTTCCAGAACTTAGCAGGAGCGCTTTATAAGGGTGGTGTTCTAAAAAGCTATGACAATTCCGATATCAATGATATCCAGAACCCTTTAATTGTTGATTTGAAAGCAGATGTCAACAGTCTTAAAACAAGGCAGAACGGTAAAATAACAATATCTCTGCCTGACCACATAGTAAACTCGGATCTGGTGGCGCTTAATGAAAGGAAGCTTCCCCTTTCAACCGGAGTGCCGAGTATATATCAGGTTAAAACGACTTTTACTGTTCCTGATGGAATGAAAGTTGCTTCTGTTCCGCAACCGGTAGATGAAAAATATGATTGCTTTGAAGTTTCAAGAAAAGCGGAAGTTGAAGGCAATATTGTGACAGTAAAATCTTTCTTTAGAAAAGAGTGTACGATTATCCCCGTAGATGAATACCCTGCCTTCAGAGAAAAAATCATGAATGTGATCAAAGCTCAGAACGCTTTTATAGTTTTAGTTGAGGAATAAGTCTTGCTAAACGACCACTTTCCTGAAAGGAGGAGGCGGTGGAGGCGGTGGTTCGGGATCGGTAGGAGGCGAAGGAGGAGGGTCGTTAAACAGGATAGTAGCGATCATGTGATTCTTTTTTTCAACTCTTTCGCTACAAGGTGAACTGAATAATATAGACCCCAGAGCTAGAGTAAATGCCAACGACAACAAACTAGATGTGATTTTCATATTCAAACTCCACACTGTCCGAGATTATTTTAAAATCAATTTAAATAAAAGTCAAGAGCTCTCCAAATTTTTTTTAAGATCGCTCTGATATAACTTTTGTTTTGGGACAAGTTTAAATCCATCAAGGACTTTACCTGATTCTTCCTGAGCTCTATAAAGCAGTTCAAGAGGGTTTTCTTTCCACAGGTTGAATATCAGGGGGAATCTTTTTATAACAGCCCCATCACTAATGCTGAGGTGTTTCCCATCATTTTCAAAAGCTAAGCTGTAGCCGTTAAACTGCAGGTCGATGATCTGAAGTTTTTCATTAGTTTTGGAATCTCTTATGATAAGCTCTTTCCCTATGGAGGCAAACAATGTTCCGTCCGGTGAAAATGTTATCATATTTACAGGGCCGCTGTGTCCTGAAAGAATGTCCGTTCGGCCCTTTTTATCGACACACCACTTTATGATAATCCCGTCTTCACCGGTAGACAAGACATGTTTGCTGTCAGGAGAGAAAGCAATAGACTGGACTGTTTTGGTGTGTCCTTCCCCTTCAAAAAGCTTTTTTCTGCTATTTATATCAATAAACAGAAGTTCTCCTCCTCTTCCTCCTGTTACCAAAATTTTATCATCCGGAGATACAGAAAGAGAATGTATGGGAGTGTTCATTTTCTTTATTGTGCCAAGCACCTTAAGTTTTGACATATCCCAGATACCTATGACACGGTCCCGACTTCCTGAAAAAAGAAGTTTGCCGGAGGAATTGAATGCCAGAGAGGTAACGCTGTCGGAATGGCCTTTTAAGACGGACAGTTTTTTCCCATTCATGGGGTTCCATATACTTATATCTCCATCGGAATCACCCGATACAAGATATTGTCCATCAGGTGAAAAAGTAATTGCTAAAGAAGCTATTCTCTCGTTCCCGAAAGATGATATCTGAGTTTCACTTTTAACATCCCAGAGCCTTATCGTTGAATCCCAGCCGGAAGATGCAATATATCTGTTGTCAGGAGAATAATCTATTGAAGGAATGTAGGTGGTATGGCCTGTGTAAGTGTAGACCTGTTTTGAAATGTTTGTACGCCATGACTTAACTATCCTGTCCTCCCCAACAGAAATAATAGTATCCCCCATTGGCATGAATGCAACAGAGTGGACAGGTCCTTCATGCCCTCTCAGTTCAAAGATCTGCATAGTTTTAAGATTTATGAATTTTATTATTCCGTCTCTGGTTGAGGCGGCAATAAAAGCTCCGTCACTTGATACGGTCATGTCAAAAAACGCATCCCAATGATTCAGTACTTTTTCAGGTCTCCGTTTCTCTACACTCCATATTATGAGTTTTTTATCATAGCCGGCAGATACAAAATGCTTTTCATCATTTAGAAACTTGATAGATATAACAGCTTCAGAGTGACCTTTGAGTATTTGAACTCCCGAGTTCTTTTCTTTCATGTATATTCTTCCTTCGATATCGGAAGCAAGGATTATGTTGTCTTCCGGAGACCACTCAATACTTCTCACAGTATTTACAGTATCAAACAGAGGGAATGCTGTTGATGAATAGTTGTCTATTTCAATTATCCTGACGGTTCTGTCTGTTCCTCCGAAAGCTATATGTCTGCCATTTGGAGAAAATGCAAGATCATGTACTTCACAGTTGGGGCAGGGCACAGACCTTATGACACGGTTTTCTGCTATGTTCCATATCTTTAAGGTTTTATCCCAGCTTCCTGTTGCCAGCATCCTGCCATCCGGGGAAAACCTGACAGAAGTTATCTCATCACTGTGTCCTCTCAATTTTGCTTTAAGATGAAATAACTGGGTGGAATAAATATAAACTTCATTTCTTTTGCCGGAAACAGCGATAAGCGATCCGTCGGGGGAAAGAGCGATGTTTCTGGCTTCAAAAGGGACGATCATGAAATCGTTTTTAAAAGCATCATTTTTGTAAACGGATGACAAATAAAGTGCAGACTGAATTGAGAGCATATGCCTGTAAGCATTTTCTTTGTTGTCAAGAAGATAGGCTTCAGGGAAACTCCACGGGCTTTTGGGATTGTAAGGATTATGGTGTAGAGCCGCTGCTGAAAATATTTTGGCGTCTCCGAATTTTTTTTCTCCAAGAAGCCTTTCTGCGTATTCGAGGTACCCCATTGACAGGTTCAGGTGAGCTATCCTTTCATTGTGTAGAGAGTTGCGGTAGGCATAAAGTATTGTTGCTGACCCCAATATGAGGACAGCAATGAGAATCCCGATAACAAAAGAAAGAGAACGATTTTTTTTTGTAAATCTTTTTAGGAGTTCCCACGAACTGTATTCATAGGCCTTTATTTTTCCACCTGACATGAAATTTTCGATTTCTTTTGCAACTTCGATGGCAGTTTGATACCGTTTGCTTTTATTAAGCGTAAGTGTTTTAGAAACCACTGCACACAGGTCGGCAGGAGCTTCCGGCTCAAGGTTAGAAATATCAATAAGGTTCCCGCTCATAACCATAGCAACTGTTTCTTTTACATTTTTACCTTCAAAGGGAGGATGTCCGGTAAGGATTTCATACAGCACAGCCCCCAGAGAGTATATGTCACTTCTTTCATCTACTTCCTGAATATCACCTTTCGCCTGTTCAGGAGACATGTAAGCCGGTGTTCCTATGGCTTTTCCCCTGGCCGTTTTCCCCTGTTGAGTTTCTACAAGCAAAGTTATTTCGTTTCGCAGTTCTTTTTCGTTTTGATCGACTTCTCCTTTTACTTTTGCAAGTCCCCAGTCAATAACAACTGTTTCTCCGAACTCTCCTATCATTATATTTTCCGGCTTTATATCGCGGTGGACAACCCCTTTGCTGTGAGCATAGGCGACGGCATTGCAGATGTCTCTGAAGTGAGGAAGCAGCCTTAGCCGCTCTTCAAGAGTGTTCCCTTTCTGTATTGCTTCGGAAAGAGTCATGCCTCGGACAAGCTTCATTGTATAGTACTGGTTTCCATCATGTTTTTGCCCTATTTCATATACAGGGACAATTCCAGGATGTTCAAGCTGACCAGTCACCATAGCCTCTTTGAGGAACCTCATCCTGTCAGTATTTATTTTGTCTGTTGAGGGGATATTTTTTGTGTCACTTTCTTTTTTTAGAAGTTCTTTAAGAGCAATTTCACGACCGATACTCTGATCAAATGCAACAAAAACCCTGCCTATCCCTCCTCTGCCTACTTCTTCCCGCAAAGTATATTTTTCAGAAGGATCATGTGTGGAGTGTTTTTTGCTGCTATTATCATCCGGAATTTTTTTTTCATAATCCGGTTCAAGAGATATTGTTTGTGTAGCATCGTTTTTTAATGATTTTTTCAAGCCGTTTTTTTTATCCTTCATAGTGTCACACTGTTTTCTAAATCAACATCAAGCAATTATATACGGTAAGAGTTCTTTTTCCAGAGTCAAGTCAAAAAATTAATTAAATGTTGAAATTATTTCAGGATAGGTGTAAAGTTGTATGTGGTTAGAATGTAAAATGTTTATACAAGCAGGTTGAAAAGGAGGGAAGAATGAAGTTTTTTTTATTATTGTTTCTTTTTTGCGGTTTTTTCAGTTGCGGTACTTATGAACCCCGGCAGGATGCATCTTTAGCGGGTAGAGCGACAGGCAGCAGTATTGATATAAGAGACAGTTCCTTTGATCTTTCTAATCCCCGGAAAATCATACTTTATACGCTAACTCAGGATAAAGCGGAAAAAGAGCTTCTTGAAAGAATTGCGGGAAAACTGACGGAAAAAGGTGTTGAAGTAGTTTTAGATTTTGGTCAGATAGTGGATTATGGCGATGAAAACTACAGGATCAGAATCCGCGAAAAGCTTATGAGTATTCACCAACATCTGCAGATCGTAGCCCCCGGTTTGAAAGGGAATGAACCGATCATAGCTGAGATCAGAGCGGAATCAATTCCAAAACTTATAGAAGTATTACTCGATCTTATTTTTTAAAAATGCTCTCAACAGCCCCTAAAGCTCCGGAATAGACCCCCAACTCAGCTTGAACCACTTTAATATTTTTTCCACTTATCGAAAACGCCATTTCTCTAACATTCTTTTGAAGTGGTGTGATCAGAATGTCTCCGAGCAAAGAAACTCCTCCCCCTACGACAATAATTTCCGGGTTAAGAAGCGTTGCAATGTTTGAAAGATAAACAGAAAGCCCATTTATGATGTGTCGGAGTGCTTTTTTTGCTCCGGTATCGTTCTGTTTCAGCAGATCAGGTATCGATGTCGTTGAAATACCGTATATTTTTTCGATAGCTTTACCTGAAAAAGATTGCTCAAGAACGGTTCTGTCCAGAAGCTTCATTTGACCGAATTCTCCAGCCGCACCATTGGCTCCGTGATAAATTTCACCGTTAATTATTATAGCTCCTCCGATTCCTGTGCTTATCGTAACATAGAACACATGAGAGTGTTTTTTTGCCGCACCGATACGGGCTTCGGCAAGACCTGCAACTCTGGCATCATTTTCAACAGTTACCGGGATAGAAAATTCTTTTTCCAATATTGCTTTTATATGGATATTTTTCCATCCTGTCAAATTTGGACAATCGTAAACCATTCCGCTTAGAGGATCTACGGGTCCCGGAACACCGATACCTATTCCCATAAGACAGGTTTCCGATATGTTCCCTTTTTTTGCCGCATTTTTAACAGAATTTACAATATTTTCAACAACAACATTTGCCCCTTCAGCCGGTTGAGTATTTGTCTTGTCTTGAGAAACCACAGTACGGTTTTCATCTGTAATGACAGACAAGATTTTTGTTCCACCTAAATCAATTCCGGCATAGTATCTTTTCATCATTAACCTCCCTTCGGTTCCGGTAGGAGTCAGTACAAAAATGATTATACAGTATTTCTCAAGCTTTTCCACAATAGAAAAGAAAAAGTTTGACAATGGAGGCAAAAACACTATAAATTACCACGCAATCGGTTTTTGTCCTTTTTAAAGAGGTTTATGATGTTTGGGACATTTGCAGCGATACAGGTTTTTATTTGTCTTCTACTGATAGTGGTAGTCCTTCTTCAGGAAGGTAAAAAGGGCATGGGGGCCATTTTTGGCGGTTCTTCCAGCTCGATTTTCGGAGCCAGAGGAGCCGGTAATGTTTTGACTAAAATTACATCGGTACTTGCAATACTTTTTATGCTTAACTCAGTATGGCTTTCGTACTTGTCAAGCAAAAGTGGATCAGTTGTGGACTCTATTAAAACAGATACTTTGATAGAGCGGGATGTTCCTGTTACTCCATCACCTGATGATAAAGAAGTGCCGGTTTCCGCTCCTGTGCAGGAAGAGCCTGAAGGAGAAGATTCTGAATCGGAAGAATTGGTCTTGGAAAAAGTTGTTCCTGATGATACGACCGGTGAAGATGAAGCAGAAGAGGAGCAGGAATCTGAACAGGAAGAAATGCCTTCGGATATGCCTGTTTCTGAAGATGAGGAAGATAAGGGCGAAACAGATACTAAATCCGAGACAGAAAGTTAATAGTCAGCTCTTTAAATTTGTGTCGGAAAATCACTTTTTTCTTTTCTTTTGTGCAGAAGTGGTGGAATTGGTAGACACGCAAGACTAAGGATCTTGTGCCTGTAATGGGTGTGGGGGTTCGAGTCCCCCCTTCTGCACCATATTTCATAATGAAAAATCGTTTTTGTTTTTAAACGGAACAGAGAAAATTTGACAAAACAAAAATTAAAAATTAACTATATATAACAGTGTTTGAAATTTATAAAGGAAAAAATGGCTCAGGAAAAGTTAAGAGTAAAGGTTAAAAACATTGATTTAATGGGCGTTGCTTCTTCTAATGAAGCTTTTATAGCATCAAAAATAACTTCTCAATGGCAGGATGCAGAAGAAATATACCAGACGGTTAAGGGTTTTTTGAAAAGAGATGAATTTTATGCTGTTATCAATTCATTTGTTGAACAGGGAGGAGTAGAAAAAGAGGTTTTGAAAAAACCTGACAGCGAATATTTTTCACTTAATGGCACTGAAGATTTAAGAGATTATGGAGCGATTGTTTTTGATCAAAGAGAACTTAATGATGCTCCGGATTTGCCTCTTAATTTGAAAAAAGAGATACTTTTTCTTTACTACTATGGAAATAGTCTCAATTTTTATAAAGTTCTTAACTTAAGCAAAGGGGTTAACTCAACTGATGCTGAAATATCCTATGCCTGTAATAGGTATAGACAGCTTTTAGCTGTTAAAAACTTTATAGATATTGAGCTTGGAACTTATACGAATAAAGTTGAAAAGGTTAGAAAAATACTAAGAAAATCTTTTCAGCTTGAAGATACTTCCACAAAATTGAAATATGATATGTTCCTTAAGTCTCAGACAGACGAAAATGGCAACAAAGAACATAAAATCAGGAAAATAGAGAAAACTGAAAAAAAGTCCCCTGAAGATATTGCCATGAAACACTTTTTCTCTGCTATGAAACTGTTTTCCGAAAAAGAAATAGAGAAGGCGTATAACGAGATACAGATAGCGATCCATTTAGCTCCTGATAATAGTGAGTATAAGGCATTAAAAAAAGAAATAGACCAAGCGGTTGAGAAAGAAAAAATAAATATCTTAATCGAAGCGATCGAAAAAGATGACAGTTTGATAATGGATGAAAAGAAACTTCAAAAAGCGGTAAACAAAGTGCTTGAACTTACCGACTCGTCTCCTTTGATGCTTATAAGGATCGCCGAGTCTGCTCTGGAAAAAGAAATGCCGGAAATGGTCATTCAATATGCCCGTAAAGCCGCTGATATTGACAAAGATCTTGAGGAAAAAGCAGAAACTCTCATCAAAAAAGCAGAAAAACTAAAGAAAGATTTTTATATAGATCAGGACGAACAAAAGACATTTCATATTGGATGATCCTTCTTTGGCTTTAATGCAAAAATGTTGACAAAGCCACTTTTTTAGCCATTATAACACCTGCCTTGCTCATTTTACAATTGACTGAATTGCGGAGGAGTGGCCGAGTGGTCGAAGGCGGCGGTCTTGAAAATCGTTGACGTGCGAGCGTCCGTGGGTTCGAATCCTACCTCCTCCGCCATTTTGCGGAGAGGTGACCGAGAGGCTGAAGGTGCTCGCCTGCTAAGCGAGTGTAGTGCTAATCCCGCTACCGAGGGTTCGAATCCCTCCCTCTCCGCCATTTTTTTACGAACTGTGCCCATAGCTCAATTGGATAGAGCGTCTGGCTACGGACCAGAAGGTTGGGGGTTCGACTCCTCCTGGGCACGCCACATTGAACTATGGAAAGAGACGAATACTATATGGGTATGGCCCTTGAACTTGCTCAAAAGGCAAAAGATATGGGGGAGGTCCCCGTTGGTGCCGTAGTGGTCTTTGAGAATAGAGTTATAGGAAAAGGTTTCAACAAGAGAGAATCAACAAATTCTCCCTTATCCCATGCCGAAATAGAAGCCATTATGGAAGCTTCAAGTGAGCTTGATAGCTGGAGGCTTGAAAACTGTGAACTGTTTGTAACTCTGGAGCCTTGTATAATGTGTTCCGGAGCAATAATTCAATCAAGGATAAAGAGAGTTGTTTTCGGTACGAGAGATCCAAAAGCCGGAGCTGTCAAATCCTTGTTTTCTTTATTGGAAGACAGGAGGCTTAATCATAGGGCTGAAGTTGAAGAAGGTGTTTTGGCAGACAGTTGTTCAAAAATACTTACCGGTTTTTTCAGGGAGATAAGGTGTATAGGGAAAAAGAAAGATCCTAAAGATGTTTTTTCCGAATGATACTAAACTTGCGGAGAGATGTCCGAGTGGTCGAAGGAGCTTGACTCGAAATCAAGTGAGCTCTTTACGGGGCTCCTAGGGTTCGAATCCCTATCTCTCCGCCATTGTTTGATCTTTTCGTTTTAATATTATGGAGAGGTGTCCGAGAGGCCGAAGGAGCACGATTGGAAATCGTGTGTAGGTAACACTACCGAGGGTTCGAATCCCTCCCTCTCCGCCATTTTTATTGTGGCCGGGAGCTGTACAACGATTCCCGTAAACCCCGTCAGGTCCGAAAGGAAGCAGCGGTAACGGAATAATCGTGTGTTGCAGTTATCCCGGCCTTCATTTATCTCCAAAGAAAAAATTGTTGCTTTAGCTCGGTTCGTTTTTAATAATTTTTTCTGAACTCTTCCATGAAGTCTGCGAGGAACTGTACACTCTCAGGACTGGTGGAATTGTAAATGCTTGCCCTGATACCGCCAAGAGTTCTATAGCCTTTGAGTCCCAGCATGTTTCTTTCTTTTGCTTTTGCAACGAACTCTGCTTCAAGTTCGGCTGTGGGGAGATTGAATGTAACATTCATCCATGATCGTTCAGCTTTTTTAGGAACATATCCTCTGTAAAAATCGGAGTAATGGTCGATCACTCCATAAATGATCTCTGCTTTTTTTCTGTTCCTATTCTCCATCCCTTCAAGACCGCCGTTTTCAAGCACCCATTTAAAAACAAGACCTGTTATATATATATTGAAGCACGGGGGAGTATTGAACATACTCTCTTTTTCTATTTGAAAATTGTAATCAAGGCTTTTGGGAAGTTTTTTAGTGAAAGTTTTTTTTGCCCATTCTTTTTTGAGAACAACAACTGTAACTCCAGCCGGTCCAATATTTTTCTGTGCTCCGGCATACATCATATCAAATTTTGATGCATCGAATTTGTGAGAGAGAAATCCGCTTGACATATCGCTTACAAGACCTACCCCTGGAAGAGGTTCCGGAAAATCGAACATTTGTGTCCCGTAAATTGTATTGTTGGAGCAGAAGTGAAGATATTTCGCTTTAGGGCTCATATTTTCTTTTTTGATTTCAGGCAGTTCGCTGAATGTCTTTTCAAGGTCTTTTGATGAGGCCACAAGATTCGCCTTTCCTTGAAGCTGTCCTTCTTCGTATGCTCTTTTCGCCCAGTTGCCTGACACAATATAGTCAGCTTCATCACCTTCATGCAGAGCGTTCATTGGAAGCATAACAAACTGGTGCGTAGCTCCACCCTGAAGAAAGAGTACGGCATAATCATCATTGAGCCCCAGTATTTTCTTTAGATCAGCTTCAGCTTCCTCTACAACTGGGAGAAAAGCTTTGTCTCTATGACTCATTTCCATAACAGAAACACCGATCCCTTTAAAACTGAGAAGTTCTTCCTGTGCTTTTTTTAACACTTCATAAGGAAGTGCTGCCGGTCCTGCGAAAAAATTGTGTGCTCTTTTTTCCATTTTAATCCCCCGATAAATTGTTATTAATTTTTAACCAGTCAAAAAACGGGAATACAATATACTACTACAACAACTTTTTGCCTTAATCAAATAAATATTTTCTGCTTTTAAGCAGAAAAGTAGAAAGAGTTTCCCAGTCGCTTGATTTTATTGAAACGGTTGCTATAATCGCCATGATTTTTTGATTTGAGGTTTTAAAAATGAAAAAAATAAGAATTGCAATAGACGGTCCTGCAGGAGCGGGAAAGAGTAGTGTAAGTAAGCTTGTGGCAGAAAAAATGGGGTACTCTTATATTGATACCGGAGCCATATACAGATCGCTCGCATTGCTCATGATAAAAAAAGGAATTACTTTGGAAGATGAGAATCTGATAGCAGAGGAACTGAGGAGTTTCAATATTTCTTTTAAAATGGATAACGGTGTAAATCTTGTTTTTCTCAACGGGGAGGATATTACGAAAGATATAAGAACAGAAGAGGTGAGCATGCTTGCAAGTTCTGTTTCCGCCATTCCGTTTGTGAGAAAGGGTCTTTTTGATATTCAGAGAGCTTACGCTGAAAAAGGCGGGGTTGTAATGGAAGGAAGGGATATAGGGACTGTTATTATGCCGCAAGCCGAGTTGAAAATATTTCTTACTGCAAGTCCGCTGAAAAGGGCGGAAAGAAGACTTTTTGATCTAAGAGCAAAAGGTGTGGCGGATATTACTCTTGAAAAACTGGCTGAAGAAATTAAAAAAAGAGATGAACAGGATTCAAATAGAGAGGTGGCTCCTTTGATGCCGGCGGCAGATTCAGTTGTTGTTGACAACTCGGATATCGATCTTAAGCAAACTTCTGAAAAAATTATTTCTCTGGCTGAAAAGATCATAGGAGAGTTTTTGTGATAAAGGTGTTGACCGCAGAATATTCCGGAGTGTGTTTCGGAGTTAGAAGGGCTCTGGAAATTTTGGAAGAGTCGGTATGTCTGTCAAAGGCTGAAAATAAAAAAGTAGTTATGTTCGGTCCTTTGATCCACAATCCCAGGGTGGTTGAAAGTTATCTTGCACAAGGGGTTGAAGTGTCTGATATAAATGGGATAAAAGACAACACGATTGTTGTTATAAGAAGTCATGGGATAGTTTCTGATGATGAAAATGTACTTAAAGGGAAGAAAAACATATCGATAATGGACACTACATGTCCTTATGTGAAAAGGATCCACCAGCTTGTTATGCAAAGATCATTGTCCGGATATGCAGTTATTGTGATGGGAGATGAAAATCATTCCGAAGTCAAAGGGATCACTTCACGCATAAAAGGAGACTACATTGTTGTTCCGGCCGAGTTAAATTCCGCAATAGAGATGTCTTTGAGCAAATTTGTTTTAAGCCATAAAAAAATATATCTTGTGGCACAGACAACCTCTGTTCCGTCGAACTATGAAAAACTTATAAAGAAAATAAGAAATATTGTTCAGGAAATAAAAGATATCCATTTTGAAGCTGCACGGACTGTATGCAAAGCAACACTGCAAAGACAGGATGCCGCAGAAGAGCTGGCTTCCAGAGTTGATGCTGTTGTTGTAATAGGGGGTAAAAACTCTTCCAACACCTCGAAACTGTTTTCAGTTGTTAAAAAAAGAAATCACAATTCTTTTATGGTAGAGTCTCCAGAGGATTTTTCCGGAGAACAGATAAGTTTTTTGATGAAATGTAAAGTTGTCGGCATAACGGCAGGAGCGTCTACTCCGGATGAACAGATAAAAGAAATGAAAATATTTTTGGAAAAATTATGATAGAGACAGCAAGTAAAGAACACCCTGATATTATTCTAAAGTGTAGTCCTCCAATAGGAGTGCCTTTACAAGTTGAAGGTGTTCTTAAAGAAAGAGATCGAGAAGGGATCGCTATAGTTGGATCGAGAAAACCCTCTCTTTACGGTATAAGGCTTGCCGATAAAATTGCCAAAGCTTCTGTAGAGTCAGGACGCACGGTTATCAGTGGTTTGGCAAGAGGAATTGATACAGAATCTCATAGGTCTGCACTTAAAAACGGTGGAAGAACTATTGCTGTCTTAGGATCGGGAATAGATACTATATATCCGGAAGAAAACATCGGACTTGCTGAAGAGATTAAAAAAAATGGTGCTGTAATATCACAGTTCCCGGATGGAACCCCGCCTTTAAGAAAGAATTTTCCAATAAGAAACATGACCGTTGCTAAGCTGTGCTCTGTTCTTGTTGTTGTACAAGCTTCTTTAAGAAGCGGGAGTCTTTTGACAGCGAGACTCGCCAGAGAATCAGGCAAAAAGGTGTTCATCATTCCCGGAGAAATAGATGATGAGCAATTTGCAGGCAACATAAGATTTCTTGAAAAATATAGAGATGATCCTTTAGTGGAACCTCTTTTAAATGTTGAGCAGCTTAAAGAATTTATTGCTGATCTTCCTTCAGGGAAAGAATCTTTTAATTCATCTTCCGGGAATATTTTTCAGGATCTTGATGAACACGAAAGTAAAGTTGTAAAATTGATAATGAGTTGTCCTGAAGGAATGGACTTTGATACACTTTCTTTTGAAAGCAATTTTTCCTCTGCCGAGCTTCCCTCTATTTTATTGTCTCTTGTCATGAGAAATCTGATAATGGAGGTTCCCGGTAAAATTTTTCAGTTTACAGGAGATATGAAATGAAGTTACTTATTGTTGAGTCGCCCACAAAAGCTAAAACATTGACCCGCTATTTAAAAGGATTCAAGGTGCTTGCTTCAATGGGGCATGTTATTGATCTTCCCGCTAAAAGACTTGGGATCGATATGGAAAATGATTTTAAGCCCAAATATGAAATTATTCCCGGGAAACAGAAGATCATAACCCTGTTGAAAAAAGAGGCTGCTGATATTGAAGAAATATATATCGGGTCAGACCCTGACCGCGAAGGTGAAGCTATTGCATTTCATATTGCTTCCCTATTTGAAGGTAAAGATATTAAGCGGGTGCTTTTTCATGAGATCACACAGAAAGGGGTTGAAAAAGCAGTCAATGAATCTGTCGGACTCAATGAAAATCTTTATAACTCACAACAAGCCAGAAGGGTTCTTGACAGAATTGTCGGGTACAAGATGTCTCCTTTTCTTTGGAGAAGTATAAAAAAAGGGTTGAGTGCCGGCAGAGTTCAGTCTGTTGCTCTTAAGATGATAGTTGAGAGAGAAAAGGATATCAGAAAGTTTGTTCCGGAAGAATATTGGACAGCAAAAGGATTATTTAGTAGCGGTACTGAAAGTATTGAAACGAACCTGGATAAAGTTGACGGAAAAAAGCTTTCTGTTAAAACAGAGCAGGATGTTAAAAAACTTACAGATGATATTCTTAAGGCAAAAAAATTTACTGTTTTGTCAGTTGAGAAAAAACAGAAAAAAGACCCCCCCCCTCCTCCCTTCAATACAAGCAATCTACAACAGGAAGCTTCAAGAGCATTCGGATACA
Organism: Candidatus Sumerlaeota bacterium; assembly: GCA_007132725.1. Taxonomy (GTDB): domain Bacteria; phylum UBP6; class UBA1177; order UBA1177; family UBA1177; genus SLGQ01. Next base: position 22,936 of record SLOD01000164.1, read on the forward strand.
CGGCTGAACGGATAATGCGGATAGCTCAATCTCTTTATGAAGGTAAGGATCTCGGTGATAAAGGTCCCGCAGGGTTGATAACATATATGAGAACAGATTCATTCAGGATTTCTCAAGATGCCAACAATTCTTTAAGAAAGTACATATCGGAAAGGTTTGGAAAAGATTATCTCGCTGTACAATGCCGGGTATACAGCAATAAAAAAGGTAAAATACAGGATGCCCATGAAGCAATAAGGCCGACCAATGTTGATTTAAATCCTGATGCGGTATCCAAGTTTCTTACAAAAGACGAGCTTAATATCTACACTCTTATATGGAAAAGATTTGTTGCTACTCAAATGAAAGAAGCTGTTTATGACAGCACAGTCTTATCCATAGGAGATGAAGAAAAGAGATTTCTTTTCCGTAAAACTGGAAGTGTCCTTCTGTTTAATGGGTACAGAATTATCTATAAGAAAAACGGAAAGGATGAATTGATCCCAGCCATGAAAGAAGGAACAGAGGTGAAGCTTGAAAAAATTGATACACAGCAGAACTTTACCAAGCCTCCGGCAAGATTTTCAGAAGGAAGTCTTGTTAAAGAACTTGAAGAAAAAGGAGTGGGCAGGCCATCTACCTATGCTTCTATTATTAAGCAGATAACATTAAGAAATTATGTAGAGAGGATGAAAGAACCGAGAGGAGCTTTAAGATCAACTGAGCTTGGAGAGCTTGTCAGCGATACGCTGAATTCTTTTTTTCCTAAAATAATTGATGTTAATTTTACTGCAGAAATGGAAGATGACCTTGATACTATTGAAATAGGGGAGAAAAAATGGGTTGATGTGGTAAGGAGTTTTTATAAGGAGTTCAGCAGTGTTCTGGACTCAGGTATCAGCCGGATAAAAACAGACGGAAAACAGAAGATCTATGCTGAAGAACCCTGCCCCGAGTGTGGCGGGAAGCTGGTTTTAAGGTGGTCTAAAAAAGGCAATAAACCATTTCTTTCGTGTGAAACTTTCCCTGAATGCAGCTTTTCAAGTGACTTTGAAAAGATAAATGAAAAAATACATTTGAAAGAAAATGACAGCCATGAACAAACTGTTCTTGATGAAAAGTGTCCGAAATGCAGCAGCCCGTTAGTTATTAGGGATGGGAAATATGGAAAATTTAAAGCATGCAGTGCATATCCTAAATGCAAGACCATTGTTAAAGAAGAGATAGTTGTCGGAAACTGCCCCAGGGAAGGGTGTAACGGCCAAATAGGGCAGAGGCGGTCAAAGAAAGGGAAGGTTTTCTTTGGGTGCAGCAGCTTTCCTGATTGTGATTTCATGAGCTGGTATCCTCCGGTTGAAGGAGAAAAGTGCGAAAAATGCGGGGCATGTTATATTGTTGAAAAGAAAAAAAGTGGAAAAGTCTGTCAAATATGTGGACATAAGCCGCAATGAGATCAGTGATCCTTGGAGGGGGGCTTGCCGGATGTGAAGCAGCATTGCAACTTGCCAGGGAAGGGTTTTCCGTTGAACTCCTCGACTGTAAACCCCAATTTCTCAACAGGGATGTGTATTTAAATCCTGACCTTGCGGAACTCGTATGTTCCAACTCTTTAAAATCAGAAGCTCCTTCCACTGCAAGCTATCTTTTTAAACAGGAAATGAAAATCCTCGGCTCTTTTCTTCTTGAAACTGCATACAGATGTTCTGTTCCGGCAGGTGCAAGTCTTGCTGTAAACAGAAATGAATTTTCCCGAAAAGTTTTAAAAATGATTTGTGATACCCCTTCTATAATATTTAACCAGGGGGTTAAGGTTAATTCAGTTGATGAGTTGAAAGATAGGTATAAAGGGGATTTCTATGTTGTTGCAACTGGGCCTTTGACAGAACAAAGCCTTCTTTTTTCCATTGCCGGTACTTCCGGTTCATTTTATGATGCAATAGCACCTCTTGTAACCCTTGAAAGCATTGACCAAAGCGAATGTTTCTGGGGCAGCAGATACGGAAAAGGGGATCCTGATTTTCTGAATGTTCCTTTAAACAAAGAGCAGTATGAAATGTTTGTCAATGAGCTGTTGCAGGCAGATAAAATTCCTTGGACTTCAATTGAAAAACCGGAATTTTTTGAAAGGTGTATGCCTATAGAAGTGCTTGCGGAAAGGGGATTTAAAACGCTCTCTTTCGGTCCTTTCAGACCTGTCGGATTTGAATTCAGAGGCAAAAGACCTTACGCTGTTATACAACTCAGAGCAGAGAACGAAGAAAAATCCGTTCTTAATTTAGTGGGCTGTCAGACAAGAATGAGACAGGGTGAACAGAAAAGAGTGTTCAGGACTCTTCCGGGGATGAAAAATGTTGAGTTTGTCAGGTATGGTTCCGTACACAGGAACAGTTTCATCAATGCTCCTTTGGTACTTGATAATGGGGTTAAAGTAAAGTCGATGGACAATGTTTTTATAGCGGGACAACTCACGGGTGTTGAAGGGTATAATGAAAGCATATTTTCAGGATTATGGGCGGCACTCAATATTGTCCACAAAAGTAAAGGAGGGAGTAGTGAGGAGTTCCTGCCACCGGAAAATACAATGACAGGAGGTCTCCTTAGAAAAATGATGTTACATTCAGATAATTTCCAACCTGTAAATGCCAACTTTTCTCTGATAAATAATCCTAACACTTTAAAAAAGAAAGAAAGAAAAGAATTTTATGTGAAAAGCGGAATAGAATCTTTTTCAAGGTGGGCTGAAACAACTTTCAAAAACAAAAGAGATATCAGTCAAGATTAACTATTATTGCGTATACTGCCGGTTTTTTCCTGAGGAGTGAAAAAAGATGTCTTCTTGTCCTTATTCTTATTTCTTCTTCCACATCTTTCCAGTAAGGTTCTTCCGGCAGTTCTTTAGCAAAGTAATCGTTGATGACCTCTTTTATTTCTCTTTCTATTTTTTTCATTCTATGTGGTGCTGCAATTCCGGAACTTACGATCCTCGGCTGGGAAAGGAGTTCATTGCTTAAAAAATCAACGGTCATCATGACTGTCATAAACCCTGCTTTTGCTATTCTTTTTCTTTCCCGGATATTTTCAAGATCGACAAGATCCGGATCGTTGTTGGATACTATTACGGTGTCCAGATCATATTTGCGAATAATATTTTCGCCCTTTTTTTTGTTGTAAGTCAAAATATCCCCATCAGTTATTACACGACTGCGGTATCCTTCTTTTTCCACTGTTTTTGAAAGAAGTTCAAGGAACCTTCTATGTCCGTGAACAGGTACCACAAGTTTCGGGTCCACATCTTTTACTGCATTGATAACATCATTTTTTTTTGCGTGTCCTGATACATGAATATTGTCTGTTCTTTCATAAAAAACATTTGCCCCTTTTTCCATAAGATCATCTATCATCCTGCCTATCGAAATTTCGTTTCCAGGAATTATTTTGCTGGAAAAAAGTATTGTATCTCCGTATTTGATAGAAACCGATTTCATCATGTCAAGACTCATTCTTTTCATGATACTTCTTGTTTCTGCCTGAGAACCGGTCACAATAAGAGTGAGTTTATTTTCGGGCACTTTGTTTATGCTTGCTTGTTTTGTGATCACTGATGGAGGAAGTTTAAGATGCCCGAGTTCTTTTGCATGATCTGTGTAGGAAAGGACACTCCTTCCAAGGAGTCCTATCGTGCGCCCTTTTTTTTTCGAAATGTTGATAATATTTCTTATCCTTGAAACATTAGAAGAAAATCCGGTAACAATAACTCTTCCTGAAGCATTTTCTATTAAGTTTTCTATATTTTTTGTTATTGCTTTTTCATCTGAAGCATAACCTTCAGATTCTATGTTGGTGCTGTCTACAAAAAAGATGTCGGGATTGGCTGGAATTTTTCCTTTAAAAGGAGATTCTTTGGTGTTTTCGCCTTTAAAGTCACCGGAATGAACTAAGGTGTATGCTCCTATTTTTATTACCAGAGCTTTGGCTTCCGGTATAGAGTGGGGAACATCTATCATAGTTGTTTTGAATTGTCCTATGTTAAAACTATTGCTTGAGGATAGATCGGGAACAACAATGTTCTTTTTGTATTTTGCATAACGGGATATTCGCTCTTCAAGGATTTTTTTAGGGAAAGCTGTCATAAAAACAGGAATGTCAAAATCTTTTAAGAGATAAGGCACTCCCCCTATATGGTCTTCGTGCCCATGTGTTATGACACAGCCCGCAAGATTGATCCCCAACTCTTTAATTATGGTGAAGTCGGGGATAAAAAAGTCTTCTTCCATAAAATCATCATTTCCGGCAAAGCCCATTCCGCAATCTATCATCAATGCAGAGTTTTCATGTATTATCAACATACAGTTTTTACCTACCTGTCTCAACCCGCCAAGGGGCAGGATCTTAATTGGGCGTGTCATTGTTTTCTCCGTGAATTATTCGGCTCAGTCAGGTTTTGTAACATTGGAAATATCTGCGAACTGTTCTTTTACAAAAATTGTTCTTCCTTTATCCAAAGCTCTTTCCATCTGCTGTGCTCTTTTTACAGATGCTGTTCTGAAATCTTTCCCTATTTCGAAAGGAGCTGTCCATACTCTTTCGTAAGTAAAGGAAAGGGGGTCAACAGGTTTTTCATTAACAAGAACCGTAAAGTGTAAATGAGGTGCGGTAGACCTACCTGTACTTCCCACACCTGCAATATTTTCTCCTTTAAGAACTTTTTGTCCACTTGACACATGGTATCTGTTAAGATGCCCGTAAACGGTTTTCATGTTGTCACTGTGTTGTATTACAACTGTTTTCCCAAGTCGGCCTTTTCTTCCGACAAAGATCACTGTTCCAGCAGCGGCAGCTTTTACCGGGGTGTTTGTTTTTGCAATGATATCAATTCCATTGTGAAACCTTCTTCTTTTGGTGAAGGGGTCTGTTCTGTATCCGTAAGGGCTGCTTATTCTTCCGGAATCAATGGGAACCCTTAGCTGTCCCGGCGGAGATATCATCATTCTGTTGCCGGGTATGAAATAGTCTCCGAAACGATAATCTCTGTATGCCGCAAGGGAAAATTCTCCGATAGTGTTACTTCTTACAGAAAATCCGAGTATTCCGAAAGTGTGAATAAGAATATCATCATCAAATATTCCTTTGACCATGAACGAAATGGAGTCTCCCGGCTCAAGCTGATCGAGGATTCCCCAGTCCCACAGAAGTCTTTCTTTAGCAAGTTCATAAAAAGAGAGGTTGTCTTCCGCCAGAGAATTCTTTATTTTGAAGTGTTTTATTACAGTTTTTACTTCAAGAGAAAGATCGGAAATTTCTTTGACAAACCTGTCTCCGACTTTACTGATAGTATATTTTTCGCCTGCTATCCGGTTTTTATAATGGTGCAGATCAAAGGAAAGGATTCTGTCCTCGTTCGTTGATGTAACTGAGAAAACATCTCCCGGCATGAATCTGGTCAAACCGAACTTTCTTCTGTACAGTTCCCGGGCATTTTCCCAGTTATCCTCTCCAAAAAATTCAGAGAACATATCATTGTAATTCCCTGATGGAACCTGGATATAAGACCTCGTTATACTTTTTCCTGAAGACTCATCCTCCCATGATATGCCCACTCTGACATCTTTTTCGGTAAATATGGAGGAATAAGCATATAACGATATTGTTATTGCTCCCAATACAGTAAATATTATAGTAAAAGTAGTCTTCTTCATGAGCATATTCCGCTCTCTGCCAACAAAAAACCAATTAATTATACTCTTTTCTTGCAAAATATCAACTTTGCGTATAGGCCCCCAATTTCTTGTAGAATCACAACAAAAGATTGTAACGGTCTGATAATATTTGGAAATGACATCATGTTGAGCTGGCATGAATTTCACTCTCCAGGTGAAGAAACGGGCTAAGTCGTTGATAATATAAGGCAAAGATGCACCTGTATTTTGGTTTAAA
>SLOD01000168.1 GCA_007132725.1 Candidatus Sumerlaeota bacterium
TCAGATGACACAGCAAAATTCACTTCTTTTAAAGGAAGGTATGTCGAAAGGAAGGTGCTTGTTTATAAAGGAGAAAATGTCGGAAAATATTTTAGTGACCATATTTTGCTTGATGGACTGGTAGAAATGTCTGACATTGAAAAAATTGCTGCACTTCCAAGGATAAAAGGAATTGTTGTAAATGACAGTATGTTGAAAATACATTTTGAAAAACTTTTCCCTCATAAAGAAATAATACTTCATCCTTTAAGTTATACATTGACCGACAATGCCCCCACATATCTTTCGGCATCGACAACAGTCTTTACATCGGTTTTCAAGTCGGATAAAAGAAAAAACTACAGTTGGCCGGATATAAATCTGTATCTCAAAAACAGAAAAGGCTGTCTGGAGTTTATTTCAAAAAAGAGGCTGATAAAAAAAGGGGGAAGGAGGGAACTTTGGGTTGATTTGACAGAAACTGACAGCAGTGCCCTCAATTTCCTTAAAATCCAGGCTGAAAACATTGTCAGATCAAGACGGTAAAACTTTGAAAACAAGTATGTTTCTTAAATTACTTGAAAAAAAAATATGGTCTTTGTTTTGCTCATTATTTCTGTTTTTTTGTTTGTCATATGATACAATTTGACAAATAGAGAAGCAGAAATATAATTTTCCGTCAGCTCATTATTTAAAGTATGCAGGTTAGAATGCCGGGTATAGGACTGATATCAAATCCTTACAGTAGAAAAAACAGGAAAAGACCTGAAAGATTAAAAAAACTTGTTGAGCTGTCTCCTGACAAGGAACTGGTCAAACTGCCGGTTTCTTATGAAGATATGGACAATGCCTTGCTTTTGTTCAAGAAAAGGAATGTGGATGTTCTTGCTGTGAATGGAGGAGATGGAACGGTACATGTCATGCTGTCAAGATTGATAAAAATATATGGAGATAAAGAACTCCCTAAAATAGCAATACTTAAGGGTGGCACCATGAATCAGACTGCTACAAATCTCAGAATAAAGGGAGATTCTAAAGCAATATTGAAAAGAGTGATCAAGGCGTACAGAAACATAAAAAAAAGAGCCCTGAAGGTTAAAAAAGTTTCGTTGCTGTCAGTAAATGACAAATGCGGTTTTATTTTTGGCAGTGGATCGATCTGTACTTTTATGGATATTTATCATAAAAGTGGAGATCCCTCCCCGTTTGTCGCAGGAAAAGCTGTTTTAAAGCTTGTAAATTCAATAATTGTAAAAGGTCCCATTTATAAAAAAGTTTTTGCCCCCGTCTCTCAGAAAATAACTGTTGACGGTTTCTGTTTCGGGGAAACACCTTATTTGGCTACCCTTATCAGTACTATTCCGGAAGTAGGGTTGAGGTTTGAGCTTATGACAAGGGCAAAAGATGATCACACTAAAGCTCATCTCATAGCATTCCATGAGGGAGCAAAGATCATTCCGCAAATACCCAGAGCATGGTTGGGACTTTCTCTGCCCCCGGATCTGGCAGATGATACTGTGGGGCGAAAATTTGTTCTTGAAAGTGAAAAACCGTTTAAGTATACACTTGACGGAGATTTTTATACCTGTTCAGGAAGTTTGGTTGTTAAAACCGGGCCCGTTCTGGACATAGTAGTGGAGTAAACAATGAAGTTCAGCAGTTACGGTCAAACCCACCCGGGAATGAAGAGGGAATTGAATGAAGATAACTTTTCGATCCTCGAAAAAGAAGGTGTATATGTTGTCGCTGATGGAATGGGTGGTCATAATGCAGGGGAGATAGCATCTGAAATAACTATTGAAACCATAGCAAAGTTTTTTCAGGCAGCCTCGGAAGATGAAGATGTTACATGGCCTTATAAAATGGATCCATCTTTATCTTTAAATGCCAACAAACTTATGGTGGGAATAAAGTTTGCAAACAGAACGATATTCCGGAATGCTTCTACAAACTCCTCTTACGCAGGAATGGGAACAACGGTTGTGGCCGTTTTAACAAAAAACGGAGGAGACGAGCTCTATATCGCTCATGTTGGAGACAGTCGCTGTTATAAATATTGTGATAATGAATTGCTTCAAATGACAGAAGATCACTCTCTGCTGAACGAATATATAAAAGCGGGACAGATAACCAAAGAACAGGCAGTAAACTTTCCCCACAAAAACGTTATAATGAGAGCTCTGGGAATGAAAGATAATGTTCTTGTTGATATACAGAAAAGGAAAATTAAACTTGGAGAAATATTCTTGTTATGCACTGACGGATTGTCAGATATGTTAAGCGATGATGATATCAAAGATGTGCTGTCAAAAGAAGCTCCTTTAAAAGATACAGTGGAAGAACTGATAGATAAGGCAAATGCCAATGGAGGAAAGGATAATATTACTGTCGTTCTCATTAAAGTTGAGGGGTAAGCAGTTGAAGTCATTCTAATTTTAATATTCAGGAGAAAAAAATGTTAAAAAAAATCAGTCTTTTTATTTTGTTTTTATTGTTCGTTATGGTCATTTCATGCGGAGATGACAGTAAAAATGGTGATGAGGAAAAAGAAGTTCCTGATCAGGAAGAGATCGTTCCAGATGAAGAAGAGACCGTAGATGAAGATGAAGATGAAGATGCGGATGAGTTCATTGATGAAGATGTTTTTGTAGATTATCCCGAAACTTCAGGATCAAGTAAAAAAAGAGGGGATATTGCACAAAATCTCCATTTTTATGACCATGAAGACAAAGAACTTTCTCTGGGACACTTTTATAAAGAGAAAAAGTTGATATGGCTTATATTCAGCACATATGACTGTACCTATTGTAAAGTACAGAAAAATGCTATCCCCGAACTTAATAAGGATGATTTCGTGGACAGAGGTTTTCAAGTTATCCTTATCATGAACGGATACAATTTGCCTGTTGGACCTAAACCCGAAGAAGAACCTGAAAAAATTGCCGAGCTCAGAGATGCCATGTTGATGGCATACGGCAGTCAGGGAGATCATGTTTACGGATATCTTTCACGGGAACAGCAAAGCATGTTCAGAAATTTCATTAATCAAGGTTATCCGGTAAATATTTTTATTGACGGAAGCACAATGGAGATACTTGATCATTTTGAAGGCTGGAGTGCGGGCATTCAAACTAAAGTGGAAGGATTTATAGATTTTATGCTTGATGAGCTTTGATCATGTTGAAAATTATTGTTTTTAAACTGTCGGTTTTTATTTTTTTTACAGGTTGTGCCGGTGCAGGGCAAACAAATACACAGAAAAGTTCTCTTCCTGAAAAAGGATCTTTTTCCCTTGTTCTTGATACGGTAGAAGGGGATGTTTTTAACTTTAATGATATCAGGGGGAAAAAACATCTCCTGGTAGCTTTCTGGGCGACATGGTGTGAACCTTGTAAAACGGAGCTTCGTAAACTTTCTGAAATGTATCCTGACTATTCCGAAAAAGTTGAATTTGTCGCAGTTTCCATTGATACGGAGGAAAGTCTTGACAGGGTGGACATGTTTGTAATTGAAAACAATATCCCTTTTCCTGTCTTGATAGATCCCGCAGGAAATGCTGTAGCATCTATGATCCCAGGCGGAGAAACTGTCCCATATACTATTCTGGTAAGTAAGAGCGGTGAAATTGTCGCAAGACACACAGGATACAGACCGGGAGAAGAAAAAATTATTAAAAGAGAGATCGAAAAGCTGATTGAAAATGAATAGTCGTGCAACGGTCACAGTTTTCTTAATAACAATGTTAGCTATGATCAGCCTTGAAGGTTCTGAAGATGTTACATGGAAAATGTATACAAAAAGCAGAGGAAATCTTTATCTGGACCACAAATCTAACATAGGTTCTCCGGAAGATACTTTCGGTATGCTGTACACTGAAAATTTTTATGAGGTAGGTTATAAAAATTATACTCTCGGACTGAGAAAAACTTTCATTTTGTTTGGGAAAAAGGATTACGATGACTCAATGTTGGATCATGATTATCAGTACAGCAATGAAATTTTTAATCACAGCTGGGAAAACTGGCTTGACAGAATATATTTAAGAGGAGAATGGAAACCTGTCCAGGTCACGCTTGGTGACTTTTATGAAAGTATGAACAGAGGTTTGGCCTTTTCATTCCGTAATGATCCCGTTTACGGAGACAACTCCATAAGAGGTGCTTCTGTAAATTCACAGTACAAAGGTTTCAGCTTGAAAACTTTCGGCGGAAGAGCAAATCCTCAGCCAAGGGATGGAGCCACATTCCAGCGAATGAGAGATACAGATGATTGGGTTGCGGGATTTGAAGGTTCCTACAGGTGGAGAAGGGTTGAGTTGGGGATACAGTACGGGTATGGAAATTACGGAAAGTATGATCTTGAAAGGCATACAGAAGATTCTTCATTCAGCAGAAGTGTCAGTTCAGAGAAAGAGTTTCATTTTACCGGAATGCATCTGGCTTTAAGAAATCCTTTTCCAAGGTTCAGGTCATACACTGGTTTTGTTTTTGTTCCGTATGCTTTTGAAAATACTATTGAGTCTGTCAGATTCAGAGATGAGTATCGTGATCCTGAAATTGAAAAAAGTAATCTTAATAACAGTTTTGCTCTATATTCTACGGCACTTTACCATTTTGATGTGGGTGAGAAAAGAAACCGCATCACTTTTAAAATTGATGGAAAAGTTTACAATAAATATTTCCTTAATTACACAAGGATGGAAAATCCAGATTACCAAAGAAGATACTTCAATCCACCGACACTCCTTCCAAGAGAGCTCCAAATTGATAATGAATTTGATACTTGGGCAGTGGGAGGGAGAGTAGCTTTTAATGATATGACTCTTACGAAGGGGAGGTATCATATTGAATTTGTAAAGGGGGACTCTTTAAACAACAAGGATGCTCTTCCTCCTTCGGCAGGCAGCATTATAAGCTCATACACTGAGGAAAACTTCTGGTATCTTGCCGGAGGGGGAGAGAGAACATGGAGCAATTTTTCTTTGTCGGCTGGAGCGGGATACCATAGTGCTAAAGGTAACTTTATAGAGGATATCGGTAAAAGGGATACCCGTGACTGGTTTATGACTAATCTGCATGTAGGAGGACATGTGAACAGATTTTCTGCAAAACTGACAAATGACTACTACCTTAAAAACATGTGGATGGCAGGTGAACATGAACATGACAATGCACATGAACTGAGAACAGCCTTTGACATATCGTGGAATAAAAAAGTTTTTGCAACAGTAAAAAATACTTTATGGAAGAATAATCGTAATGATGGAAGCAGAACATGGTATCCGGGTGGAGCTGTAGGATTTAACTACCATGATCTCACATTCATTGTCTTTGGGGGATTTGAAAAAGGTGGTTTTACCTGTGATGGCGGTATGTGCAGATATCTCCCTGATTTTAAAGGAATTAAAGTGGAGCTTGATATTACATTATGAAAAAATTTAAAGAAGTGTCCAAGACTAAAAAGTTTATTTACGGAGCTATGTTCGTTGCAGTAAGTATAATAGGGGCAGTATCAATATTTGCTGTAAAAGGGCAGGTCTTTCAAGAGTATGATGAACTTTGGGAAGATGATAACTGTATAATGTCCGGGGAAGACGGGTATGATGACGGGGAGCTTTCTCCGGAATGGAAAAAGAATAGAATAAGAGAGTGTATGAACATACGGAACAAAGTGGCTCAGATCAAATATGGCATGCCTTTGTTTATTGCAATGTTTTTTTTGGGAATACTTCTGATGGGATTTTCGTTTCTTGATATAAAGAGCTCTGCTGACCGTATAGTAGAAGAGTTCGAAAAAGGAGAGGAGGATAACAGTGATAATAAACTATCTTGATAAAGTTCCGAAGGTTGAAAAAGATGTGTTCATATTTAAAACAGCTGCTGTGATAGGCGATGTCGTTTTGAAGAAAAATTCAAATATATGGTTCGGAGCAGTTGTCAGAGGTGATGTCAATTCGATAGTTATAGGAGAGAGAACCAATGTTCAGGATAATGCCACAGTACATGTAACCTCGGAAACGCATCCTGTTTTTATAGGGAATGATGTCACAATAGGACACAATGCCGTTATTCATGGATCTTTTATTGATGATAGAGTCCTTGTAGGGATGGGGGCTATACTCCTGGATGGTTGCCGTATAGGGAAAAACACAATTATCGCTGCAAACTCGGTTTTAAGAAACGGAACTGTTGTTCCCGAAGGAGTACTTGTTGCGGGCAACCCTGCTCAAATAAAAAGAGAAGTTACTAATGAAGAACTGAAAGGGCTTGAAACATCTGCAGCAAACTATGTAAAATATTCCGGCAACTATTTGACATATTCTCCAGATTCTATATATTCTTTTAAAGAGATGGAGAAGATTCTCGAAATTTTACATTTGAAATATGGGAGTTCGTCATGAGAAAGTTTTCAGCTTTATTTTTTTTGATCTTTTTAACGCTTTCTGTTTCTGCAAAGGGACAGGAGAGACTTTTGACAGTACTTTTTACCAATGACTTCCATGCGATGGCATGGAGATTTGATGAGCCTGGAAATCCTGGTATAGGAGGGTTGGCTGCACAGAAAACCCTTGTTGATCGAATAAGGTCGGAAGTCAGGAGCAAGGGTGGAGACATCCTTGTTCTAAGTTCAGGAGACATAACTCTTGGTGACCCGAGAAGCAATGTATGTGAAAATATGCCCACTATACAGGGCATGAACCTTATCGGTTATGATGCAATGACTATCGGTAACCATGAATTTGACTTTGGATTGGAAGTTTTCCATAAAATGAAAGAAGCGGCTAAGTTCCCCTTTCTGAGTGCTAATATATATGAAGAAGGCGGTAAAAAAGCAGTAGGAAAAGATTTTATTGAAAGGAAATTCGATAGCGGTCTCCGTGTAGCAATACTTGGGCTTACTACAAGAGAAACAGAACAGATAACAAGCCCCGGACTTCTTGGTAACCTCATAATGACAGATCCTATTCTGGAGGCAAAAAACAGAGTTCCCATGTTAAGGAAAAGAAATGATGTCGTAATAGTTTTGAGCCACCTCGGTTTTTACGATACAGATAAAAGTTTTGACGGGTATCACGGGGATAATTATCTTGCAAAAGCTGTTCCCGGGATTGACCTTATAGTAGGTGGACATACGCAAAGACACTTTACTGTTCCTGTGAGAATAGGAGATACACAGATCGTGATGACAGAAGGTCTCGGCAAATGGGTAGGCCGTGTGGATCTATATGTAAAAGGAGGAAAAATAGTAAGGTCCGATTATAAACTTTACCCTATAAATTTGAAGCGTAAGAGAGTTTCTGAAGATAAAAAAGTAGTTTATGAATATATTGGAGAACCTATTCCTGAAAACAGAGCAATGCTTGATATGCTTAATGGTTTCCAGTGTACTTTCCCCACCACTCAAATAGGGAAGATCAACAGGGTTCTCTCCGGAGACAGAGATGCAAGAAGCCGTGAGACGGAACTTGGTAGCATAATTACAGATGTTATCAGAGAAAGAGTTAAAGCCGATGTTGCTTTTATGAATAGTGGCAGCATAAGGATGGGCCTTGAAAAAGGAGTCCTTACAGAAAGAGATATCTACAATGTTTTTCCATTTATGGATACTGTTTATATAGCTGAAATGACAGGACAACAGTTACAGCAGGTTTTAGATGTTTTTGCCGAAAAAGGCCCCGGTGCACCTGGATTTCTTCAAGTTTCAGGGTTAAGCTTAAAACTTTTCAGAGGATCGGCCCTTGATATTAAAGTGGGTGGAAAAGATCTTGACAGAAATAAAAAATACAGGGTTGCTTTCAACTCTTTCATTGCAGGTGGAGGAGACGGCTACGGTGTTTTAAGGGAACTCAAAACAAAAAGAGATACCGGATACAATATCCCTGCAATTCTTGTTGATTATCTCAAAGCGAACGGGACTTTTAAAAGGCCGAAAATGGGCCGTATCACAATTGTTAAGTAGTTGCTAAATCCACTTGCTTGTAATTTTTTCGGAAAATGAATAAAAAGGAAATGTCCATGAAAAAGATAATTGGAATGGGAAATGCTCTCGTAGATATATTAGTTGTTCTTGATGATGAAAAACTGCTTGATGATCTTGGTATTGCAAAGGGGAGCATGCAGCTTGTGGACATGACTTTCAGTAATACGATATTAGATAAAATTAAAAACTGTCCTGTTGCAACAGTAAGTGGCGGCAGTGCAGCGAACACGATACATGGTCTTTCGAAACTTAAAGTCCCCTGTGGCTTTATCGGTAAGATATCGAAAGATGATATGGGCGGTATTTTTCAAAAAGATTTGGTAAATAACAGTATAAAGCCTCATCTTTTTATTGAAAATGGTTGTACCGGAAGAGCGATAGCTATGATATCTCCGGATTCTGAAAGAACCTTTGCAACCTATCTGGGGTCCGCTGTAAATTTAACGGCAAATGAGATAACCGGAGATCTTTTTTCCGGTTATGATTATTTTCATATTGAAGGCTATCTGGTTCAAAATCATGAATTGCTTGAGAAGGCACTTTCTACAGCAAAGAGTCTTGGACTGACTGTCTCTTTGGATCTGGCAAGTTATAATATTGTTCAGGAAAACCTGGATTTTCTTAGAGATATGGTTAGGAAATATGTAGATATTCTATTTGCCAACGAAGAGGAGTCTTTGGTGTTTACAGGTGTTTGTGGTGAAGAGGCAGCTTTTGTAACAGGAGAGATGGCAGAGATAGCCGTTATAAAAAACGGAGAAAAAGGGTCTATCATCTGTTATGATAAAAATATAATTCATGTCGGCAGTATAAGTGTAAAGGCTGTTGATACTACCGGAGCTGGAGACCTTTATGCCTCCGGTTTTCTGTATGGCTTTATCAACGGAAGACCTCTTGTGAACTGTGGCGTTCTCGGAAGTCTTATGGCTGGTAAAGTTATAGAGCAAATAGGGGCAAAAATACCTGAGGAGAAATGGGGGGAAATTCAGGAGGCAATAAATACTCTATGAATATTTTTGTTGTGTTTCTCATTTTGGCGATACTGTTTAATGCCGGTGCCAATATTATGATGAAGGGGGGGGTTTTATCTGATCCGGTAAAGATCGATGGCGGAATAGCGGGTTTTATTTTGTCTTATCTTGGAAACTGGCAGTTAATGACAGGGCTGGCTTTTTTTGGGATAGCTTTGATCTTTTATACAAAAGCTCTTGAAAAATATAATCTGTCAATAGCATACCCGATGATGACATCATGCGGACTTATTATTGTTACGCTGTGGTCAATATTCGTTTTCGGGGAAAAGCTTTCTCTGATTCAGTTAGGTGGAATTTTTATGATCATAGGTGGAATATGGATGTTAAATGTTACATAACAATTTTTTCAGTTGTTTTTTTTATTTTGAATTCCTGTTCTTTCAGTGGAGCGACAAAACTGAGAGATGTTCCTGAAGATGAGTTTGAAGTTGAAGAGATGCCTCTTGAGGATAATTTTCAGGAAGTGATGTCCGGGGAACTTGAATACCGTATAGGGATTGGAGATGAAATAAA
>SLOD01000135.1 GCA_007132725.1 Candidatus Sumerlaeota bacterium
ATGCCGGCGGAATTGCAGAAATGGCGGGACTTGAAAAAGAAGTTAGACAAAGAACAGACAAACTTGATGCTGTCGGAAACACAACTGCCGCTATCGGAAAAGGTTTTGCAATAGGATCTGCAGCTTTGACAGCTCTTGCTCTTTTCAGTGCTTTTAAAGCTTCACTAAAAGAAGAAATAGTGGTTGAAATATCTGACCCTCTGGTTGTTGCCGGAATTCTTATCGGTGCGGTTCTGCCATATCTTTTCAGTGCTTTTGCAATGAAGGCTGTGGGACATGCGGCGGGAGAAATGATCGTTGAAGTTCGTCGTCAATTTAAAGAAATTGCCGGGCTTCTTGAAGGTAAACCGGGTGTAAAAGCAGATTTTAAAAAATGTGTCGAAATTTCAACAGGAGCAGCTTTGAAGCGAATGATCGTTCCGGGTCTTCTTGCTTTGGCAGCTCCTGTTATAATAGGTTTTTATGATGTGAAAATGCTTGCCGGACTTCTTGTGGGGGTTACTGCTTCAGGTATTTCTCTTGCTATTTTCATGTCAAATGCCGGTGGTGCATGGGATAATGCCAAAAAGTATATTGAAGAAGGGAACAACGGCGGTAAAGGAAGTGATGCTCACAAGGCTGCTGTTGTTGGTGATACGGTTGGAGATCCTTTTAAAGACACGGCCGGTCCAAGTCTGAATATCCTTGTAAAACTTATCAGTGTGATTGCTTTAATAATAGCTCCTTTTCTCTGATAATGAAAAAGGTATGCATACTTCTTTCGACTCTTTCGATCGTTATTTTTTTATCAGTTTTATGTTGTGCTACTTCAGGAAGACTACATAAAAGAACAGACAGCGTTGAAACTTTAATATCGATCCCTTACGGAACTTTTATTATGGGTTGTCCTGAAAATTTTGATAACTGTTATGAGAAAGAGCTGCCAAGAACAGAGGTAAAGGTTTCTCCGTTTAAAATTATGAAATATCAAGTTACTGTGGGGGCGTATGAAAAATGTGTCAGAGACGGCACATGTAATAATGATCATCCTACGGGTCAACATTATGCAACTTTTACAATAGACCCTTCCTGTAACTTGTTTTCTGGTAAAAGCGAAGATCATCCTATGAACTGTGTAAGCTGGTATGGAGCAAGGGCCTTTTGCAGCTGGAAGGGGATGCGTCTTCCCACAGAAGCTGAGTGGGAGTATGCCGCCCGTGGAAATGACGGAAGGATCTATCCTTGGGGAAATGAAGATCCAAGTTGCCGGTATGCTGTGATGACCGAAGAAAGCAGGCAGTGGGGTTGTGGAAAAAATGAAACTTGGCCGGTTGGAAGTAAGCCGGAAGGGGCAAGTTTTTTCGGACTTAAGGATATGGCGGGAAATCTCTGGGAGTGGGTTGAAGATGACTGGTTTGACAGCAATGAAAGAACCGAAAAAGATCAAAGAGCAAGAATTGCTGACCCGAGAGGCTCCCACCGAGTTATCAAAGGGGGGGCTTATACCTATGGAGGCAACTCTATGCGGAGTTCTGCAGGACAGATATATGCCCCTTATATAGTGAGAAGCACCAATGGTTTCAGGTGTGCAAAATAGCACGGTTTAAAGACTTCTAATTCAAAAATTAAATAATTAAAAAAAATTGCATTAATTTAAAAAAAATGAATATTTTCTTTGGCGAAGGAATGCTTGTTTTGGGAATTACTTATAAAAAGTAGTTTTTGATTTTTTTTATTTAGTTTAGCGGAGGTTCTTAAAATGAGAAGATTTTTGATCGTTATGCTGGTACTTATTTTTTCCGGACTTTTTATTTCCGGTTGCGAAGGAAGTGCTGGAAAAGATGGAAGTTCCTGCACTATCGTTGAAGATGAAGACGGTGTGGTAACACTTGTATGTGATGACGGAACTGAAATAGAGATCAGTACCGGAGAAGATGGCAAAGATGGCAGTGACGGAGAAGACGGGGAAGATGGAGAAGATGGAGAAGATGGAGCTGCAGGAAGACCTGGAGCAGATGGTGAAGACGGAGCAAAAGCTCTTGTTATAACAACAGAGCTGAGCGGAGACCCGGAAGATGACAACTATGATGAAGCGTGTCCGAATGGTGGAGTCAAGATAGAGTCCGGGATAGATGATGGTGAAGGAAAATTTGTTGATGACCCTGTTGTAACTTATGTGTGTAATGGAGAAGATGGTGAAGATGGTTTCAGCACACTTGTAAAAGTTGAAAACATTGGTGAAGAAGAAGAAGGTCACAACTGTGGAGTCACAGGCGGGTACTGGTTCATAACCTGTGAAAATGACGGAAGCGGCAACTGTGTTGAAGAAACAAAAGATAAATTCCCGATATGTCACGGTGAAAAGGTGTGGTATGGGTGTTACTATGTTTATACTGAAACAGATCTTGAGATAATAAACGGTTACGACAAAGTTGCAGGAAAACTGTATATATACTCAGATTTGGAACATGTTGTTATGCCCAACCTTAAAATGGTTTCAAAAAAGATGGAGATTGACAGCAACAATGATCTTGTTTCTTTTTCCGCACCTAAATTAGAAGGTGTCGGCAAACTGCTCTATATCTACAGAAACCCCAAGCTTGAAAACATATCATTTCCAGAGCTTGCATTTGTCGGTGGAGGTTTTTATATCGAACAGCATGAGTTGCTCAAAGAAGCAATATTTCCCAAGCTTGCGAGCACAGGCCACGGATTTCATATATATGACAATGATGAACTTGAAACTATTTCTTTTCCCGAACTTACATTTGTAGGGGGGGGGTCTTATATTGGAGACAATCCTCTGCTCACTGTTTTTTCTGTGGACAAACTTGAAAGTATTGGATCTGAGCAAGGATGCGCGTTTGAATTTTATAGAAACCACGCTATTACGATTCTTTCTATGCCGGCACTTAAATATGTTGGAATAGATTTTGGAATCAATGAAAATGATTTGCTTGCAGATCTTAATTTTCCGGTTCTTGAAGAAGTTGACGGTGACTTCGAAGTAACCGATAATCCTGAGCTTCTTATGTCAATTGCAGAAGATCTTGCAGATGCTATAACCATTAATGGTGCAACAATAATTGAAGACAATAAACCGGACGAAGCCCCGTAATGGTTTTATGTCCGGATAACATCCAAATCTGAATAGCACATTCTTCCCAACTTGATTTTTAAGTCTTTGAGATATAAACTGCTTCGAAATATGTTTTAACGGAGGAGAAATATGAGAACAGTCTGCCTTGACGGTAACAATCTTAAAATCAGTGATGTAGTCGATATCGCAAAAGGAAATGCAAAAGCCGGTTACGATGAAAAGACAAAAGAAAGAATAGTAAAATGCCGTAATTTCGTTGAATCCATCCTTGATGATGAAAAGCCGGTTTACGGCATTAATACCGGATTCGGTATGTTAAGCGATGTTCAGGTAGCTCATGAAAATCTTGAAGAACTTCAGATAAATTTGATCCGCAGCCACGCAATAGGTGTAGGAGATCCTTTTGACAGGGAAACAGTCAGAGCTATCATGGTGCTCCGTGCGAATGTCCTTGCAAAAGGTTACAGCGGAATAACTCTTGAAACTTTTGACAAACTTATTGAGCTTATCAACAAAGACATCATCCCTTTCATTCCGTCACAGGGAAGTGTCGGTGCAAGCGGAGACCTTGCCCCCCTGTCTCATCTTGCTCTTGTTCTTTGCGGAGAAGGTTTTGTTCTTGACACAGCAGGAAAAAGAGTGGATACAGCTCAAATTCTTAAAGAAAAAGGAATAATGCCGATAACCCTGAAAGCGAAAGAAGGACTTGCCCTCATTAACGGAACGCAGGTAATGACAGCTGTAGGAATTCTTGCTGTCAACAGATGCAGAAATCTCTTAAAACTTGCCGATATTGCTGTAACTTCAACTATAGAGGCAACTTTGGGCACAGATCGTGCGTTTGACAGAAAAGTTCAAATAGTCAGAGGACATCTCGGGCAGATGGAAGTTGCAGAAAATGTTCTCAAACTTATATTGGGCTCTGAAATAAGGGAAGATCACAGATGCTGCACGAAAGTACAGGATGCATACAGTATCCGTTGTGCTCCGCAAGTTCACGGTGCAGTCAGGGACGCTGTAAGACATGCCGCAAATGTGATCGAAACGGAAATAAATTCTTCCACCGATAATCCACTTATTTTCCCCGATGAAAAAGAGACAATATCTGCCGGAAATTTTCATGGAGAACCCGTGGGACTTGTTATGGATTACATGGCAGCCGCAATATCGGAACTTGGAAGCATATCTGAAAGAAGGATAGAGCAGCTCATTAACCCTGTTTTCAGTCAATCTCCCGCATTTCTTGTAAAAGACAAAGGACTTAACAGCGGATTTATGATAGCACATGTTGCCGCCGCAAGTCTTGTAAGTGAAAACAAATCACTATGCTTTCCCGCAACCGTTGATTCCATTCCAACTTCTGCCGGAAAAGAAGACCATGTCAGCATGGGAACAATAGCTGCAAGAAAATGTGGGCAGATAGTTGACAACTGCGTCAAAGTGATATGCATGGAAATCTTTACCGCAATGCAGGGACTTGACTTCAGAAAACCGCTTAAACCTGCAAAAGCAATCGAAGAAGTGTATAACTTAATTAGGGAAAGTGTTCCCTTCATGGAGCATGACAGTTTCCTTTATCCCATGTTCATGGATGTGCTTGAAAATGAATATAAAATCGTTGAAGCTGCGGAAAATATCACTGGAATTTTGAACTGAAATTACCTGAAAAATCAGGTCAATTTAGAATATGTTGACTTAAGTTGTTCATCTTACTATATTGACAAGGCATTTTTTATGGAGGTAGAAAATGAGAAAAAAAAGTTTTTTGATGATTTTAATTATTTTTGCTTTAGCTCTGGTTACGGTTTCCTGTACCAGAAAAAAAGAAGAAAAAGTTGAGCCTCAATCTCAGGAAAAGTTTTCCCCGGCACTTGATTTGAGGAAGGAGCCTATTAAGCCGAGGTTGAAATTGAATAAAAATGCGTTTGACCAGGAAACTCTTAAAAGAATGTTGGAACAGAAACCTCTAAAGACAGAGTCCCCGGCACTTGATACTGAAAAGGACGACACAGAAAAGGATGAACCGGAAAAAGAAAATGGTTCTGACAAAAAACAACAGGAAGAAACAGAGTAAAAAAATTATGATTTTTGATTTTTCCGGAGATAAAGATGAATCAGAACGACACTGCTCCCCAGTTAAGTGAAAATGAAATAATCCAGAGGAAAAAAGAAAAAATAAACCTTTTAAAAAACGAAGGGATCCACCCCTATGAAAACAGTTGCAAGCAGGAAAATTTTATAGAAGAAGTTATTGAGTTCTGTAAAATCTGCTCAAAAGAAGAGTTAGAGAAAACCGGTAAAGAAAAAAATTTTTCAATTGCCGGAAGAATAATGCTTCTTAGAATAATGGGAAAACTTGCTTTTGCTCAGATAAAAGATGAGACAGGTATAATTCAAGTTGTTTTTGCAAAAGATTTTATGGGGGAAGAGGAATTTGCCCGTTTTAAAAGATCTTTTGATGTAGGAGATATAGTCTGGGCGAAAGGAGAGCCTTTTGTAACCAGGACAGGTGAAAATTCCATACTTTGCAAAGAAACAAGACTTCTTACCAAAAACATTCGACCGCTCCCGGAAAAATTTCATGGTCTGACTGATAAAGAAACAAGATACAGGCAAAGATATCTTGATCTTATGATGAACGATGATGTCAGGGAAAATTTTAAAAAAAGGACAAAAATAGTTTCGTTCATAAGGAACTATATGGAAAAAGAAGGCTTCCTTGAAGTTGAAACACCTATGATGCATCCTTTGGTTTCCGGAGCGGCGGCCAAACCTTTTATTACACACCATAATACTCTCGGAGTTGATCTGTTCATGAGAATTGCTCCTGAATGTTATCTTAAGCGGCTTCTTGTCGGTGGAATGGGAAAGGTTTATGAACTTAATCGCAACTTCAGAAATGAAGGGATGGATGTCAAACACAACCCTGAGTTTACAATGATTGAATTCTACTGGCCTTATGCCACATATGAAGACCTCATGGAACTTACTCAGAAAATGATCTCGGAACTGGTAAAAACAGTCTGTGGATCTTTAAAAATCTCTTATCAGGGAAAGGATGTTGACTTCTCTTTACCTTGGAAAAAGATGACAATTGAAGAATCTCTGATTTCAGCTGGTATTTGCTCTAAGGAGCAGCTTTCAGAAAGGGACACGCTTTTTGACATAGCTGTATCAAAAGGCATTGAAAAAGAGTCTTTGGAGGGTTTAAGCCGCTTCAAAATAATGATGGAACTTTTTGACAGTTTTGTTGAGGAAACTCTATGGGATCCGGTTTTTATTACCCGTTATCCTACGGAAATAAGCCCTCTTTCAAGAAGGAATGATGAAAACCCTGAATATTGTGACCGGTTTGAACTTTTCATTGCAGGAAGAGAAATTGCAAATGCTTTTTCAGAGTTGAACGATCCGCAACAGCAGTATGAAGCTTTTCTTTCACAGGTTAAAGCAAAACAGGCCGGAGAAGAAGAAACAATTGATATGGACTATGATTATCTGAGAGCTTTGGAATACGGTATGCCGCCTGCTGCCGGAGAAGGTATCGGCATAGACAGGCTGGTAATGTTGCTGACAGACTCTCCAAGCATAAGAGATGTGATTCTTTTTCCGCAAATGAGGCCTGAAAATTGAAACTGGAATTTTTTATAGGACAACGCTATCTTTGTAACACAAAACGGACAAGATTTCTCAGTGTTATCACTGTAATCTCTATTATAGGTATCTGCATAGGGGTCGCTGCTTTGATCTGTGTCCAATCTGTTATGGACGGGATGCAGAATCATATGAGAAGAACTATTCTGGGAGCCAGAGCTCATATCCTTGTGGAAGGCGAAGAAGAATCTTTGACAGAATACATGGATATTATTTCTGAGTTGAAAGAGGTTGAGGGGATATCGGGGCTTACTCCTTTGATAACCCGTGATGTAATAATTTCTGTAAAAAACGATATGGTAGGGGGAGTGGCTAACGGCATAGATTTTTCAAGTGTCGGAGATGTTTTGCTTATATCTTCCCAGATAGAAAAAGGCAGTCTTGAGTGTATAGACGATCCCCAAATGTGTCCTGAAGTCATAAACAGAATAATGAAAGCTCCTTCCACACTAATAGAAGAGGACATGAAAGGAACAGCCAGAAGAAATCTTCCGGGAGTGGCAATAGGTTCTGAAATGGCAAAATATTTCCATTTGAACATAGGAGATACAATAAGAATAATAAGTCCTACCGGTGGAGGAATGGGTCCTGGAGGACCCCTTCCTTTGAGCAGGTCTTTTCAGGTTGCAGCAATATTTTTCAGTGGATTATATGAATACGATTTTAACTATGTTTATGTTCCCCTTGATGTTGCAAAAGATTTTTTTTCCACAGAAGGAGCAGTTGACTCCATAGGGATAAAGCTTGAAAAAATATACGAGATAAACAAAGCAGAGAGTCTGATAAGTGCTGCTATTGGAGAAAAATACAGAATAAGAAACTGGAGAGATATGAACAGGCAGCTTTTTGAAGCACTTAAAATGGAAAAACTGGTGTGGTTTTTTATACTTGGATTTGTCATAGTTATAGCTGCTTTCAATATAATTTCAGCACTTCTTATGATGGTTATGGCAAAAAAAACAGAGATAGCAATACTTAGAGCGATGGGGTTCACTTCTCGCTCTATAATGAGGATATTTATGCTGGATGGTGCGATCATTGGTGTAATGGGAACTATACTTGGAATGATAGCGGGATATGTCGGGTGTATTATAATTGACGGAATGACCCTTGGAGCTGCAAAAGATGTTTTTTATATGGAAACCATACCGGTCGATCTTTCTTTATGGACATTCATTCTTGCTGGAGCAGGCTCGATAACGATTACATTGATCACAGCTGTTTACCCTGGAAGGAAAGCTGCCCTACTTAATCCGGCAGAGGCTCTCAGACATGAATAAATTCAGCAAATTCATAGCATTCAGGTATATTGTAAAAAGCAGGAACAAAGGGATTCTTTCTCTGATTTCGCTTATTTCCATTATAGGTCTGACTCTTGCAGTAGCTTCTTTAATAACGATACTTTCTGTGATGGACGGGTTTCTTTTGCAAATGAGAGATACTATTTTAAAAACAACATCACATTCAAATTTTTATAAGCTGGTAGGAACTTTTGACAATTATGAAGAAATGTCTTTGAAGATCAAAGAAACGGAAGGGGTTGCAGGTTATGCCCCTGTTCTTTTTAAAGAGGTTCTTGTTTCTTATGATAAAGAAATAGCCGGAGCTTTGATCAATGGTGTCGATGCTGAAAAATTCCACACAGTATCAGATGTTCCTGAAATGATGAAGGCAGGGAAGTTTCTCTGTCTTAAAAATCCTGAAAAATGTGTGGAGATCGCTAAAGATACAGAAGTTGACCCGTTGATTGATTTTCTTGAAGAAGAACCGCTTGTTGTTCCTCCTGTCATCATTGGGACAGACATGGCAGAGAGACTGAGAGTTGAAAAGGGTTCAATAATTACTGTTACTTCTCCCATAGGTGGAAAAACAAAAGGGAGAGAGCCTGTACCAGTAAGTATGGCTTTCAAAGTTGTAGGTATATTTGATACGGGGCTGCATGACTACGACTCAAGATATATATACGGGGCAATTGAAGATATACAACAGTTCCTTCAAGTTGGCAAAAGTGTGAGCTTTATATCTATCAAGGTCAAGGATATAGAAAAGCTAAAAGAAGTTAACCAGCGAATACTGAATTCCGCCGGTGGTTTTCCGTATGCACTTCAGGATTGGCAGGAGATGCACAAAACCACTTTCAGGTTTCTTCAACTCCAGAAAACCGTGATGTTTATTATTCTCCTTTTTATTATTCTGGTTGCTTCTTTTGGAATAATTACAACTTTGATAATGCTTGTTATCAGCAAAACAAGCGAAATTTCCATACTGAGAGCTCTTGGAGCAAGCAAAAGTGTGATAGTGAAAATTTTTATGATAGATGGGTTTGTTATTGGACTTTCAGGAACAGTACTTGGATCAATACTTGCTGTAATAGTCTGTCTGTTACTTAAAAATATTGAATTTCCGCTTAGCAAAGAGATATACTTTTTCTCTTCATTGCCGGTTGAAATGTCTTTTGTAAGTTTTGCTTCAGTAATTGCCGCTTCTCTTTCAATATCGGTGCTGGCAACTCTTTATCCAAGTATAAAAGCTTCAGGAATAACTCCAGTGGAGGGTTTAAGATATGAAAGGTGATCCTATTCTTTTAATGGAAAATGTGAAAAAGAGCTTTACTATCGAAGATCATAAAATTGATGTTCTTAAAGGGGTGAACCTAAAGCTTGAAAGAGGAGAAAGACTTTCC
>SLOD01000025.1 GCA_007132725.1 Candidatus Sumerlaeota bacterium
CTATAAGCCTGACTTGCAAGAGAAAAATATCTTCTTTCATTCCAGGGTCTGTCACGGTTAGCTACCAGAACAGGTAAAGCTTCACCTGTTGTTGGATTTTCCGTAGGAACAATGTCATAATGGTCAACGATCCTGTAAGCTACGATCGGAGTCTCATTGACACTTATAGATTCGTTGGTATCAAGTGTCGTTAATTTGTCCCAGACACTGTAAGCAATAAGCCAGTCTCTGGTAATTTTCCATTTTACAATTTTTCCGTCATTGGATTCACCTATAAAAGCGTAATCCGCAGTATAGGGAAGGTCCACAATAGTTTGACGAAGGAAAAATTCCCCTTCAAACAACCTTTTGTCAAGAGCAAGATCATCTGTCTTGTCCACTGCATCGCGTTCCGTTGTACATGATACAGCTATCATGAGTGATAACAGAACAACGAGCAGACTGAATGCTCTTTTAAACCATTTCATAATTAACCTCCAAATTAAATTAGAAACTGTATGTGTAAGCTATATTAGCAAAAATCCTCGTATACCTCGGTTTGAACGGATAATTGTAAGTTCCGCTTTTCACTTTGGGATCACCGGGGACAGTATCGAACCCGACATAATTACCGTTATCAAACTCAGGAGCGGCAGTCTGTGCTCCGGCAGAAAAATTCCAATCTTTGTATCTGTATCCAAGAGAAGCAGAAAAATTGATTCCGTATGACCAATCCTGAGGTGCTATTTTCGATTCAAAATCATCATAATGATATCTCTGCTTATCTGTTGTATAGGGTTTGGATATGCTGTATCCGCCACCTACATTAAGAGTAAAAGCTTTATAGGCAAGCGAAAGGTTGATCCCCAGACCGAATTCATGCTCATTTATAAAGCCGTGCGGAGTATTCTGGAAATCATCAAAAGGAAAATCATACTTGGCATATGTCCACTGATAATTAAAACCGAATCCCGGAGTCAATGTCGTTTCTCTTGCAATTCTGAATGTTCTGGAAAGACCTATGTTCGTTCCCAGCATCGTATATATGTTGTGTTGTTCCCATAATGTACTGGATGTAAAGGGAAGAACTACTGTAAATCCAACTTTTGAACCGATCTGCCAAAACAACGGTATCATCTTTGACAGGGAAAGCGATAACGGAGTTCCATCAAACTCACCGTAATCTGCCGAACCATCAGGAATAGACCCGTCTTCAGGTGGAGAAGCAGTTTGCATACCATACCTGTAAAGAGCCCTAAGTCCTACACCCGCTCCGAAAGAAAGATTCCATGGTAAAGAATATGAAAGCCCCAGATTAAGATTATATCCGAAACTTTTTCTTTCTTTGGAAAGTCCATGTGCAAAACCATTTGAGACACTTAAACTGAACTTTTTTGCACTTTCTTCATCTTTTTCATCATCTTCTTCCTCAGCAATGTCAACTGCTACAGGAGTATCAGGCTTAACTGTTTCAGACAAATCAGCCTTTTCAACAGGAACATCATCCTCTTTGGGTTCTTTTTCTTCAAGTTCTTCTACGAGCTCTTCAAATTCTTCCTCAAGCTCTTCTTCAAGCTCCTCTGCAAGGAGTTCATCTTCCTCAAGCTCTTCTTCAAGCTCCTCTGCAAGAAGTTCATCTTCCTCCAACTCTTCTTCTTCTGACAAATCCTCTTCCGACTCATAAACATGATAATCATATTCCTGAGAAAGGACGGGGAAGGCCAAGAAAAGTAAAAGAGCAAGAAAGCACATTCCTAAGACTTTCATTACTCCACCTCTGTATAAGAAATGACTAAATTTTTTTGGAGTGGTTTCACATTTACCTCCGAAAACTTCGCCCAAGTTAATTAAAAATAAGGTTAAAGTCAAATGTTTTAATGAACATTTTTTTCCAGTAAAAACTAAAGCAAATCAATGACCGAACTTTTTTTACAAATTATTTCAAACAAATACATGTTTACCTGAAAAGAAAAGGTTAGTTCAACACTTTTATATCGGAAGACTGGATACTGAAAAGAAATGTCTGGTCGCCTCTTTTTTCGGGACCGAAAAATAAACGACCGATCACTCTAACAAGCACTACCTGCTTGAATAACTTTTCCCTGTCAACAACAAAAGGTACCTCTCCGGCATCTTTGTAAACATAGACTATATCAGCAAGTGTGGGAGGACTGCAAAAAACACATCCGGCAAGAACTATAGCAGGATTTGACAACCAGAATGCATGGAAAGCGCCGTCTTCCGGTATCCGGTAAACCGGCATAACAGCTCCTGTCATAATCACTGCCGCACCATGCAGTTTATTTATCACTACCTCCGGCATACTTTCCCTTATCCTGAAATATGTATAAACTTGTCTCAAGCCCCTGAAATTGATCGGATGCAGATTTGAAAAATCAGGTTCAGTTATAGGATAACCTCCTTGAGCCACCTCAGTTTCCGATAAAACATCAACCGCTTTCAAAACAGCATCTTCACCATGCTCTCTATAGCTGTCAGCTATTGATGCAGATGCTTGTTTAAACTTATCGTCCGCTTCAGGAATGTCTTCTTCTCCGGCTTTCAGATCGGCAATATCTTTTATCTCTATATCTTCTTCCACCTCTGTACTTTCTTTGGCCTCTGTTTCTTCCTCAGCTTTTTCATCTTCTTTCTCTTTATGAACAACAGGGGCACTTTTGGAAATATCTCCAAGAGCAGAAATAGCATCTTCCCCTTTCTGTCCAGTCGCTTCATCCAGTCTATCTTTTTTCATACTGTCATAAATAAAAGTTATAACAAGAGCAATAAGAATTATGGCGGTTTTCATCAAAACATTTCTGATCCTTTTTTTTCTCGTGTTCATTTTTGTCATATCAGTCCCTTGAAACCTCCTCTATAAGATTCATATTGTAAATTCTGAACATTGCTATCAATGCAAGTATCTGCCCTGCAATAAGTGTTATCACAACCCCCTGCAGTTCAACTGCCGTAAACAGGAACGGTTCAATATTGATACCGAGTCTCATATCAATAAAAGGTTTGGCAAAATACAATATCAAGTGTCCTGCAGCCAGCCCTGTCAATATTCCGGAAAATGTTATCAGCATAGTCTCTATCATTACCGTCAAAGAAATGGCTCCGCGACCTATTCCAAGCGTTCTCATAAGTGCCATCTCTTTTTTTCTTTCACTGACAGACATAAGAACTGTAACAAAGACCATCATTAAAACTATAAAAAGTGTGCCGTAACTGAAAAACCCGGCTGCCTGTTCGGCTTTGCTCATATATTCCACAAGTCTTCTTACAGTTCTTCCCACATCTGCCGCAGTTGAACCCGGTTTTGCCGAATATTCCCCCTCAAGTTGTGATGTAGCAACCGGATTTACAGTTCTCACAAGAACCGCCGTAAGAGTCTCATGGTTATGCCCGTGTTCATGTCTATGACCATGTCCGTGCTCATGTCCGTGCCCATGTCCGTGCCCATGTCCGTGTTCATGTCCGTGTTCATGTCCGTGCCCATGTCCGTGCCCATGTCCGTGTTCATGTCCGTGCCCATGTCCGTGCCCATGTCCGTGTTCATGTCCGTGTTCACAATCATGATCTTCATGTACAGCCCAAACTGCTTTATAGTGTGTAAAAATCGAATAATCTTCGGGTCCGTTCACCGGCTCAAGTATTGCCGCAACCCTATATTCAAAATAATCATGGGTATGTGCATGGGAATCACCCACATGACCATGACTGCCGACAAATGTATCCCCGATCCCTATTCCGTATCTTTCAGCGAACTTATATCCGACAATTGCTGTGTGAAGATCATTGTGAGGCAATGGATCATTTTTATTAAACCCGCCTTCTTCAGCATAAAAAGATGTTTTGAGATCTTTAATAAAATTGCTGTTGACACCTATTATCGGAACACCTCTGTATGAGTCGGATCTTGCCATCGGATACGCAGCGGTCACTCTCGGATCTCTCAACAGCTCTTCATATACGGAATAATCAAGTGTTCCGGAGGGCTTATCAATGTTAAATATTGAAGACATGACAAGCTGAGTATCACTTGATCCAGCAGGTCCCACAACAAGCGGATACCTTAAAGATGTATTTACAGCTGTTGATGCTATCCCGAATGAAACAGCACCTACAGCACTTAAAAAAGTAAATGCTACAGCTACAGCAAGTACAGAAATGATAAAAGTGCCGAGTCTATGTTTTATGTTGTGAATAACAGCTTTTAATAAAAATCCTGCTCTCATTGTGCACCTCCTTCATCAAGAGATACCGTTCTGTCAGGAGAAATTTCCCTGAAAACTTCATCATGCGAAGCAAATATTATAGTCGCCCCGAACTCCCTGCATTTCATTAATGAATCAAAAACAGATTTTGACGAAATTTTGTCAAGACTGGCGGTAGGTTCATCTGCAAGGATTATTCTGTTTTCTGAAAAAAGAACTCTGGCAACAGCAACTCTCTGCCGTTGACCCACAGAAAGATGATAAGGCATACTTTTTTCAAATCCTTTAAGTCCTACCTGATTTAATATTTCCATGGCTTTTTCTTTGTGATCTTTTTTTAACTTTCCTGAAAAAGCGGCTGGGGCATATACATTTTCAATGACGGAAAATGGGGAAAGGAGATTGAATGTCTGAAAGATGTAGCCTATGTTTTCTGCTCTGAAGCGATCTTTTTCAACTTCTGAAAGAGTAGAAATATCAATGTCTCCTATCTCAATTTTTCCCTCATCCGGCATAATGAGACCGGAAAGAATGTTCATCAGAGTTGTTTTCCCACTTCCACTTGCACCTTCAAGTTTTAAAATGGAACCGGAAGGCACTTCAATGTTAAGACCTTTGAGTACCTCAAGAACTTTTCCTGATCTTGTTTTAAAACTTTTGGATACTTCTGACACATTAATATCCATGAACTCTCTCCTGCGTTACTTCACACTTTTAACATTTACGGGCTAAAAATCACTTGCTTTGAATGTTTCCTTTCCGGTATATGCAAATCTTGTAACTACACTTTTAAGTTCTCTGACATTACCCGGCCAACTATGCTGAACAAGTTTTTTTTCTCCTTCAGGGTCAATTATCAGGTCTCTGCCGGTAAGAGCAAAATGGAGGTATCTTACAAGTGGGATTATATCTTCCTTCCTTTCTCTCAGCGGAGGAATATTCAATAAAAGGGTTGAAAGCCTGTAATAAAGATCTTTCCTGAATGTCCCTTCTTCAACCGCTTTTTCAATATTTCTGTTCGTTGCAAGGACAAGGGTTATATCCACTTTTTTTCCATTTCCGCTTTCACCTATTTTTTTTACTTTCCAATCTTCCAGAACTCTTAAAAGCTTGGACTGTAGATTTACAGGCATTTCCGCAACCTCATCAAGAAAAAGTGTGCCTCCATCAGCAGAAAAGAAAGCTCCTTCTCTTTCTTCGGCACCCGTAAACCCCCCTTTCACTGTTCCAAAAAGCTCACTTTCTGCCAGAGTTTCAGGTATGCTTGCCGCATTATATGTAATAAAGTTGCCTTGTCTGCCTGAAATTTTGTGAATAAATTCAGCAAAAACCTCTTTCCCTACACCGCTTTCTCCGGTAAGAAAGATGATAGGGTGTTCAAAAAAAAGATTAGGCTGATTGACCCAGTTTTCTATTTTTTCAAAATGCCCTTCCAGACTTCCGGCATAGAAAGACTCGCTTACTTTTTCTTTATTTATACTAAGCAGAACATCGTGCCTACCCGCAATGGAAATATGGTACCGGCCTTCTTCAAGAAGACCGTTTTCCGCTCTTACGCTGTTTATCCAGGTACCGTTTTTTCCTTTATTTCGGAAATAAATGCCATTAGATTTCATGACCAGTGCCAGGTGTTCTCCCGAAACCTCATTGAAACCGATAACTATATCAGTATTTTTCCTTCCTATCTTCAATGTTCTGTCTTTTCTGAAAGAAAATGTTCTGCTGTTTCCACCGTAAGTAAGCACCACATTTTTATACTCAGTTTTATCGTCTTCCATTATAAGGGTGTTGCCCACTTTTATAGATTTTTCTCCTTTAGAAAAAACTGACAGGTTCGAGTTAAGAGAAAAAGAAAAGGAGAAATCGGATATTGAGAAAACATCATTGCCGCAAAAAACATCTCCCGCTTTAACAGGTTTTCCGTTAAGTTTAAAGCCATCGTTTGACGGATAAAGGAACCATCCATAACTTTTTGTTTCAAAATCGAACTCTTTCCTGAGTACCATTTCGTGATCACTGATCTGAGGAGGAAAAAGAATGTCTCCTTCTTTCCCTCCTACAACTACTTTCTTTTTCGCACTGTTTATATAAAATGAAAAAAGGTGACTGCCGCCCCTGAATATCAGAAGATACATATTTATTCCCTCAAGCAAACATACATCACGGCATTTTAATAACTCCCCTGTAAATTGCAATTTTTATCGGTAACTGTTAAAAATCAAAAGATGTTAAAGGTTTCAAGGATGAACGATTTCACTTAGTCTGAGCAATCCATTTCTGTTTTACCATCTTCCTCAAAACATTTGCATAACGGAACAAATCCCTCATCTTCCGGTTCGAGAACAGAGCCGTCAGCCTGACGGTTCAACAATTCAAGCATCTTATCTTCATCGTCAGTAAGTTTGTTCCTGAACATTATGTGAAGTTCAGAACCAACTGTTGCTTCATCACCGAAAGTACCGGATACTTCACCAACAGGCAGAAGAAAAAATTCACCTTCTTTTTCTACTTCTTCAAAAGCTGAAAACGCACGCCAGCATTCTTTCCTGATCCTTTTATTATGAGTTGAACCTGTGTGAGAATCAATGTCAACATCGTAAACATGACTTCTAACATCCACAAAAGCACCGTAATCCAGAGAACTTATATCAGAGTCAAAAAGATATCCTTATATACCTGACAAATAATGCAAAAGTTTAGCACATAGGAATGCCTCAATTTTTAGCAATAACACATATTTATTTTTATCTTTTTTATCCTTAAAATTCATAAGCTCCCATATCAATTAATTCATTTTTTATCCGTGGATTACCGTCAAGGTCTTGTTCAACCCCGTAACTTTTTCCCCCTTCCTGATACGGAGCATTAGTTCCTGAATCAATACAGGGAGAAAACTCTTCAAGACGGAAATTCCCATTATCCGGATCAATAAATAGTGGGTCACTGTCAATGTTTCCGCCACCATTCGTTCCAACAGAGTCATTCCAGATTCCCTGGACAAAACTTCCTTTGACATTACTGTGGGTAATTGTTGCCGTTGCTGTGCCATAGACAGATATTTCTTCTTTGCCGATGAAAGTTGAGGTGTTATTTCTCACTATTGAGTTAACAACTTCAACAAAAGTGTATGTTTCACCGTAAACCGCACCACCTTCACCGGAGGTACCTTTTTGCCTCATTATCTGAAATCGTGCAGTTTATCAAGACTGTGTCTCCTGCTCCCCAGCTGGCCACTGCTCCACCAACTCCCGAGCTGTTTTTAAAAAATAAAGAGCTGATTATTGTTATTTCACTTACACTGTTAAATACAGCTCCACCCTTGCCATTATCCGCAGTATAATTATTTCTGAAAATAGAGTTTATAACTGTCGTGTCACTATAGCCCGCCGAATGAACAGCCCCTCCTCCAAGGCCTGCCTGATTATTAAAAAAGGTCGTATTTTCAACCAAGGTTTCAGCATAATCGGTATCACTCAAAGCACCGCCTTCCCCGACAGCTGAATTCATCTGGAACACCGAATTTATAATTCGAGGTTTACTTTCCCACATACTTCTTATAGCCGCACCGGAAGATGCAATGTTTCCTTCAAAAAAAGACCCTTCAATTAAAGGAGAGCTTTCATCTCTGTTGATAATTGCACCTCCTACACCTCCGTCAAGATCAACAGCATTGTTGATAAATTTTGAATTTATTATCACCGGACTGCTTTTATAATTACTGACAGCCCCGCCGAAGCGGGCTTCATTATTCTCAAAAACTACATTTTCTACCAGAGGATTGCTGTTATTGGAGTTCATAATTGCTCCACCATCAAGCATTGCAAAGTTATCTCTGAACACACAATTTCTGATCACAGGGCTTGCATTGTAAATATTGTACATTCCTCCGGCATGCTTGGATGAATTGTCAATGTATCCGGGAGAATCTTCATTGTTTGCGTTTCCGCCTGATATCACAAAACCGTCAATTACAGCTGTGTTGTCAATGTGGAGGTTATAAATAACATGATAACAGTCTCCGTCACTCCTTTTGCCGTCTCTATCAAGATCCCCGCTTAACACTGTTTCATTCTTTACCCAGTCCCGTTCTTCCAGCAAACTTTCATTTCCTGAAAAACCACCGTAAAGTGCAATGTTATTTCTTAGAGAAAAACAGTGCGATCTTGGATCTTCATGATCATTTTCATGTTCCCTGTATCTCGGAATATAGATACCTTTTGCAACCCATATTTCACCTTCTGAAATCGCATCTTGTCCATCCTGCAGCTCATTGAAGGCATCTTCCCAGGATGTCCCGTTATTCATTCCGGTTGCATTTATGTCAACATAGATGATGTTATCCGTTCTTTTAAGACACTTTTCCCCATCCCAGTAATATCCTGTGTTGCAGCCGCAACGATATTCTTCTCCATCGGAATAGCAGTTTCTGTCACTGTAAGGAATACCAATGCAAGGATTTGGAGAGCAAACATCTTTTTCTATTTCATCCGGATACTCATCAGGATATTCATCCGGATACTCATCAGAATACTCATCATAATATTCATCATCATTTTCAAAATCATCAAAAAAACTGTCATTCTCTTCAGAATCATCCGTACAGACATCATCTCTGTCTCCAACAATATCAGAATCTTCTTTTTGGAGATCATCATCATTTACTCTTGATTCTTTTGAAGAGCAGCAAAACAACAGTGTCGTAACAACAATAAAACAACAAGTTCTTATCATCATATTCCTCTTTCTAAACTTCATACTCCCATATCCATATCTATGATACCTAAAATTTCTCCCATATCAACAGATCATCAACTTCAATTATCGTTACAAAAGCATCTTTGCCTCCCCGGTTTTTATTTCCGTCAAGTCCGCCTGTGGTGGAACCGGTTATAATTATTTCTCCGTTTTTCACAGTAAGCCCTTTTGGAACTTCTTCTCCGGCTGTTCCCCATTTAAGGAAAGTTTTTTCATTTCCTGATGGGTCATAAACTGCAAGAAAGATATCTGATTCAATTCTGCAATACCTGTTTCTGCCTGTAGTTCCGGTTATATATATCAGGTCATTTTCATCAACAACAATCCGTAATCCCGTTTCAATTTTTATCGCATCCGTTCCTCACACATCTGACATCAAGGGGGATCGATTCACCGGTCAATGCAGGGTCAGCTCAACTTATCTATGAA
>SLOD01000042.1 GCA_007132725.1 Candidatus Sumerlaeota bacterium
ACAGATTCAGGAGCAAGCGGCATTGATAGTGAAATTGGTCTTGAATTTTTTGATTCAAGCCATGAATCATAATATTTGAATTCGTTAGTGTGTGAAGAATTCTGTTTCCACAATCCAACCAGTTCCCCGTTCATCCACAAATTCAGTTCACCTGTGTAATTTCGTTTTGCCATTTTATTACCATTCATGAGTTGAGTCAGTTTCTTTGTTTTTAGGCTTTAAAGCCAGATCAAGATCCAGAGCTGAAAAATATTTCATCAGACTTTCTATAGTACATCCCTCAGGATCGTTTTCCAGCAAAGAAACTGTTTTAGGAAGCAATCCCACTTTTTCAGCAGCTGTTTTTTGTGTTATTCCAAGCAGTTTTCTTCTGTTCCTTAAAACAGTGGCAAGCTGAAACGATGTAAAAATCATTTGTTCCATAGTATCCCCCATAAGGTATAACTCTTAAATATACCTTAAACGGTATAATTTGTCAATATACCTTGTGGGGTAATTTTAAAGATTTTCGCACAAATGGAGTTGCTGTTTTGTAGCTTTGAGCCATTTTTCAAATGATGTTGTGTCATCCGGTCTGAGGGGAGGCGGATTTCTCCATGTCGGAATTACTCCGTAGAAACATATAGAGATATCAGTAGAGTAGGGAGTGAGTATAGTTGAAGTTTGTGGTATTTCCCCTGAGTTTTCAGCTTCCCAGCCGGAATAGTTCTCAAGATTTGCATTATAAGCTATAAGCACTCCGCCGCTTGCATCAAAAGGTGGCTCGAATATAGGCGTGTCATCACTGTCTATAGCGGCATATTGAATATTATCACCTGTCTCATCAGGATAATTAAATTCACTTACATTGGTTGAAAAATAAACACCTGTAAAAGGTTCAAGGTTTACACTCTTTTTTGATGACGGGACAAAATTAACCTCTATCGGTCCGTCTTGAAGCAGACCGTTGTAACTGTAAAGTCCATCTTCCTCAAAAAGATATTTCGCAATAAGTGCGTTGAGATGAACTTCAGTAAATCCGATATCCAGCTCTTTTTTAAAAAAATTGTCAACCTGTTTTGGCTCAGCAGAATTAAGGTTGAATATTTTGGCAAATCCGTCAACATCCCCTGTAAGTTGTCCTGCCACATAAGTCCAGAACATATAAGCCTGAGCATAGTTTGCAAAATCGGCAAAGTTCCACTTTACAAGACTGATACCGTTTCTCAATTTGTTCTCATAGTCCCACTCGTAGTACATCCGGGACATATCATTTTTTCCATAAACAACATGAATAGCAGCTTCTGCAAGACCCTCATCGTGATATTCCCAGTAAGGATAACTGAAACCGTGCCTGTGATGGTAAAGAAGATGCTGGAACTCATGTGCCGCAACATGGTTAAAGTAATCATCATCAAGCATTGTGATATCAATGTGTATTATCTCGGCTTCGTTTGATTTGTAGCCCCATTCTTCTGTCATTTCGGCAGGATACTGGTTCGCCGCATTGAAGTACCCCCCGTAATATCCATTGCTGTCAAGAAGCAGAACGATGATTTTCCCGTTATTGTCAATATCGGGAGCTTTGTAGAATTTTTCAACCATTATTGGGTAAATAACAGTATCAAATTCATTAATTCTTTTTTCTATATTTTTTGCATCATGACCAACTTCAACATAAAAAACGGAGCTTTCGCCAATTCCGGCTCTATAAAACTCCATGAGATAGTCATCCCATCCGGCAGAGAAATCAGCTACCCAGAAATTTTTTGTGTCAGCGGAAATAAACTCATCAGTTGTATAAGGTTCGTCATCAGAGTCCGGATCAAATTCAAGAATACAGTGAACCCCCGCCCTTTGTTTTTCTGTTGTAAAAAGTATCTCTTCCTTTGACTCATTGACCTCTATTGACTCAATGGCAA
This sequence comes from Candidatus Sumerlaeota bacterium, assembly GCA_007132725.1. Classification (GTDB taxonomy): domain Bacteria; phylum UBP6; class UBA1177; order UBA1177; family UBA1177; genus SLGQ01. The sequence continues at coordinate 1,902 of SLOD01000042.1, forward strand.
GTTTTTCTTCATAACAATTTATTGAGTAATATTCAATGTTTTCAAGCAACTCAATTCCAAAGTTGCTCTCAATCTCCATCAAAACAGAGTATTCATCAGGAGCAGATACTGACTTTATCTGAAAAAACAACTCTGCTTCATCATCTACAAGCTCTTCATCATTTCCAACATCATCAAAATCGGAAAATTCATCATCGCTGGTCGGGTCGTCAACATCAGTCTTGGCATTACTTCCCCCATCGCATGAAATAAAAAAGAACAACAAAATAAAAAGTAAAACTTTGATCATCACACACCCCGTTTAAAGAAAAAACAGACACAACACAACACAACATTTTTACGCAAAAACTGTTCCATAAAAATTTGTTTTATAATATTAAGAGATTGTTTTAAATTAGATGAAGCTGAAAATTGCAGTTTGTGGTTTTTTGGGTTGACAAAGCGGTAAATTCGTGCAAAAATCAAAACGATAAAGTTTTTCTGAACTTAATAAATAAAATGTTCCGGATAGTGGTACAAAAAAAAGTAGAGCTAAAGCCGGAGCAGGGGGCAACAAGGGGATAAAATGAAAACTCAAGTGTTTTTAATAATTTTATTATTTACAATTACTGCTCATGCCGGAGCATGTTTTAAAGTAGACAGTGAAAGAGATACCTTGATGCCTGCAGAGCAGGAAGCTGCAAAACATATTTGTGAACAGGAATTCATTAAAGAGGGGGCTGTTGTTAGTGATGAATGTGATGTAACTTATGTTATTCTTCACTTGCTTCTTGGTGACTCAATAGTTGTTATCATTGAAAAAAATGGCATAAAAAAAAGTGTGGCAGTATCAAGTAGAGATGAATTAAAAAAAGCATATAGCCAACTTGCAAGAGCCTTTATCAAAGGAGAGAGCACAGTCGGCAGCCAAACTGAAAGATCAGAAAAAATAAAAAGTGAACTTAACTTTCTTATAATGCTTGGATATGGTATTCAGTCTACAAAAGATATTGGTGGAGGTTTGAACTGGACACTTGGACTGAGATATGACATGAGATTCATGCTTATTGATTTTGAGTTTGCTTCCGGTCTTTATAATAGTCATGGTCCGGAGTATTTTGAGTTCAACCTCATAGGTTTTAAAGGGGCCTATTATTTTCAGGAAAAAAGTCCATCAAGCTTTTATATTGGAGCAGGCATAAGAGGGGGTTTTTACCTTTTGACAAATAAAAGAGATAAAAATAAAAACGGGGACTATACATACAAAGAAGATATTAAGTTTTCAGGTTCAGGAATCGTAAGCGTGGGCAAGGAATGGCTTAGAAATACATCTAAAAGATTCATGGTTCAGTTTGATGCAAAATTTCCTTTTCATGTCCAACGGTTTAAAGATGAAAGTAAAAAATATTATTTCCCGACACTTACTTTAAATGTCGGTATAGGTTTATAGCAGAAAACAGTAGGGAGGCGGTTTGAAGAACAAAAGCTTTAAAATCATATTTTTACTGATTGCAATTCAGCTTTTTACTTACTTGCCCGGCTGCAGAGAGTCGAAATATGCGGGAAAAGAGGTAAAAGAAACAACCTTCCTTTTTTTATACACCAATGATGAGCATGGACATTTCTATCAAAGAGGTGGTAATTATAAAGCCGCAGCACTTTATGAGATGTGGGAAGAGGAAAAAAAAGAGTGTCCGGGATGCAAAGTTTTTAAGTTGTCGGGTGGAGATAACTACACTGGATATGTCGGATCTTCAATGTTTTATGGACACTCAATGGCAGAAATAATGAACCTTATCGGATACCAGGTCAGTGCTGTTGGAAACCATGAGTTTGATTTTGGTCTAAAAGCTTTTAAAAGGAATATGATACTCTCAAAAATAAAATATATATCAAGCAATATTATCTTCAGTGATTTTAGAAATGTTTTTGAACCCGCTGTAGTTTTTGAAAGTCTGGACGGAAATGTCGCTTTTGTCGGAGCTACGACAGAAGATCTGAAGCAGGTTTCTTTTGCAAAATATATAGTGGATGCTAAAGTAGTTAAGCCTGACAGAGCTGTAGGAAGAAGATTGAGAGAGCTTGAAAAATTTAATGATATTCTGGTAGTTGTTGCCCATGACTCGTACGAAAGCACTCTCAATTGGGTTTCTTCTCTTGAAATAAAGCCTACCATAGTTTTCAATGCACACAGTCATGAAGAGATCGTTAAAAATCATGAAGGGGTTTTATTTGTTCAAGCAGGAAAAAATCTTGATACTTATGCAAGGGTTGTTGTGGTAAAAAAAGGAAGGGAAGTGAGAGTTTTAAAAGCTGATTTGATTCCGCTCAAAGAAAAAGCAGATTTTAATTTGAAAGGTTCTAAAAAGATAAAAACTTTGACAGACAAATATCTCAAAACGGTTGAAAAAAGAGCGGGAATGAAACTCATTTTGGCAAAAAAAGATTTTAAAGCTAAGGATTTCCAAAAACTTTATGCATGTTCTTTGTTGAAAGATCATCCCGATTTTGATGTAGCTATGAGCAATCCCGGAGGGTTCCGGGATACAATTGTAAAGGGGGCTGTTAAAAAAAGTGATATTATTTCAATACTCCCCTTTAATAACCGTATAGTTCTTGCTGAAGTTAGCGGAAGCGCCCTTGTTTATAATCTTGATCTTACAGAAGAAAGTTACTGCGGCGTTAAAAAAATGGAAGGAAAGTGGTTTAAAGAAGGTGTTGAAATAAAAAAGGATGGTGTCTATAAAGTTGTTGCTCACGAATATATTTTCGGAGGAGGAGATTATTTTAAATTTGACTCTGAAGTTGGTGACAGCAATATAACTTCAAAAGACTGGAGAACCCCGGTTGAAAAATATTTGTATGAATCTTCAAAAAAAGGACTGTGTATTGAAAAAGCTTTTGAGCAGCTAATGATAAAATACGACCGTTAATCTATTTCAAGGATTTTCATAACCTTCTTCAGGTCTTCCCAAACAGGCCTCTTAAACTTTTCGTTTCTAAGAAGTGCACTTGGGTGGTAGGTTATAAAAACGGGGATATTTTTATATTGATAGTGGTTTTCTCTTGCTTTAGCTATAGAATCTTCAACATTGATAAGATATTTTGCGGCGACTCTTCCAAGAAGAACAATAACAGAAGGCTTTATTAGATCAATTTGTCTGTGAAGGTGATCAATGCAACTTTCGGCTTCATCCGGCAAAGGGTCTCTATTGCCCGGGGGTCTGCATTTTACAATGTTGGCTATGTAAACAGACTTTCTGGGCAGTTTTAATCCATTTTCAATTATTTTTGTAAGCAAAGCCCCGGCTTTTCCTACAAAAGGTCTTCCTGTTGCATCTTCTTCCTGCCCGGGACCTTCTCCGATAAACATAAGGTTTGCTTTGCTGTTGCCTTCTCCAAACACAAGTTTTGTTCTGGTTGCTCCCAGACGACATTTTTGACATTTTTCCATTGATTTGAAAAGTTCTTCCAAATTCAAAATTTCTTTTGAAGGAGAAGAAGTTTTATTGAAAGCTTGCTCTGTCAGGGGAGAACTTATTATGGTATTTTTCAGAGTCTGTGACAAGATATCATTAATTTCTGTTGGAACAAAAAAAGATTGAACAGTATTTTGCCACCTGACCCAGTTTTCAAAATTTTTGCTACAACTCAATTCTTCTTTCTTCCGTAACGGAGAATGAAAAGGTTGTCTTCAATAGCATTTACAGCAGCTTCTCTGATCCTGGGATCATCTGCTTCTTTAATGATTTTTCTTAAATGCTCCTGAACGCTTTGATCGGCAATATTTTTCATAGAATCAATAGCTATAGTTCTGGCAAGCAAAGATTTTTCTTTCATTATAAAGTCATAAAGAGGTTTTACCCCCTCAACTCTGTTGAGTTGACCGATAGCCATTGCAGACAAGGTTCGAACCTCCTCAGAAGGACTCCCCTTTAGAACCTTGACTAAAAACCCTAAAGCTTCTTTATATTGATATCTGCCAACGGTGTTAAGGATTATTCTTTTCCAGTTAAGGTCATCACTCTTATTGAATAGTCTCAGCAATGTTTTGGCTGTTTCCTGAGACTTTATTTTGTCAAAATAGTTTGAAAAAAGAATTCTTTTTTCGCTGGATGTATTTTTTGTAGCTGCTGTTAAAACAAGCTCTATAAGATCTGCTCCTTCGTATTCGGATATTATTTCAAGAGCAGAAGCAAGCCACCTTGTGTCATCAGTATCAAGCTCTTTTGTCAGAATCTGAAGTGTGTCAGATCCTGCGATCTCAATTACCGCCCTTACAAACATTTCTTTGTTGGAGACCGGCTGGGGATATGGAAAACATTCACTTACCGGAGGTGTGTAGCTTGGAGTGTTTTTTAACAACTCTCCTATCAGTGTGGCAGCTTCCTGTGAAACAGCTTGGATAGCTGCGTAAGAAAAAGCCATTTGAAGTTCTCTTGGCATATCTTTGGCTTTTGGTAAAACATTCTGGTTAAAATAAATACTTCCCATTATTTTTGCTGAGAATTTTACTGCAAGACAGCCGAGAGATGAAGTGTCTTCAATAAACTCGTTATATGATTCGTTCCAAAGTCTTATTCCTGATAAATATGCAACTTGCAGAAGAGCTTTAAGGCTGTTGTTGTCGTTTTCTTTCTGATATTCTGCAGCAAGATCGAGCAAAGTCTGCCTTGTGCTGTCAGTTTGCATATTGTCAGCGTTTTCTTTTAGTCCAAGGACTGCTACACTGAACAGTTCAATGTCAAACGGTATCCAGAAATTCATCATGTAAGGAGATGTGAAAGAAAAGCTTACTGTTTCTCCCGATACCGGAATGGTTACGCTGTCTTCCAGGAGATCGAAGTCATCCCCCTTTTTTTGGGTGATAAATATGTAGTCCCTTCCCTTTTGATAATTTTCAATGCGAAATCTTCTTCTGATCTTTTCCTTTTCAAGAGAAGTTACAATGACATCTCCGGACGCATCTCCAAAAATATTTTTAATGACTCTTACTCTAGCCCTGGTTTGCCCCCCTTGAATATACCGGCCGACAAAAATAGAGTCTGCGTCCACGATAGATTTTATAAATGCATCATTGTTGAGCTCTATTTTTTCATCGATCAGCCCGCCATGTTGTGCGGAAAGAGAAGGCATTAGCAATAATGAAAATAAAACAAGAAGTAAACTTTTCTTCATACCATGTCCTCCAAGAACAGAAAAGCCGTTAATCAACTACTCTCCTTTTTATATGGATATATATAAGTTTGTCAATATTAGTTTATATATATTGCAAAAAAAGCATTTGAAACGAAAAAACAAAAATTAACAACCATGCACAAAGTATTGACGATATTTTTTATACGATATAGATTAGATTTGACTCAAAATTTCTATTTTACAGAAGGAATAATATCAATGACTGTTATTTCTGCGGCTGCTCCAAATCTTACAGGAGGACCCCAGGTTCCTGTCCCTCTGCTTACATGAATAGTTGCACCGCTGGGCAAGTTGTATGTTCCGTTACTGTATTTAAAAGCTGTTTTTACAAACAGCCCGAAAGGGAATATTTGTCCTGCATGGGTATGTCCTGCAAGCATAAGGTCAAATTTTTCTTTAGTGTTTTTTTGAAATTTAGGCTGGTGTTTAAGGAAAATAATAAACTTTGATCTGTCAAGTTCACGGAGGATCTCATTATCATCGGGGACCTCAAATCCGAATCTTTTTGCAGCTGAATCTGTAACTGCAGCAAGGATGAGATGTTCCCCGATAGCGATGCTGTCATTTTTTATAAGAGTAAAGCCGCTGTCTGAAATATATTTTTCAGAACTTTCTATTTTATTTATGTATTCATGGTTTCCGGCAACTGCATATTTACCCAGAGGAGCTTGAAGTTTTCTCATAACTTCAAAAGTTCCTGCCGGATCCAGAATAGAATGATCATAAAAGTCTCCGGCATGTAATATAAGGTCGGGGTTTAAAGGGGCAACAGTTTCAACGATATTTTTTGCAAAACCAAGACCACTGACTTGATTAAAATGAGTATCTGCCAATAAAACAACTCTTATATCACTATCTACCTTGTCTGTTTTTATTTCAAGATGCTCTATTTTCAAATCACGGGCCATCCAGAATCCGGAACTTATAGTGTGAAATGTGATAATAAAAAGACCGAAAAACAAGGCCCTTCTTTTTTTCAGAGAAAGTTTTTTTGAATAATGTTTTTTTGACAGTTTTCTAAGCCGGATAAAAAACTCAGTAATAAGTCCCCAGAGAAAAAAAATAAATATAAAAGTAAAATATCCGTAAAGGATATAACTCATTACTGTAATTGTAAATGAACCCTGTATCCCTTTGTTGGCAAAGATAAATGGAACTGTAAATACGGGGAGATAAAAAAGTTTAAGTTCCCGTCTATACAGTTTCGTTTTTGGGAAAGCAGACATTATTTTATGATAGAAGTATCTTGTCATGAGGAGAGTTGTTAATAAAACTGTTCCGAAAAAAAATAGAAAGGAAAAAAGATTAAGCAACATAAAAATCTCCGCTAACTTTTTTAATAATACACTTTCTTTTGTCATGGGTCAAAACTTTAAATGAAAAATTGGTTTTTTATACAATTTTGATAAATTGCTCTTGAGAAAAATGTTTATTTTCAAAATAGGGAGAGAGAAATGACAGTTGTTATCAATGGCGGAAAGCTGACAGTTGAAGAACTTGTAAGAGTTGCGAGATTTAATGAAAAGGTTGAATTAGCTCCTGAGGCTCTTGAGAAGATCAAGGTTTGCCGCGCCATGCTTGAAAGAAAGATTGAAGCGGGCGAAATTATGTACGGAGTAAATACAGGGATCGGTGAATTCAGCGAAACCGTATTGAATGATGAAGATGTAAAAGATTTTCAGAAATATCTTATATACAATCACTCGGCAGGTATCGGAGATCCGGCTCCTATCGAGTTTGTAAGAGGTGCCATCCTTGCAAGGATCAATGTTCATGCACATGGCAACAGCGGATGCCGTCCCCAAATCACTCAGACTTTCGTTGAACTGCTTAACAAAGGTGTCACCCCTTTCGTATGTCAGAAAGGATCTGTAGGAGCTTGCGGAGATCTTGCACCGATGAGCCAGATAGCACTCACTCTTCTTGGCGAAGGTCAGGCTTACTATCAGGGTGAACTTCTTGAAGCGAAAGTTGCCTATGAAAGAGCAGGCATTCCTGTTCCGGGACTTCATGCAAGGGATGGACTTGCCGCAATTAACGGTTCCAATGTTTTTACAGCGATGAGCGCTCTTTTGATATACGATGTTGAAAGATGGCTTAAGCAGGCTGAGATCGCTACAGCAATGTCTCTTGTGGCACTTAAAGCTAACCTTAAACCTTATCTTCCGGACATACACACCGCAAGAGGATTTTCAGG
>SLOD01000195.1 GCA_007132725.1 Candidatus Sumerlaeota bacterium
CTTTTTCCTCCCGGATCTTCAGGTCCACCGGGACCAAAATGGCAGTTTTGAGCTTTAGGTTCATCAAGAACCGCTACAGAAACATCCCCTTTGTCAACAGGGAGAGGTGCTGTTCCTCCGGTATTGAAATTCAAACTCCATGCAAAGACATCTTTGTCATGATGCAGAGTACCCGAAGCAAACCATGACGGGATCATATCAGGAAAATCAGATGCAGGTTTATACTTATCCAGGTTTGATATAAGAATGAGATCATTTATGGTAGGAAGAAACCACGCTCCACCCAGTTCATTTGAAACAACATCGGTACAGTAACTGGATGCTTCCGCCCAGTTTCTCCTTGAAACATAGTCTTTTGTCCAGTAAAGCCCCGTGGGATCTGTCTGAATAAAATCAACGAAGTCCGTATAGCTGAAACTGTAGTCCCATGTTTCTCTTACACACCTTACAAAAGCTTCTTTGTTTTTATTGTTCAAACCTACGACGCCGCTTGCAAAACTGACAAACCATGCCATATTGCCATCTTCTGTATAGCTTGTGGAAGATTGAAAAAGACTTTTGGGAGTACCGTAAAAAAATTCGGTATTGATAGAAGGTCCTGAATCTCCATAGTTAACAAGAGAAACGAGCTCTCTTGCAGTAGGAAGACGCCAGTCTCCAAGTCCGGCGTAATTCAGAGTTTCACAATAGTCAACAGCTTCAGCATTATCCATCATTTGTGTCGGGATCGTCCTTTGCCAGTGCAACCCTGTAATAGGATCTTCGATCCACTCTTCCGGAGACTCTCCGTGGATACTGAACAACCTTACAAGACCCTGATTTATTCCGGCATCCTGTCCGTAAAAAGGCATCCCCGGTGAAGGACATGTAATTTCACCGAGATTGCCATAGCATTTAGTCTGCCCGGTGGGAAGAATAAAGGCGCCTTTACATTCTTTGAGAAAACTATCCCAGTAATAGCCGGGATTACATCCGCAGTAATAATCTCCATATTCATCAAGAAAACATTCCCCATTACTGTTTTCAATATGTTCGCAGTAGTTTACCGGACATTTTTCGGGATGTTTTTTATCATCGTCCGGATCATCTTTTTTCGGTGCAGTTTCATCATCATATTCATCGTCAGGGTAAGAGATAACATCTTCATCAGGATCTATGATGTGAGACTCTTTCGTCTTGGAATCGGTTCCACACCCTGAGGCAACAGCCGCAATAAAAACACCGATCACGAAAAAAAATGTGATCATGACCGGCAACCGCCTGAAAATTTTTAAAGCTTTCATATTATCTCTCCCTCTGCCAATTGACACAAATTAACAATTATAAGTCTATAAGGCACTAAATACATTTTCGCCCGCCTCTATATAATTGTACAACTTTTGCGGCAAACGAGTTCGGCTCTATATTTTCGAACACGCAACACCCTGATATATATCAGTTATCACAACAAACATGCACAGCCACACTCTTGGAAGATCAAAAAACTGATTAACCTGCAAAAAGCCTTTACGGAGTTTAGCTGCAAAAGCACACTAAAGCTATTTTATTTTAATTATTTCAAATGTCAATCAATATTTTGTTGACTTTTTCTCTTAGAAACATTGAATAAAGGGATGTTTGAGGGGGTAGTGAGAAAAGATGGTTTTTAAGGTTTTCGTTTTTTCTGTTTTTATGACAGTTACAGCTTTATACGGCATGGAAAGCGGCTCTGTCCATTTTTCTCAATCTCTGAAGTTCCGAAATGTCCCCCCTCCTGTTTTTTACGGAGAACCTTCTTTGCAGCCTGCCAGTTTATCTGCAAAGTTCCAGCCTGTTACAGAAAAGCTTATCTTCGGATATCTCCCATACTGGAACAACTCAACTACTCATTTGAGATGGGGTCTTCTTACTGACCTTTTATATTTTTCCTGTGAAATGGAATCAGGCGGTATTCTTGGTAATTGTAACGGCTGGCCGGAAAGTGCCCCTATTGATGAAGCACGCAAATACGGAGTCAGGGTACATCTTGTCATAACCAGCTTCAACAAAGACGACATCCTTGGTCTTCTTGGCAGTCCAACACAGAAAGAGACCTTTTTTGATGAGGTGTGGAATAAAGTGAAAAATCACAAAGCTGATGGTGTCAACATTGATTTTGAAGCTTTCGGAGCAGTTGAGCCGAGGACTCTTCTGACAAACTTTTTTAATGACCTTAGCAACCACATTAAGTCAAAAGATAACGATATGATAATTTCTGCCGCAATACCTGCCGTTGACTGGTCAGACAACTGGGATCTTGCAGGTATGACAAATGTAGATTATTTTTTCATAATGCTTTATGATTATCATTGGAGAGGTGGTGAACCGGGACCCGTAGCTCCGCTTCTAAGAGAAACTCCCTGGCCCTCATGGACAAGATCCGTCACAAGGTCCATTGATGATTATGTTGATGCAAACGGTGTTGCAATAAAGAAAAAGCTTATCGCCGGCTATCCCTATTACGGCTATAAATGGAAAACTGTTGATGCGTCAATCCCCGGAACAAAAGTTGAAAATGCCGTATCTGTCATTTATGACAAAGTTTATTCAGACTACTTCCTTATTGATTCTTTGTGGGATGACGGCTCTATGACTCCTTACAAAATATGGAAAGAAGGTGACGATTGGTACCAGCTCTGGTACGATGATGCCACATCCCTTGGACTTAAATTTGCTCTTGCAGATGCTGAGAATCTTGCAGGAAGCGGAATGTGGGCACTTAACTATGACACTTCAAAAGATGATCTATGGAAGGAGATCGCAAGATACTTTGTTAATTCAGAAAAAGGCTCTTTTCAGGAACCTGTTGCCATTGATAAATTCCCTTTTATCTATGAAGGAGACACATACAGATATGTTTCTTATGAAATTGATTCTTATTCATGTTTAGAAAATCCGGACAATTCTTATTTTGACAACCTTTCAGGACCTGAAAAAATATTCAGGATAGACCTGAACAAAAGCGGAGTTCTTACAGCCGAAATAACAAAAGGATGGGGAAATGACGGAGAAAGAGAGGATATTGATATATTTCTGCTTTCCGGAGATTCCGGAAAAGATTGTATCATAGGCAGTAAAAGAAAGTTCTCTCATTCTATTGAGAAAGGAACTTACTTTTTATCTGCCGACTCAAATGTTTCAGACAATGTAACAAGAGGCGGGCCTTTTGTTGTTGAAATAGACTTTACCCCATCAGAGGTGTCAGAAGAAAATGAAGGTGATAGTCCGGAAGATGACAGCGATGACCATGAAATTTTTGATGCTGACAAAGAAATTCCTGATGACAATGGCACTAAAGAGAGCGATGACGAACAAAAGGGAAGCAGAGGATGCTCAATTACAACCATTTAACTAAAATGAAACATTTCTTTTTTACACTTTCTCTTTCGATATTTTTTATTATTTCAGTAGTTTCATGCTCAGGCGAGCTTCACCGAAGTGGAAAAATGTCAGAAAACTATATTGTATCAAGAGACGATCTTTTTCTAACTTATGAAAATGATGAAAAAAGATATGTTTTTGCAGTTAAGCTCGATCCTCTTTCGGTCAATTGGGAAAAAGAGATAGCAAATCTATCAAGCGATGCTGTGTTCAAGCTCCACAAAGATCATATAATCTGTAATTGCGAAAAAGGATATATTTGTTTTCTTTCGGCAGAAAACGGGGACAATGTTTTTTCTTTTCCTTCTTCCCTTATAATGGAAGCGGGTTTCAGGGGTCTTGCTGTATCGGACTCTCAGGTGTTTTCCATCTGTGAAGAAAAAAGTATCTGCTCTTATGACATCAAAACCGGAGAAATGTTGTGGAACAGTGAAATAAAAAAAGGGATGGAAGTAGTTTTAGATTTTTCTGTCAAAGATAAAACCCTTGTTTACGGCAGCGAAAAAAATATTATAGCTCTTTCGACTGAAACCGGAGAGCTGATATGGAAAAGTGAGGATCTTGAAGAACTCGAAAAGTATGATCTTCTTGGAGAAACCATACTCGTTACATACACTGAAATTGACGGTCTTGATATCAGCGATGGAAAAAGCAAGTGGCTTTCACCTTACAGAGGAAACAGCGTAAGGTGTACTATGGATGGAGTTTTAATTGCCGCCAGTGAAACTCATTTCACAACACTTTTTATTGAAAACGGTTCGGAGATAATGCATTATCCAAGAGAAGGGACAACCTTGCTCAAATGCCATGAAGAAGCATCCCTTGCTGCTTATACGGTTAAAAAGAATCCCCTTGCTGAAGATAAGCTGGCCGATTATTACGACAAAATATATATTTTTGATGCAGGAACAGGAAAAAGAATATTTGACTACCGCAGTGATGAAGATAGAACTGTTCTCAATATTGCAGAAATGTTGAATGAAAATTTTTACATTGTCCATGCTGACAAAAAAACTGAAAAGAATGCGATCATAGACAGCTTTTCTTATTTCAACTGGGAAAAAGAGGTGTCATATACCATTCCGGATCCGGAATCAGGAAAAAATTTACATATAACCTTGTCCCACATTGATGATGAATATACTATTTTTACTGCTACTGTGAAACTACCCGACAGTTACCCTGCAACCAACTATCTTTTTAAAACAGAGTCCGGGAATTTAGTTGGTGAAATGACAAAGCGTCCCGACATAATCACTTCGAGATTTGCCTATGATATTATAATTTATGATGCCTACTTCAACATAATACAGAGAAAGATGACCGATTTTTTGAAATAACAGATTTTCTGAAAGCATACGGGAGAAGATTTTGAAAAAGATAGTGATAGCAGGAGGTTCGGCAGCAGGAGTAAATGCCGCCAAAAGTGCAAAAAAAACTGACCCTGGTTGTGAAGTGACACTCATCTCGAAAGAACAGTATCCACCTTACTACAGACCATATCTGACAGAATATATCGGAGACCGGTCTGTAGAAAACAGGCCGAATTTTTATATTAACAGCAGTGAGTGGTACAAAGAGAACAACATTAATCTTCTTTTATCAACTGAAGTTACAAAAATAGTTCCTGATGAAAACAAGATCATTGATTCAAAAGGGAACAACTACCTGTACGACTCTCTTATTCTTGCAAATGGATCATCCCCTTTCGTTCCTGTAAGCAGTTTTCTTGAAGAAGATTTTGTTTTTGCACTCAGAAGCTTTGATGATGCAAAAAAAGTGGATGAGTTTGCATCAAATACAAAAAAAGCCACCATCATAGGCGGCGGACTTTTAGGTCTTGAGGCGGCGTGGTCTTTATGCCGCAGAAACATAGAAGTTACAGTTATTGAACTTGCCGACAGGCTTTTACCAGTCCAACTTGACAGTGAGGCAAGCAATCTCATTGGATCATTGATCTCCCGGCACAATGTGAACATACTGACCTCTGCAATGACAGATCATATAGCAACGGGAGAAGATGGAAAAAAATATGTATTTTTAAAAGATGGTCGTCAAATAGAGACCGATATGGTGATAATGAGTATCGGAGTAAGAGCAAACACGGGTCTTGCGAAAGAGTGCTCTATAAAAACTGACCGGGGTATAGTTGTAGACAGTAAAATGAGAACTTCAGTGAAAAATATTTTTGCATGCGGAGATGTCGCACAGTTTGACTGTATGATCCCGTTATGGATGCCGGCAGTCAAACAGGGGATAGTTGCCGGAACCAATGCGGCAGGAGGCGATATTGAGTTCACCTCTGATGTTTATCCTGCTATGTTCAATGCTTTTGAAATAAAACTTTTTTCTATCGGAGACATTTCAAAACAGCAGAAAGAAAACGAATACTCCAAATCAGATGGAACCGTTTACCGGAAGCTGTTTTTTAAAAACGATCGTCTTTCAGGGGCAATACTTATAAATGATCCGGCAAAATCTTCCACACTCATAAACGGTGTGAAAAAAGCGGTGTGTAAAGAAGATGCTGTCAAAATGATCTGAAAATCAGGAGGTAAAAATGACTCAAAACAGAAAATCAGTTGCAATTCTTTGTTCAGGAGGACCCGCTCCGGGAATAAATACTGTGATATGTTCCATAGCAAAAGTGTTCTTGAAAGATGGATACCGGGTCATAGGGATAAATCGCGGAGCAAAAACCCTTTTTACAGAAAAAGTGGAGACTGTCGAAATAGATTTTGATATGGCTGACAGATACTTCAACCGCGGAGGATCTTTTCTGAAAATGAGCAGATACAAACCTAAAGATTCTGAATTTAAAGCCGATTTCTTTATCAATAACAATGTTGAGCTCCTTGTTACTATAGGTGGAGATGATACTGCATCAACAGCTAACAGGATAGCAAAATATCTCAATGAAAAAAATCTTCCTGTCAGAAACATCCATGTCCCTAAAACAATTGACAATGACCTTCCTCTGCCCGACCGTCTTCCAACTTTCGGGTATCACTCTGCAAAAAATGAAGGAACAAGGATCGCCACAACAGTTTACGAAGATGCAAGAACCAGCGGAAACTGGTTTGTTGTATCTTCAATGGGAAGGGAAGCGGGGCACCTTGCTTTCGGAATAGGCTCTTCATGCCACTACCCTATGATAATAATTCCCGAGATGTTCAAAAAAGTTGAGATCACTTTTGACCGCATTATCAAAATGATGGTATCTTCCATTGTTAAAAGAAAAATATACGGTATTGATTACGGTGCAATAATTATAAGCGAGGGTGTTTTTCACTTCATGTCGGATAAAGAGATAATCAACTCCGGCATAAAATTTTCTTTTGATGAACATGGGCATCCGGAACTTGGCAAAGTTTCAAAAGCCCACATTTTCAACGTTCTTTTAAGTGAAAAACTCGATGAGCTGAATCTCAAAGTTAAAAGCAGGCCTGTGGAGATCGGCTATGAAGTAAGATGCATATCCCCCACTTCTTTTGATCTTAAATACTGTACCCTGCTCGGACTTGGTGTAAAGCAGCTTTTTGATGAAGGAAAATCGGGATGTATTGTCATTTGCCATAATGACGGCAGAGTGCTTCCGCTTTATCTTGAAGATGTTGAAGATCCCCAAACAGGTAAAATAAAACCACGACTTGTTGATACAAAAGCTCAGGATTTTAAAATGCTTATTGAAAACATGCACTTTATCAATGAAGATGATTATTTTGCTGCTTCAAAATGGCTTAAAAACCCTCAGATATACGACCTGAAAAACATCCTCCAGGATGATCTGATGAAATAAATTTCCTTTACAGGAACATGATCATTTCAGATATTTCATGAAAAAAAGTTTTACTCCAGATATCAAGTGTCACAGGATTTTTTATAAACGGTAATACATCATTTTTTGCTTTTTCTAAATCAACTGACTCTACCCGGCTAGCAAACAGTTCTTTGAATTTTTCTTTTGTGAGCTGAATACCAATATCCAAATGTCCTGTCTGGTGCATTCTTTTTTCAAGATGTTTCAAGTTAAGCGGAGTATTTCCGGATATATACCACACAAGATCGTACCAGTCTCTCCCTTTCACCCTTGTTTTCCAGTTCCTGCAAAGGACAGCATGCATTTTTCCCGCAAAAAGATCACTGATCTTATATGCATTCACAGAAAAAGGAACAGGATTTAAAAGATACTTTGCCTCTGTCTCAAATCCCGAAGGCGGGTCTATATCAACCTCGATCTTAATTTTCATGATTTTGGATTTATTGAATTTATGTATAAGATTTGCAGGAACTTCAATATTGATAAGGTTTTTTAAAGTCCCGCCTTTTATAAATGCAGATTCTATGTTCGCTTCATTTGATTTTTCTTTTCTTTCAACTGTTACTGCAAAACCAAAAGAAGAGAGTTCATCATTCACAAATGATGTATATTGATCAATATTGAATTTCAAGTCCGGCTCAAGAAGAGAAAAGTCAATATCTTCCGAAAACCGGTCAAGCCCGTACAAAAGACGCAGTGCTGTCCCGCCATAAAAAGCCGCTTTCTCAAAAAATTTCGCTCTCCACAAACCAAGGAGAGCAACTTCCTGAACAATCTCTTTCAGACCATTTTCATAATCGCCTGCATTCACCGGATTATACTTTTCAAGCATGGTTTTTATTGCACTATTCATATTTTTTCCTCTAAATATCTTCGTAAAAAAAGCAAATTGCCTTTGTAAATTTTTGCAAGCCGCCTGATCGAACTTATTTTCAGTTTCTTTATTTCATCTTCTTCAATCCGCATATTTTCAAAAAGAAACTCCTTAAGTTCTTCAATATTTTCGAAAGCATAACTGAAATAGAGAATGTCTGCAACAGCTTTTTCTTTTGAAGCGATTAAAATGCTATGCATTTCATCAAGCTTTATCAGATCGATCCCTTGAGAGTAAAGATCAGGGTGAATGTAACGGTATGAAAACCGACCGACAGGGGTATCAAAAACCTTGTTTCTTTTATTCGTGACGGCAGTTACTGTTTCTGTTCTCTCAGGAATTATATTATAAAAAGAAAGAGCATATTGTAGAGAGATATATGAAGGACCATAAATAAGATTTGATAAAGTTTCCTTGTAAACCGGAGTATTGCGGTACTGTTCGCCAGGAATATACAGACCTTTTTTGACTCTTATAATTTCTTTCTTTTTAAGCATATCATTAATTTTAACGCGAATATTCTTATAACCCGACAAATAAGATTTCAAGTAATTGTAGTCAATTTCTCCAACAGGAAAAGCCTTTTTCAAAACCATGGGCTAACCTCCAGTATGTTAGCATTTTACTAACTTACTGGTTGAAAGTCAACAAAAAAAGTAAAATCTTTCTTTCAACCTACAACCTTATATCCTCTTGATTCAACTGCCTTTTTGATTTCAGGAAGTTGTATGTTGATTCCTTTTACGGTTGCAGTTTTTGTCTAATTCAAAGTTCTTTCTGATTTTAACAGAATTACCACTCCCACCAGTCGTAATTTTCGTCACATTTTACGGTGCTATCCTTGTTTTCACATACATCTGAAAATACGGACACACTGCTTTCTTCTTCA
>SLOD01000130.1 GCA_007132725.1 Candidatus Sumerlaeota bacterium
CTTCAGTAAACATACCTGACAACATAATTTACAGAAGAATCCCCTGGGGAAGCAAAGAGACTGACGGTGTAAGATACTACAGCATAAAAGCTAAGGAAGGTGTCTCCGTTGTTGATGAAAGGGCTGTTGAGATCATAGTTTATGACGGTCCGGATAATTTCACCGCAAGTGAAGTAGGGAGGTCTTCTGTATCTGAGGGAACATTCAGTGAACTTGAACTTAACCGTTCAGACCGTTCTGAAGTTTTTATTACCGTATATGATGATGCCTGCAACAGTAGTGAAACTGTCAAAGTTCTTGATGTTGAATGGACAGCTACTATGGGATATAAAGAGCCGGGAAGCAATTTAAACAATCCTCATACTTTAAAAATCACAGGAATTATGGAAAAAACGCTTGAACAAATTGATGCTTTTGAGCCATTGATATCTTTAAATAAAAAAATCGAAGTTTCAGGGGAGTCAAGGTGGACAGAGTGGAACAGAGACAACAATATACCTTTGGAGAATTATAACCACAAAATAGTCTATGATCCTATAAAAGGGAAGATGGTTTATTTCGGAGGAAAAGAGACATGGGAGTGGGACGGGGTTAACTGGGCTCGTCATAATCCTTCTTATAAACCTTATGTTACCAGTGGATACGGGATGGCTTTTGACAGCTCCAGAGGTAGAGCTGTGTTGTTTGGCGGATACGGTTATGAAGTGACAAACGACACATGGGAGTGGGATGGCATGAACTGGAGTCTCAAAAACCCTGTAAACAGACCTCCGGCGAGAGCTGATCACTCGATGGTTTATGATACATCCAGGGGCAGAGTAGTTATGTTCGGAGGAGAATCATCAGATACCATCTTTAATGATGTATGGGAGTGGAACGGTTTAGAATGGACTGAAGTGCTGTCTGATACTAAGCCTATGCCAAGGTCAGGACATTCTATGGTTTATGACAGCATAAGGAAAAGAAGCGTTGTTTTTGGCGGAGTAAGTTATGCTGAGGGGGACACGATATATCTTAACGATATGTGGGAGTGGAACGGAATGGAATGGGTTGAGCTGTTGACAGACGGAGAAAAACCCTCTGCAAGGTTATGGCAAAGCATGGCTTATGACAGCAACCGTGACAGGATAATAGTAAACGGGGGATATGAACTGTCAGGAGAAAACGATGAAACATGGGAATGGGATGGTGAAAAGTGGACTCAATTCGAACTTGAAGAAAAACCTCCTTTAAAAACAGGACATACAATGGTCTTTAACAAAATAAAAGGGCTTGCTTTTCTAATGGGAGGTGGAAGCAATAATCCCGATAACAACATGTGGAAATGGGACGGTGTCAATTGGAAAAAAATCCCGGATGTTATGATACCGGAACCCAGAGAGAGACACGCCATGACATACGATGCTGATCATAATAAAGTTGTGATGTTCGGAGGTTTAAACAACGGGACTTATATGGACGATACATGGGAGTGGAGCGGAAACAACTGGGAGCAAAAGTTTCCTGATAATAAACCCCCTGAAAGAATGGGACATGCAATGGTTTATCATGTTGCAAATAAAAAAAACATCCTTTTGGGAGGATTAAGAGTTTCTTCGGGATATATTTTCCTTGATGATATATGGAGCTGGAACGGTTCGGATTGGACACCACTCTATCCTTCTTTTAAGCCTTCTTCAAGGTTAAATCATGGCATGGCTTATGATGAAGAGAGGAACAGGATCGTAATGTTCGGCGGCTCAACATCATGGGCATCACACTGTGATCAGACATGGGAATGGAATAATAACAGTTGGCAATTTTATAATCCTCTCAATAAACCGTCTGAAAGGTCCGGTCATGGCATGGCATATGATGTAAACAGAAAAAAAACCGTTATGTTTGGAGGCTTTACTCAAACTGCTTTAGCTGAAAACAAGACATGGGAATGGGACGGTGTCAACTGGATCGAAAAATACAGCGACAAAAACCCTTCTAAAAGGTCAAACTTTGCAATGGTTTATAACGTTGAGCGTGGAAGTACATTTCTATTCGGGAGTACATACTCAGAGAATAGAGACTTGTTCTGGGAGTGGAATGGGAATAAATGGAGAGAAAAAATATATGGTATTCATCCTGAAGTCAGGGAAAGCCATGCTATGGCATATGATGCTAAAAACGATAGAGTTGTTCTTTTCGGAGGATCAGGTGGAACAGGCTCAAATCTTAATGATACTTGGCTTCTTAATGCAGGAGGCAGGGAAAGAGCAGCCATTATTTTAAACATTTCTTTTGAGATACCCGAAATAATGATAAATTCGGTTTCTGTATATTTCAATGCTGGAGGTATAGGAGATTTTCATGGAACTCCTTACGAAGGTGCTGACCTGCTGGTATGGAAAGATGATGAATGGGAATATACTGGAGTATCAAACTATTCAGGAATAGAAGATTTGTCACCTCTTTTCTGGGAAACAAACGATTTTTCGGAAATAAGGACCATTCTTAACAGCGGCCTCCGCAAATTTAATTTTGCAGTTGTCCCAATAGCACCAAATGGATTTTTGACAGAAATGGGCAGTATCTCCACCGACTACGCTGAAGTTATCGTCCGCTACAGAATCGATAGCAATAATACTGAAGAATAAAAACTTTAATTTGCACAACAACATTAAATTTGATAAATTCAAATGTCTAAAAATTTTGTTCGTATCAGGAGAGAAAAATGTCTGAAGTAAAAAAAAGAGAAGATTTCATATCTTGGGATGAATACTTTATGGGAGTGTCTATTCTAAGCGGTCAAAGATCCAAAGACCCTAATACTCAAGTTGGAGCATGTATAGTAAACAGTGAAAACAGGATAGTAGGCGTCGGATACAACGGTTTTCCGGCTGGATGTGACGATGAGCTTTTTCCGTGGTCAAGAGAAGGCTCCTTCCTTGAAACAAAATACCCTTTTGTTGTTCATGCTGAACTTAACGCTATTTTGAATTCAATAAAAAACCTTAAAGGATGTACTATATATGTTGCTCTTTTTCCATGTAACGAATGTGCCAAAGCTATCATTCAATCGGGAATAACAGAAATAGTCTACTTATGTGATAAGTATGCAGAAACCGATTCCGTAAAAGCATCAAAAGCCATGCTTGATAATGCCGAAGTTAAATACAGACAGCTTAAACCCTCAAAAGGAAGCATCGTTCTTGATTTCAATATTTCCTGAAAACCAGGAAAGTTTATCCTTGTAAAATAATAAAAGCTGTGTAAATTTTACCTGTTTCCGGCCATATTTGCCGGGAACCTTACACCCTTGAGGGTGATTAGATAAAAAGCCTCCCATCCGGGAGGCTTTCTTGGTTATCTCTAACCCTTATGCGTTCATGGCTTTGAGGAAATCTTTGTTGGATTTTGTCTTGCCCATTTTATCAAGCATGAATTCCATTGAATCTATGACATTGAGAGGATGGAGAAGTTTTCTGAGTATCCATACTTTATTGAGAACATCCTGCTCAAGAAGGAGCTCTTCTTTTCTTGTTGCAGATTTGTTGATGTCAAGACATGGGAAAATTCTCTTTTCCATAAGTTTTCTATCAAGATGAATTTCCATGTTACCCGTTCCTTTGAATTCTTCAAAGATAACTTCGTCCATTCTGCTTCCGGTATCAACAAGAGCAGTGGCAATAACCGTCAAAGACCCGCCTTCTTCAATATTTCTGGCAGCTCCGAAAAACCTTTTCGGTTTATGAAGTGCATTTGCGTCAACACCACCGGAAAGAATCTTCCCTGAAGGTGGAACTATTGCATTATAAGCTCTTGCGAGTCTTGTAATAGAATCAAGAAGGATCACAACATCTTTCCCGAACTCTACCATTCTTTTTGCCTTCTCAAGCACCATTTCTGCAACCTGTACATGTCGAGTGGCCGGTTCATCAAAAGTTGATGCGATAACTTCAGCATCAACAGTTCTCATCATATCTGTAACCTCTTCCGGCCTTTCATCAATAAGAAGAACTATAAGAAAAATTTCAGGATGATTGTCTGTTATCGAATGAGCAATATCCTGAAGAAGCATGGTTTTACCAGTCCTGGGAGGAGCAACAATAAGACCTCTTTGACCTTTTCCAATAGGAACAAGAAGATCCATTATTCTCGTTGACATTACACTGCTTTTTGTTTCAAGAATAACCTTTGACCTTGGATAAAAAGGTGTCAAATTATCAAAAAGAGGGGTATGACGATTCTTTTCTATATCCTCCTGTTCAAAAACCGCTGTGATCTTTTGAAGAGCGAAATATCTTTCTCCATCTTTAGGGCTTCTTATTTCACCCTTTATTGTCTGTCCTGTTCTCAGACCAGCTTTTTTTATCATTGATGGTGGCACATAAATATCATCCGGACCCGGCAGATAGTTATATTTCGGACTCCTTAAAAATCCGAAGCCATCCGGAAGTATCTGAAGTACACCTTCAGCCAGTATTGTTTCATTGTTTTCCACCAATTTCTGAAGAATTTCATAAATGAGTTCCTGAGATCGCTTTGAAGATGCATCTTCTACACCCAGACCATCTGCCATTTTTACCAGTTCTTCATTTTTTTTGTTTTTTAAATCCTTTAAATTCATTAATTCCTCCTAAAAAGTTTTTAAATCTATGTAACCTGTTGTTATCTTAAAAATAATCCGATTGCTCCACATATTAGCCATAAGCTTTGCCGTTTAATTTCAACTGCAGATAGGTCGCCGATTGTAGAAATTAGCGATTAGAACAAGCTGCAACTTTAAGTTTGTATTCAATTTATCCTGTTTGTCAAATATTTTTATTACTGATAAAGATTTTCACGGGATATTGATCTATTTTTATCAAATTTTTTTACCATTAAACTTTCAGCAATAACAGACTTTGCAGTTCCTACTGTTTTAATCGTGAGCCCTTTTTTTATTTCTTCGGGCAACTTTATGAGGTCCTGATCGTTTGCCTGAGGAAGATAAACTGTTTTTATGCCTGCCTTTTTTGCGGCCATTATTTTTGACTGCAGTCCACCCACTTTGAGGACTTTTCCCCTCAATGTAAGTTCTCCGGTCATTCCCATATCAGATCTCACAAAAGAATTGGTCATAACAGATGCAACTCCAACCGCAACTGCCATTCCGGCAGAAGGACCGTCTTTGGGAACAGCACCTTCAGGGAAGTGGACATGTATCGTATATTTCTCCCACTCTTCCTTTCCTACGCCAAACATTTCCCCGGCAACAGACTTGACATAACTAACTGCAATATCAACGGATTCTTTCATTATGTCCCCAATGCTGCCCGTTGTCTTTATATCCCCTTTCCCGGGATAACGGATTACTTCCATTTGAAGAACAGACCCTCCGTAAGGAGTCCATGCAAGACCATTCACAAGTCCTATTCCACTTTCACCCGCTCTTGTTTTATCTGAATATTTTGCCGTACCGAGATAATCAACAAGATCCTTTTGCGAGATAGTTTTCCTGTTGTGCACAATACTTTTTCCGCCTACCTTTTCAAGGGCTATCTTTCTACAGATAGAAGCTATCTTCCTTTCGAGTTCTCTGACACCTGATTCAGAAGTATAGCTGTCTATGAGAGAATTCATGGCATCTTTTGTAAATGAAAGTCCTATCTTTTCAATACCGTTATACTGTTTCTGTTTCGGAACAAGAAATTTCCTGGCAATATTATTCTTTTCGAACCATGTATACCCTTCAATATCAATTATTTCCATCCGATCTCTGAGAGCCGGTGGTATCATTGTTTTATCGTTTGCCGTTGCAATAAAAAGTACCTTGCTCAAATCAAATTCAATATCCACATAATGATCAATGAAAGAACTGTTCTGTTCCGGATCAAGAACTTCAAGGAGTGCTGAAGCGGGGTCTCCTTTGTAATCACTGCTTAACTTATCTATTTCATCGAGAAGAAAAAGAGGATCACTGACACCTGATTTTTTAATATGCTGAATTATTTTTCCAGGTAATGCACTGATATAGGTTCTTCTATGACCTCTTATTTCGGCCTCATCTTTTATTCCGCCAAGAGATACTCTTACAAAATTCCTTCCAGTAGCTTTGGCAACAGAAGAAGCTATGGATGTTTTTCCTACCCCCGGTGGACCCACAAGACAAATTATAGGAGCTTTCAAATCTCCTTTAAGTTTTAAAACAGCAAGATACTCCAGTATTCTTTCTTTTACTTCAGAAAGTCCGAAATGATCATTTTCAAGGATTTTCTCAGCTTTTCCAATATCTATGGGACTTCCTTTGAAAACTCTCCAAGGCAAAGAAAGGAGTGTTTCAATGTATGTTCTTATCACCGCACTTTCATTGCTCATAGGCGGCAAAGAAACATACCTCCGGTACTCTTCATTTAATTTAGATTTTACACTGACAGGGGCATCAAGAAGATCGATCTTTGAAGAAAGCTCATCCTCTTCTTCCAAATCCTGTTTAGATTCTGTAAGCTCGCTCCTGAGAGCATTTATTTGTTCATGAATAAAATATTCTTTTTGAGAACGCTCAAATTTTTCCTTTACATTCAATTCTATTGCTTCTTCAAGATCTTTCAATTCAAGCTGCAGTTTTATAAATGATGTGACCTGCTCATACCTTTCAATAAGATCAGTTGTTTCCAGTATTTTTTGAGCGTCCCCTGTTTTCATGTCATAAAAGCCTGCCGCAATAAGATCAAGAAACTTTTCATCATCATCAATATCAAGTATGTTTTGAAGAAAGTCTGCAGACATTTTACTGCCATCGAAATAATCGTGAAGAGATACTTCCAGTATTTTCCTTAGCTTAGGAACTTCAGAGCTTTTTTTATTCCTTGTGGCAAAAGGAGATGTGCCAGTTTTCAAATAACCTTCCGTGTCCCACTCAGTATTTTTTAGTCTGATCCTTTTTTTTCCCTCAAGAAAAATATGGCAGACCCCTCCTAAACCCTCTACAACCTGAATGATCGAACAGATAACCCCTACTTTGTTCAAATCGTCAAGCTCAGGCACTTCCTCAGCTTTTTTCTTCTGCATAACAACAGCCATTTCTCTGTTTTCAGTACGCAGAACAGCCTCAATAGCTTTTTTTGACAGATCCCGCCCTACTTTAAAAGTAATGTTCGTGTGGGGAAAGACAACAACATCTCTGACAGGCATAAGAGGAATAGCCGCTTTTACTTTTCTCATTGAAATGTCAGGCTCCTTTATTAGAACTGCTTTTGCTGCGCCCGGAAGATTTCTTCATAACCTTAACAGGATCTTCTCCTGATAAAACAACTCCCGGAGTAATTATGATCTCTTTCACAGTATCCTTTTCTTCGGGAATGGTGTACATTATATCAAGCATTGCATCCTCAAGAATTCTTCTAAGTCCTCTTGCTCCTGTTTTCATATTGACCGCTTTTTTTACAACTTCCTTTAAAGCATCGTCAGTAAAAGAAATATCAACATCTTCCAACTTAAAAAGTTCTTTGTATTGGCTTATCAAAGCATCTTCCGGCTCTGTCAGTATTTCAAGCATATCCGATTCTGTAAGTTCTTCTAAATATGCGGTAACAGGAAACCTTCCGATAAACTCCGGTATCAATCCGAATTTGAGGAGATCTTCAGGCTGTATCTCAGAAAGAATACTTTTTTTCTTATCAATTTTTTCACCTTCAACCGATCCGAAACCAAGTTTTCTTCTTCCTATTCTGCCTGAAATAATTTTGTCAATACCCTCAAAAGCTCCCCCGACAATAAAAAGAAT
Source organism: Candidatus Sumerlaeota bacterium (assembly GCA_007132725.1). GTDB lineage: Bacteria > UBP6 > UBA1177 > UBA1177 > UBA1177 > SLGQ01. Next base: position 7,739 of record SLOD01000130.1, read on the forward strand.
ATTGGATGTGTTGAGCTTTAAATACTCCTGGTGAGGATGTTTTCTTCCACCAGTCGGAGGTATATTTGCCACAGTACCTTCTATGATCTTTAACAATGCCTGCTGAACCCCTTCTCCACTTACATCTCTGGTTATTGAAGGGTTGTCACTTTTCCTCGCTATTTTATCTATTTCATCAATATAAATTATCCCCTTTTCCGCTTTTTCAAGATCATAGTCAACGGTCTGAATAAGATTGAGAAGGATGTTTTCAACATCTTCTCCGACATATCCGGCCTCAGTCAAAGCCGTAGCATCAGCCATTGCAAAAGGAACATTTAGAAGATCGGCCAAAGTTTTTGCAAGAAGAGTTTTGCCGCTTCCTGTTGGTCCTACAAGGAGAATATTGCTTTTTTGTATCTTGAGACTTTCTTTTCTGTTTGAGTTGACTCTTTTGTAGTGATTATAAACAGCGACTGAAAGAACTTTTTTAGCATGCTCCTGGCTGATAACAAAGCGATCAAGATTTTTTTTAATCTGGTTAGGCGTTTTTAATTCGTCGGACAACAGATCTTCCGATATATCACGGGCATCTTCCTTCAATATATCATTACAAAGGACAACACACTCATTGCAAATATATGCTCCACGGCCATAAATTATGCGGTCTACCTCAACCTGTGTTTTACCGCAGAAAGAACATTTTACAACTCCGCTCTTATCCTTTGATGCCATAGTTAATCCTCTTTCCTTCTGACGACGCTATCTATAATACCGTAAGAAGACGCTTCTTTTGCTGACAGGAAAAAATCTCTTTCCATATCTTTTTTAAGCACCTTTTTATCTTTACCGGTATGTTCCTGCATTATATTGATCAGTCTTTCCTTAAGAAAATTTATTTCTTTTGCATGTATTTCAATATCAGATGCCTGACCTCTCATTCCGCCCATAGGCTGATGTATCATGATTCTTGAATTAGGAAGAGAGTATCTTTTACCTTTTGTGCCGGAAGCAAGCAGAACTGCTCCCATACTTGATGCCTGTCCAACACATATTGTAACGACATCCGGCTTGACATACTGCATTGTGTCGTAAATTGCCAGTCCTGCCGAAATTGAACCGCCCGGACTGTTTATATATATCTGAATATCCTGTTCAGTATCCTGTGCCTCCAAAAAAAGGAGCTCCGCAACAACAAGATTCGCCAGATTATCATCCACCGGACCTCCGATAAAAACTATCC
>SLOD01000171.1 GCA_007132725.1 Candidatus Sumerlaeota bacterium
AAAAAACTCCTTTTTCTCGGATCGAGCTGTATCTATCCAAAAATTGCCCCGCAACCCATGAAAGAGGAATACCTTCTGACTTCTTCTTTGGAATACAGCAATGAGCCTTATGCAATAGCTAAAATTGCCGGGCTCAAAATGTGTGAAGCGTATAATATTCAGTATGGAACTGATTTTATTTCGGTTATGCCTACCAATCTTTACGGGATAAATGATAATTTTGATCTTGAAAATGGACATGTGCTGCCCGTGATGTTAAGAAGGTTCCATGAAGCGGTAAGAAATGGAGCTGAAAGTGTGGAACTTTGGGGTACAGGAAAGCCTCAAAGAGAGTTCCTTTACAGCGATGATCTTGCGAAAGCGGTTTTGATAGTAATGGAAAAGGTTTCTTTCAAAGATATCCATGCCGGTAGTGAAATTATTAACACGCATATAAATATCGGGACGGGAAAAGATGTTACGATCAAAGATCTCGCTTTGATAATCACAAGAATAACGGGTTTTAAAGGAGATATTCTGTGGAATACTTCAAAACCTGACGGAACTCCTAAAAAACAACTTGATATTTCAAAAATAACAAAACTGGGTTGGAAAGCTGAAACAGACCTTGAGAAAGGAATAGAAAAACTATATAGGTGGTACAAAGAAAATGAGTGAGAAAACCAAAACCATTCTCTGTTTTCTTTTTTTTCTTTTTGTAATACTGTCAAGAATCTATCTTGAGACAGAAATTTTTTCCAGAAGAAGTTTTTTCAGTTATTTTGTAGTAATTCATCACTCCTGTTGGTACATATTTGTTTTTTATTATTTTTCTTCATGTAACAGATATATCCTTAACATGTCCCCTTCAAAAATAAAATATACGGCTTTGCTCTCACCTGTTGTAATGATCCCTGTCATTCATGCCGCAATAAGTGGAAAAAACCTTGATCTTGGATATCTTGATGGAAACTTTAGGCAGAACTTATACTACATGGCAACACTATACTGGAACCATCCTAAGAACGGAGAATTTTTTATAGAGATGATCGTTCTTTTGATCCTTTTTTCTGTAGGTTCCTATGTCATTTCAAAAAGCATTAAGAAAACTTTCCTTAACATTTTCGTTGGCTTCTACGGATGCATGATGTTAGCCGGGCTTCATCTTTTTGGGGTAGCTCCCAGAACAAGAGCTTACTTTAAAATAAATACGGCACTCAAAAATCATCAGCTTCTTTCTCTCATCTATTTTTCTTTAGCGATTCTTTTTTTTCTTGTATACTCCTATCCTGAAATAAAAAGTTATTTAAAAAGTGAAAAGATAAGGTGGCTGATCACTGTCAGTGCAGGGGTGCTTCTCTCAATAACTGTCAATCTTCTTTTCTTTCAGAAGTTCTACAGAAAACCTCCGCAGATTTCCGACTATCTGCTTATGATCGTCCCATATACTGTTTTTGCGGTGGGTATCAACTCTATGGATAAAACAGTTTCAAGCAAGTTCAAGGCAGGTAAATTCTTTCCCATTTTTTTTGCAGTAGTGGGGATAGCAATAGTGACCGGTATATATTTGAGAGTATGAACAAGTAAAAATTATTCGGCGTTTTCCACGATTTTCAATGCTACAGCACTTGCAGTTGCTATATTTTCAAGAGCAACCCATTCTTTTTGTGAATGGAAGTCAACTCCGCCTGCAAATATGTTGGGGCAGGGAAGATTCATAAATGAAAGTCTTGATCCGTCAGTTCCTCCGCGTATAGGAACGACATTGGGTTCTTCGCCAAGATCCTGAATGGCTTTTTCAACATATTTGTATATGTGCATTTTATCTTTGAGAACTTCATACATATTGAGATAGCTCTCTTTGAATTCATGCTCTACATTAAGCTTAGGCTCTTCAGCTTTCACTTTTTCAATTGCATCAAGGATGATCTTTTTCTCGTCTTCAATGTCTTCAAGTTTGAAACTTCTAAGGATCATTGAGACAGTAACTTCTTCACTTCCACCTTTTATATCTATGGGATGTATAAAAGGTTCCCTGTTTTCAGTTCTTTCAGGAGACATGTCTTTTGGAAGCATATCAATAAACTTTCCTGCGTACCGGATAGCGTTAACCATTTTATCTTTTGCGTAACCGGGATGGATGGAAACTCCCTTAAATTTAACAACAGCACTGAATGCGTTGAAGTTTTCATAGTTCACTTCGTATGGAAATCCCCCATCAAGAGTATAGGCGAAATCGGCATCAACTTTTTCAATGTTGATAAAGTCTACGCCTTTTCCGATTTCTTCATCAGGAGTAAAGCAAACTCTTATTTCAGGTCTTTTTATCTCAGGGTGTTTGTTCAGATATTCAACCATTGACATAATTGCGGCGATGCCTGCCTTGTCATCAGCACCAAGAAGAGTGGTGCCGTCCGAAGTGATAACAGTGTCTCCGATACATTCCTTAAGATGAGGAGAATCTTCAGGGGTTATAATTATCCCGTCTTTAAGATTGATCGCAGATCCATCATAATTTTCATGTATCTGCGGTTGGACACCTTCTCCGGCACAGTCTGCTGCCACATCCATGTGGGCGATAAAAGCGATTTTTGTTTTACGCCCGCAGTTTGAAGGAAGTTTAGCATAAACATAGCCGTTTTCATCCATTTCAACGCTTTGCATTCCAAGACCTTTCAGTTCTTCAACCAGTTTTTTACCGAGATTTTTCTGCTTAGGAGAAGAAGGGAAGGTTTTACTCCCCGGTACAGCCTGAGTATCTTCTTTTACATAGGCTAAAAAACGGTCTTTAAGTGAAGTTTCGTTCATGATGCGGGTTACTAATTCATGTCTTTTCATTTTTTACCTCCGGTAAGTTAAAAATCTGCATCCGGCTTTCATTATAGTGTCTCAAATTTTAAATTCAACTACTTAAAAACTGAATTTTTACTTTTTTTCGGTTTTACAAAATTTTTTATAATTTTTAACTTTGTAAACGATTGACTTAAAACCTGTAGTCAGTTATTATTTGGTGTTCTTTTTTTGGGAGTTTGTTATGAGAAAGTTAATTTTGTTGCTGTTTCCGGCTTTGTTTTTGTTCTGGGGAGTGTCAAGCTGTAATTCTACAGAAAAAGGGGACATTATTGCTGAGGGAGAAAGATGCGGTTTTCAGGATGGTGTGAGAGATTGCAGTGACGATAAAACTGCGATCTTGGAATGTCGTAACCAGGTGTGGACCGTAGCAAGAGTATGCAATATAAATTTTGGAGAATACTGCCGTATAGCCGGCGGACAACCTTCATGTACTGACATCTATCCTGACAATGGAAATACTGGAAATACTGGAAATACGGGAGATACAGGAAATACCGGAGATACAGGAGATACCGGAGATACCGGGAATACAGGTTCTCCTGTTGAAGAATGTGAAGAAGAAGGAGCTAGAAGAACGATTGCATGCGGGTTTAATGGAAAAGGTGATCAGGAACAGGTATGCAGGGATGGTGTATGGATAAATTTCGGAGACTGTGATGATCCTGACGAGTGCAAAAACGATTCCGTTCGTGAAATACCCTGCGGAATGAACGATGAGGGGAGTCAGCCTCAGATATGTGAAGATGGAAAGTGGGTGGATGACGGTGGATGTTCAGATCCGGACGGTTGTAAAAACGGTACCTTGGAAGCTGAAGACGGCATTGTCAACATTTGCATATCCGGAGATTGGCATTTTTATCGTGAAACGCGACAGTGGGGATCAGAGAAAAAAGATTTGGGTAATTCTGTTACTGTTGATGCGGAAGGTAATGTTTATGTGGCCGGCAGCACAGAAGGAGATTTAGATTATGAATCTAATGCCGGATCGTGGGATGTTTTCCTGACAAAATGGAATAAAGATGGTTCAAAAGCATGGACAAAATTGAAAGGAGAAGCTCCTCTGGATCATGGAAACTCTGTTACAGTAGATCAGGAAGGCAACATTTATCTGACGGGTATGACCAGATCTGGCCTTGATGGAAATGTCAATCAAGGCAGCGAAGAAGTCTTTTTGATAAAATGGAATAAAGAAGGTGAAAGACAGTGGACCAGACAGTGGGGAACTCCTATGATGGACGAAGGAAAATCTGTTGCTGTTGACAGCTCTGGAAATATTTATGTTACAGGTTCGACAGCCGGAGACATGATAGGGAATGACAATTTAGGGTCGAAAGATATTTTTCTCACTAAATTCGATACTGATGGAAATAAGCAGTGGACGAAACAATGGGGAACTCCCGGAACAGATGAAGGAACATCTGTTGCAATAGACAGCAATGATAATATCTTTGTTACAGGATATGTGTCCGAAGCCCTGCCGGACAATACATATTCAGGTCATGAAGATGTTTTTGTTACAAAAATGGATGTGGAAGGAGCAATTATCTGGTCAAAACAGTTTGGAACTTCCAGCAAGGACATAGGAAGGTCTGTTGCAGTAGACAATGATGGAAATATTTTTGTGGCAGGGCAGACATATGGAGATTTCGGAGACAATGAAAGAGGAGGCAACTGGGACCTTTTTGCAGCTAAATTTGATCCTTCAGGGGATTTAGATTGGATAAAACAAAGAGGAACTGCAGGAGCAGATATAGCACACTCAATAGCTACAGATTCTTCCGGACATGTTTATGTAACAGGAATAACAAGTGGTTCGCTTGATGACAATATAGGGAGCGGATACGATGATGTTTTTGTAATTAAATGGAATTCTGCAGGACAAAGGGTCTGGACAAAACAATGGGGGTCCCAGAACAATGATATCGGGAGATCCATATCTTTAGATGAAGCAGGAAATATCTATGTTGCAGGTCATACTACAGGATCTGTAGACGATAACACCTACAGAGGTGAACATGATATATTTCTTACTATCTGGCCTGCTCAGTAAATATTGCTTTAAGTTCTGATACGATATTTTTTATTTCCTTTATATCATTTATGGGGAAGGAAACAGAATGTGTCCCTGAAAAACGGCCATTGAAATTTTCCAGGAGTTTAAACAGTTTCTCCATGTCTTGCACAATAAATGAAGGGGAAATATTTAAAGTGAAATCATTTCGGTTTACAATTATTCCGTAGGCTCCTGCATTTAAAGACTCAATTTTTATTGCTGTAAGAAAAAGGAGATTTTCCGTTTCAACAGGAATTTTTCCAAACATTTCCTCAAGAATGCTTTTTATTCCTGAAATTTCCATGTGGTTTTTTGTTTCGGATATTCTTTTGTAAAATCCGACTCTTATGTTTGAATCACAAATGTAGTTCTCCGGAATGAATGCTTCTATATCTGAAGATATTTCAAAGTGTTCGTCATTTGCCGGAACGCCTTTTTGCATTTCCTCTATTCTTTTGCGCAGGAGATCAAGATAGAGATCGTTACCTATACCTTTAAGTTTGCCTGATTGTTTGAACCCTAAAATATTTCCGCCACCCCTTATATTAAGGTCTTCAGTAGCTACATCGTATCCTGAACCGAGGTAATCAAACCTTTTTATAACAGCAAGGCGGGAGTATGCATCCGGGGTGAGATCTTTTAAGTTCGGCACGAACAGATATGCCTTTGCCTCTCTATTCCACCTTCCAACTCTGCCCCTAAGCTGATAAAGCTGTGCAAGACCGAAAGTGTCCGCTCTGTTTATGATGATAGTATTCACCATGGGGATATCTATTCCTGACTCAATGAGAGTGGTGGATAAAAGCATGTCATATTCCCTGTTCACAAAATTTACCATTACTTTTTCAAGCTCTTTTTCATCCATTTTTCCATGTGCGATCCCTATTTTTATTCCCGGCACCATCAGTTCCATCTTATTTTTTATGTTTAAAAGGGACGGTATTCTGTTATGAATGAAATATATCTGTCCATTTCTTGATAGTTCAGATAAAATAGCTTCCTTGATGATCTCATCACTATAGTTCAGAATATATGTGATCGTACTTTTCCTTTCTCCCGGAGGTGTTTTTATAAAAGAAACTTTTCTTATTCCCAGCAAAGACATTTGTAATGTTCTCGGTATCGGAGTTGCTGTCATACTTAAAGTAGCTACATCCTTTTTTAAATTTTTGATTTTTTCTTTGTGTGAGACTCCGAAACGATGCTCTTCATCAACAACAAGGAATCCTAAATTTTTAAATTTTACATCTGCTGAAATAAGGCGGTGTGTTCCAATAATGATATCTATTTTCCCTTCTTTTATTTCTTTGATGACTTCTTTTTGTTTTGCCGGGGAATGGAACCTTGAAAGCATACCGATCCTGACCGGCATTTGAGAAAATCTTTCAGAAAAAGTTCTAAAATGCTGGAATGCGAGAACGGTTGTCGGAGTAAGGACAGCACTTTGTCTATCGTTTGCCGCTGTTATCATACAACCTCTCATTGCTACTTCAGTTTTTCCAAACCCTACATCTCCGCACAATAGGCGGTCAGTGATCTTTTCCCCTGCCAGATCACCCTCAAGCTCTCTGATCGATACAGCTTGATCCCTTGTGAGCGTGTACGGGAATTGAGATGAAAATTCTCTGTATATTTCAGTGTTTATTTCCATTGTTTTTGATCTTTGGACATCTCTTTCAGCATACAGATCAAGTATACTTTCAGCAACAGCTTCTATTTCTTTTTTTGTCCTGCTTTTTGTAAGATGCCATGTAGAGGTTCTTAGGGAGCTGATTCTTGGAAAAACCCCCTCTTCATACTTGTAACGGTAAATGAAATGCATATTATAAACAGGGACAAAAAGCTTATCCCCTTTATCATATCTTAAAATGAGACAGTCTGTTGAGCTGACTTTCTCTATTCCCTCATATACAGCTATGCCGAAATTATAATGAACAACATACTCTCCCGGCTTAAGGCTTTCAAGAGTGAAAGTTTCGCTGCTTTCAAAATAAGGTTCCGCCTGTTTTTGTTTTGTTGCTTTAATAGAAGCATGTTTTTTGAACAATCCTGAAGATATAAGAAAAGTGCTCAAAGAAGGAATAAAAACTACGGAGTCTTGTTGGAACCAGGCTTTTTTTTCAATGATGTAGAAAAGACCCGTTTCAATGTTTTCAGGTAGTTTCTTTACATAGAGAAGCTCAATATTATCATTTTCAGCTTCTTCTATAAAAAAAGGTATTTCGTTGGGACTGGAAAATATTATGACAGAAGAATCTTCAGTACAAAGTTTTTTCAATGTTTTTGAGATGCCCGAATAGATTTCTTTGGAAGGTTTGATATGATTTACCATAAATTTTTCTATATGTTTTCCGGAAGAGAACATTGAGCTTATCTTTATTTCAGGTGTTGTTTCTTCTCCAAAATATGTTTCCGCACTGAAAGGAAGAAAATGACCTTCTTTGACTCTTTTATTTCTTTCACTGTCAAACTTAAAGAATTGTTCTTTCAGATACAGCTCTCCCTCTATCTCTTCCCACCTTATGAATGTCCCTCCAAAAGAACGGCATATTGTCGAATCTCCTGTAAGCAAAGGAAATATGTCCCAGACAGAAAACTGATCTGACAAAACAGCTTCTTCCGCTTCAAGGATCTCTTTCATAGAGAGACCTCTGTTTTTTGTTTCCAATACTGTTTTCCAGTCTTTATTCAAAGTAGAAGAAAACAGTAGTTTCGGTATGGTGACAGATTTTATTCCTTTCCTGTTTCTTTGAGAGGCAGTTGAAAAAGTATGTATTTTTTCCAGTTCTTCATCAAAGAATTCCATACGGATCCCTTCCCCGGAAGAAAAAATGGAAATATCGAAAATATCTCCTCTTACAGCAAATTCTCCCGGTTCTCTCACTATGGGTACCTTTTTATATCCCCATCCGGAAAGAGTTCTTATAATCCTGCTTACAGAGTAGTTGTTTTTTACATTGAATATTATTTTTTCATCTGAGCATATATTTGGAACTTTCATTTTTGCAGATAAAGGTGTTACAATAAGTACATCTACAGAATCTTCCACTATTTTTGCAAAAGCTGTTTGAGCATCAATGTCAAAACTGCCTCTTTCAAGCAAAAGGAACTGAGGAGAAAACAAAACCGTTTTGAAACTGAATACCTGTAAAGCACCATTTAATAGTGCTGCATCTCTTCCTGTAGGAGCTTCAATGATCAGCTTGTTATGTTTTTTTAAAAGTTCCGGAATAAGGAAAATAAATCCATCAGGATGGGTTTCAATATATCTGGTCATCGCTTATTCAATTGTGGGAACAAAGAAATCAAGATTGATTATATTCTTTTCTTCGCTTTTTCTAACAGCAATACCTTCATCTGCTTTGATATATATTTTGAAAATATCTTCAACCCGTTTCGGATATATATATTCAACTTCGGCATTGAAAGCCCTTGTGTCAATTATGTTGAGTAAGTGTTGAGGAATATTGCTGAAATTGCGGATGTCGATAACAAACCCGCCCTTTATTTCTCTGAACTGGTAATCTATGTCTCCTGTTATTTCAAGCGAAATTCTTGAGAAGTTGGGGAATTTCCTGAATAAAAGATTTTTGAGCCTCCCCCTCTCGCCGATTTTTGTCACTGGAAGGGAAGATGTTCTTTCAGGAAGCTCTTTTTTTTCTTTTGCTTTTACAACTTTGAGTTGCCGTATCTTTCCATCTTCTGTACGAAAAGCTTTTTTCTGAGCCGGAGCTTTTTTTCTTTGAAGCTCTGCCAGTCTTCTTTCTTCTTCTTCCTCTTTTATTTTTCTAAGTCTTTCTTCTTCAAGCTTCTTTCTTTGAAGCTCTGCCAATCTCCTTTCTTTTTCTTCTTCTTCCTCTTTTATTTTTCTAAGTCTTTCTTCTTCAAGTTCCTTTCTTTGAAGTTCCGCCAGTCTCCTTTCTTTTTCTTTCTCCTCTTTTATTCTTCTAAGCCTTTCTTCTTCAAGCTTCTTTCTTTGAAGCTCTGCCAATCTCCTTTCTTTTTCTTCTTCTTCCTCTTTTATTTTTCTAAGTCTTTCTTCTTCAAGCTTCTTTCTTTGAAGT
>SLOD01000206.1 GCA_007132725.1 Candidatus Sumerlaeota bacterium
GTAGCTGAATAAACCTGTGAAATTGATGCGGCGGCAATGGGTTCCGGATTAAAGTGGGAAAAATTTTCTTCTATTGAAGCATCAAGTTCCGATTCTATAATAGGCTTTATGCGGTCAAAAGAGATCGGCTTTACATTGTCCTGCAACTTTTTGAACTCATGTGCCATTGAAATAGGAATGACATCTCCCCTTAAAGAAAGAAGTTGTCCAAGTTTTATAAAAGTTGTCCCCATTTCTTCAAAAGCAAGTCGGAATCTTTCTTCAACTGTAAGATCTTTAAGTTTCCTCTCGACACTTCCGGTATTTTCTATTTTAAACATAGAGGAAAGTATCTTAGGCATATAGGGAGCCAAACCGTATTTAGCAACTACCGTTCCTATGTCCCTCAACCGTTTAAGCCTTTTAAAAGGTGCCATGATACTCCTCCTGTAACTTTACTTCAGTCAACAGTTATTGATTTGCTGACATTTTTAGGCACATCGGGGTGAACCCCGTGGTTTTCCACCCTGCTTTTATTAAGATACTTCATTTTTGCAACACTCATTTTCAATGCAAGCAGTTGAAGAACAACAGTAGCTTGAAATACGAAAATATTTTTGTCGCTTGTCTTGGGAAGTTCAATGAATTTAGACCAGTAACTACTATCAGACAACGGTTTTGCTTTCACGGCATCCCGAAGATCATCATCGTTTTCACTGATGAGTATAATGTCAGCTCCTCTGATCTTGTGAGTATTTATCTGTGAAATGGTTATCCTTTTATCCCTTTCATCAGGAGGACATACAAATATCAAAGGGTAGTTGGAGAAGAATTTTTCGATGTTAACTTTTTCAGTATATACGTTATAGACATTTTTAAACCTCTCCTGCTCCCATCTGTCAAGAAAAGGCCTGGTAGAAAGTTTTTCATCAAGCTTCCTGAATTTGAAGTTTTTTGCCATATTAAGATAGTTGCGGACAGTTTCTCCTTTCCCGTTCTCATCATTAAAAAAACCTGTATCAAACAACTGCTCAAATACTTCTATCATTCCATTAAGGAGAGTTTCCATATCATGAAGAGAAAATATAGTGTTTTTTCCAAGTATTGTATTAGGTCCGTGCTTGAATTCCGCAGCATCGTAACCTTCAGTGTGATTAAGAACCACCTCTCTTATTTTCAGTGCACCTTCTTTAGCCAGCCCTGTGAGAGATGTCCCCAGGATATGTATGGAAGATCTCATAAAAAGCTTGTATGCGGTATCTGCAACAGGGATATCAATGTTATTGAGTGTGAATTCTATGAAATATTTTATCTTTCTTAAACGGTTGAGAACCACCTCTTCGCTATTGTTTATCGAGGCGGCAAGCATGTAAAAAAGTGCTATCTGGCTGACAAATGATTTTGTTGCGGCAACGGCAATTTCAGATCCGCACATTATGGGCAGATAAAAGTCACTTTTTTCCTGAGGAAGAGTAGAGTTTTCATTGTTGACAATTGTAACAAGTGTGATTTTTCTGTTTTTAGCTCTAATATCACTGAAAATATCAACAAGATCTTTTGTTTCCCCGCTCTGACTTACCCCGATAACAATATCAAAGTCATCGAGAGAGTTAATAAATCCCGACCTGAAAGCACCGGGATTAGCGGTAATTATCGAAACATCGGAAAGATTATTGAAGAAATAGCTCCCTGTCATTGCAGCATGATATGAAGTTCCGCTTGCCACAACATATATCCGTCCCCCGTTTTTACTGCACTTTGCCAAATTACCGGTAAGCTTTTCCTTGTACTTGATAATCGTTCTTTTTTTCTTCCAGATAAGCATTGTATCGATCATCCAGAGTTCAGGAAAGTAGTCTTCATCTATGCCAAGAAGTTCTTCAAGCAGAGTTGTTTCCTCAGATTTGAAAGCAAAGTGTTTGGGATCTGCGATATATTTTTTTATTTTGGAAAAAATGCTTTTAAAAACACGGTTTTTACGGATACTTTCAAACTCTTTTTTGAGCTCTTTTTTATCATATACATCGTAAAGGGCAAGGAGTGAATAGAGAATTTCTCTGGCTTCATCTCTGCACCCTTCAAATATATCGTGAAGCTCTCTTTCTGAAGCATCTTTGAAGTAGTACAGTATGAGGTTGTCAATATTTCTTGGTGAAGAAAAAATTTCCTGTTCCATAAAAAAGTGATATTTGGGCTGAAGTTGTATGTCAGCAATATTTAGACGGCTTCTTGAAGGTTTAGGTACCCATTCTTTATCTTTTTCCAGAGAAAAAAGTTTAAAAGTTTCGTGATCAAAGTATATTCCATTCCCTTCGCTCATAGGAATAAGAAACCTTGTTTTAGAAAGAACCGATGTCAGGTCGCTTGAAACAACAATAAAGTTTCCGGAACTGTCAAACCCTTTACCTGCATAAAGTGAAGATCCCGCCTTTATAGCAAAAACTCCGGGGATGTCGGGAACAGAGATGCATGCGGCATAACTTCCCTCTATCATTTTTTGAGCTCTTCTTATAGCTTTAATTATTAAAGCAATTTTTTCTTCAGTCGTCTCGGGCCTGTTTTTAGTTAAAAAAAAGTGATAAAAATGTTCTATCAAATGAACCACCATTTCTCCGTCATTGTCAGAAAGAACATCATGGCCATTTTCAAGAAGAAAGTCCTTTAATTTCAAAGTATTACTGATGTTCCCATTATGGGCTCCAACCATATGTACAAAGCAGTTAACTTCGTGAGGCTGTGCATTTACATCAGTTACAGCACCGTAAGTTGCCCACCTGACTTGACCAATGAACTTGTATCCTGATTGTTTGGTCATTTCGAGCTCTTCTATCACCCGTGAAGGAGCTCCCACTTTTTTTCTTAAAACAACTGCTCCATTTTTCTTTATGAAAGCTCCACCCGTTGAATCATATCCGCGGTATTCAAGTTTCTTTAAAAGCGATGAAGCTTCTTTGCCTAAACTTTTTATATTGCCCGAATAAACAATTGATACAACTCCGCACATTCAATTACCTCAAAGTAGTATTAAAATTTTATATTGCCACAGTCATTTTTTTAAGCCAGCTCTTTGTATCTTTATCAAGTAACGGACTCAAGTTCTTATAAACTTCCTTATGATAATCATTAAGCCATTTTTTTTCCTGGGTGGAAAGCAGGGAAGGTTCCACGGCTCTTATATCTATCGGGCACATGGTAATATCTTTAAACCCCAGAAATTTTCCCCATGGAGTTTCTTCTTTTTCTTCTACAAGGATAATATTTTCAATTCTGATACCGTATTCTCCCGGCTCATAGTATCCCGGTTCATTGGACATCATCATTCCCGGAACAAGTTTAGTGTCAAGCCACCTGGGAGTGATTCCCATCGGGCCCTCATGTACACTCAGATAAGCACCTATACCGTGTCCGGTACCATGATTGTAGTTCTTCCCGTCTCTCCAAAGTGCATCCCGTGCCAAAGCATCAAGATGTGTCCCTGCAGTAAACCCTTGAGGGAACCTTGCAGTAGCCAGTCTGATATGACCTTTAAGTACAAGTGTAAAATCTTTTTTCATTTTTTTCGTGAGAGATCCAAGAGCTACTGTTCTTGTTATGTCAGTTGTGCCTGTGCTGTACTGTCCCCCGCTGTCAACAAGGTAAAATCCTTTAGGTTTAAGTTCTATTGAGCTTTCTTCGCTTACTGTATAGTGGACTATAGCTCCATGCTCATTGTATCCTGAGATGGTATCGAAACTCAGGCCGGCAAAGTTTTCTCCTGCAGATCTGAACTCAGCAAGTTTTTGGGCAGCTGAGATCTCAGTTACAGTTTCTTTTCCGACAGTTTCATCTATCCAGCGAAGGAATTTTACCATTGCTACACCGTCAGTAATGTGAGCTTTTACCATTCCTTCGATCTCAGTTTTGTTTTTAACCGCTTTCATTATTTGAGACATATTTGTCCCTCTTATAATTTTGACCTTTTTTGAATCTACCGCATCAAGAATACTTTGAGAACATCTGTCAGGATCAATAAAAAGAGTTTTTCCACTCAAATTGGAGAGTGTTTTGTAAATATCTTCATATTTCTTTACCTTTACACCGTCTTTTTCGAGAGTTTTTACATGAGAAGCATTAAGCTTGTCCTCGATCACATAAAGTTCTGCACTTTTTTTACCTATAAGACCAAACCCTATTACTACAGGATTACATTTAACATCGTTTCCTCTTATATTAAAAAGCCATGCAATATCATCAAGGGATGCAAAAAGGTGGTAGTCAACTCCTTTCTCAGCCATTTTTTCTCTTATTGCCTTAAATTTATCGGGTCTGTTCATTCCCGAGTATTTTACAGGATGAAGTTTTGCTCTGTCAGACGGGAATCCGGGTCTATCTTTCCAGATAGTGTCAACCAGATCTTTACAAGGTTTAACAGACAATCCTCCGGATTCAAAAACTTCTTTGAGTCCCTCAACCTCATTGATAGACATTACAGAAGCATCAAATCCCACCTTGCCTTTCTTTTTAAGCTCTCCGGATATCCAGACCTTGTAGTCAGGTGTTTCAGGAAGCCCGACTTTAAAGAGAGTTATTCCTGAACCTTTAAGCTCCTCTTCGGCCTGAATAAAGTATCTGCCATCTGTCCACAATCCTGCCTTTTTAGCTGTGACAACTACTGTTCCTGCAGAACCTGTAAAGCCACTTATCCACTCTCTTGTTTTCCATCTTGGAGCTACATATTCACTCTGATGAGGATCGGCACTTGGAATAATATAGGCATCTATACCGCTCTTTTTCATTGCCGACCTTAACTGTTGTAACCTTTCTTTGATTTTCATGATACTCCTCCATAAATGCAACATTACACAAAAAATTTCTAGTTATAATAAATGACTCTATTTAAATATCAAGGAAAAGGTTAAGCGGCTCTATACATTTATTTATAACTTGATTAAATCTCTCAAACTAGATAAAATGACTCTTAGGATATGTTTAATGGGTTTATGTGTGAGGTGTGTAAATGAACACTAAATTTTTTATTACGGTTTCTATAGTTTTTGCAATTTTTTCACTTTTAATATCCTGTGACGGAAAAAGTCCTGCCATTTCAGAAAAACCTTCCGAAGGTTCACAGGGAGGGCGGTGCTATGAAGACGGCTCCTGCGATGATGGCCTTATATGCGAAAACGGGATATGCATAAAAGATTTCGATGAATATGAAGATGTAGACCTCCCTTCCGGTGATAAAGACCATGAAAACGGTGCTGTTGATAAAGACAGTGTAAAACCGGATTCAGATGATGTTCCCGATGATTCAGACACCTCTTATGACGACAGAGATATATACGATGATGACAACGATTTTCCCGATAATGACACTACACCCCACCCTGATGATGAAACATCTGATCTTTGCAAAAATGTTGACTGTAATGACAACGGAATTTGCAACCCCAATACCGGGAAGTGCAGTTGCTATCACGGATATACCGGGGAATATTGTGACGAGTGCTCTCCTAACTATGCAGGCTATCCGGAATGTTTGCCCATTATATGCGATCATGGACAAAGGATATGTCAGGGGAACAACATAGTAGAGTGTAATGAGGACAGAACCGGCTTTTTTAAAATAGAAGCTTGTGAAGGAGAAGGAATCTCTTGTGTTGCGGGGCAATGTATGGATGTATGTGATATTGCTGAATACTACAACAGTTATGTCGGGTGTGAATACTGGGGGGCTTTCCTCCAGCAGGGAGGAGGACACGAAACGAATGCTACTTATGCACTTGTTGTTTCCAACCCGAATGAAACAGCGGTCACAGTACAAATTTACGGGTCCGGAGATACTTTGTTAAAAGAAGGAAGTGTCGCCCCTAACGATCTCAATTATTTTGAATTCGATTTTGACAGGATAATTACAGGTCCCGGCATTACTGACCTTGCGTTTAAATTGGTATCTTCAAAACCTGTAACAGTAACCCAGATGAACCCGTTTGGCAACATCAATATTTATTCCAACGACGCTACCCTTCTGCTACCCATCGGAGCTATTGACAAAGAATATTTCGTAATGTCTTGGCCTTATGTAAGCAGATCGGGAAGACCGAATCATCCCGGATTTATTTCTATTGTTGCAGTAGAAAACGGTGAAACGGAAGTTGAAGTGACATATAGTGCTCCTTCTAAAGCCGGAGGAGGGATCTCCGCTGAGCCTGCAGGAGCTACTGTATCTTACATCCTTGATCAATATCAAATACTTACAATAAACACAGAAGAAGCCGGGTGTCCTGCTAACAGTAACTGCTATGGATATGACCTGACCGGATCTTTTGTAAGTTCCGACAAAAAAGTGGCTGTATTCGGGGGACATCAGTGTACTCAGATCCCTGCAGACAGGTGCTGTTGTGATCATATGGAGCATCAAATGTTCCCTTTGAACACATGGGGAAAAGAATTTGTAGCGGCAAGAACCAAGCCGAGAAGTACAGAAGTTGATTATTTCAGGATACTCGCTTCAGTTGATGGAACCACTGTAAATCTTACCGGAGGATTGACTGAAACTCTGTTACTTAATGCCGGAGAAGTTCATGATTTTTCAACGAATACTGACTTTTTTGTCTCATCCGATCAACCTTTGATGGTTGCCCAGTTTCTTGCAAGTGAACAGGCCGGTGCAGGTACAGGGGATCCGGCTATGATGCTTCTTGCTCCGAACGAGCAGTTGAGAAGAGACTACATATTTCTGGTTCCACCGAACTATGATTACAACAGAATAACGATAATAGCTGAGGATGAAACAGATGTTTATCTTAACGGAACGCCATATTCATCAAATGATTTCACGGAAGTTCCCGGAACAGGCTGGTACAGACAGTGGATAGACATCAACGAAGGTGTCCACTACTTATCTGCCTCCAAACCTGTAGGCCTTTATGTTTACGGATTTTCAAGTTATGTGTCTTATGCCTACATTGCAGGACTTGATCTGGAAAGGATCAATTATTAGACAAACTTTCTCTTTCAGCTTTAAATTTAAGGGAGTCTCCCCACTGGTTGTAACCTATCTCTTCTCCGATAGATCGAATTCTCATTTCAAGACATCCTCTGCACATCCCTGCATTTTCATTAAGACAGGGTT
This sequence comes from Candidatus Sumerlaeota bacterium, assembly GCA_007132725.1. Classification (GTDB taxonomy): domain Bacteria; phylum UBP6; class UBA1177; order UBA1177; family UBA1177; genus SLGQ01. The sequence continues at coordinate 7,094 of SLOD01000206.1, forward strand.
TGTTGTCATAAAGTTGATAGCTCTCCCTGTATTTGGTATCGGTGAGATTGGGCATAATTATGTTTGCTCCGGCTTTAAGCCCCAACTCTCTTCCGGTTCCACTGAGTGCCTGAAGAGCAGTAGTTGAAGCAATATTTGCATTTTTAAGTACCAGTCTCACAACTGCTATCATTTTAAGCCCCAATTCAAGTTGAAGTTCTTTTGCATTTTCAAAATCGGGAATAGAATCGGAAAGAGGAGTATCATGATGAGGGATGTAGGGCCCCATTCCTATCATGTGAACTCCTGTTTCTTTAAAAAAAAGTACATCATTTGCAAGATCTTCCAATGTCTGTCCCGGAAGCCCTATCATTACCCCGGTTCCCACTTGATATCCTAATTTTTTCATTATCTTAAGACATTCGACCCTTCTTTCAAAACTGTGGTCAGGCGGATGAAGTTTTTTATAAAGCTTTCTGTTTGTTGTTTCAACTCTCAACAAATATCTATGCGCTCCGGCATCGAACCATTTTTTATAAATTTCTTCGCTTTGTTCTCCCACGGAAAGGGTAATTCCAAGAGCTCCGCCGCCTATTTTTTTTATTTCTTTTACAGCCTCTTCAACAAAATCGGTAAAAACTTCGTCTTCCCTTTCCCCTGACTGAAGAACAACTGAGCCATATCCCTGTTCATAAGCAAAATTTGCAGCATCGAGTATCTCATCCATCTTTAAGAAATATCGTTCCGTTCCTTTGTTGGATTTTCTTATTCCACAGTAAAAACAATTTTTTGAACATATATTGCTGAATTCGACTATTCCTCTGAAGTAAACGAACTTTCCTGAATGTTTCAGCTTTTCTTCATAAGCCGCGCTGTAGAGTTTTTCGAGATCGTCCTTGTCTGTCAGAGAAAGGAGTTCAATTATATCGTTTTTTTCAAACTCCCCTTTTTTAAGAATTTCATTTATCATTGCATCCTCCCGGGATCAAGGCCATCAATTTAATTTATACTCCGTTGTCCGCATTAGTCCAGATTTATTTTCACCTTAAACTTTGATTTTTTATGAATGTGGTCTTCGTATTTAAGTAAGGACAGATTTACTGTCCGTTACCTCACACAGTAAAATGTTCTTGATGTTGTTTTTGAAAAAGAGGAAACACTTATAACTGCAGAAAAGACATACCACGCTTTATCCGGCTCATCTACATTTGTGGTTGATGTCCATATCCAATCTCCGGAAAGGAAATCAGGAAATTCACTTGCCGGCTGCTTAGCATCTTTGTTGATAAGGGATTTCATTTCAAAAATATTTGGAAGCCGCCAGTCAGAACATCCGCCATAATTAAGATTTTCACAGTAATTCAAAGCACCTTGCCAATTTTGCGAAAATCGCTCTTTCGTCCACTGAAGTCCCGTTCTCACATCTGTAACGATAGTATCTCCATTATGTGTATGTTCTGTAAAACTGTACGAAACTTGGAGTTCATCTCCCCTTACACATCTGACAAATAAACCGTCCACATTTGTTTTTGAGGCAGAAAGCACTTCCCCCAAGTTAAAGTTAACATAATATGCTTCGCTGCTATACAAAGGATTCTCTGTCACACTCCAGTACCATATTGATTTCATTGAGGGGAACACGGTTGTTGACGCCGCAGGGGTTTTTCTTCCATAATTTATCAGTGTTTCTAGCTCATTTATTTGGGGAAGCCGCCAATCTTCATGTCCTCCAAGAACAAGATCGTTGCAGTAATTTATGGCTTCTGCATAAGTGCACCTGCTTCCTGCAGGGGTACCTTTTGTACATCCTGTAAAAC
>SLOD01000154.1 GCA_007132725.1 Candidatus Sumerlaeota bacterium
CCTGTATCACCTGTATCACCTGTATCACCTGTGTCTCCTGTATTGCCTGTATCACCTGTGTTGCCTGTGTTCCCTGTATCAACATCATCTTTTATCGGCACACATTTGTTGTCCATACAATCATACCCATAGTCACAATCCAGAAAAGTTTCACAATAATCCCCATCCTCATCTGTTACACACGATGAAATAAAACTAAACAGCACGAGAAATACAGCACTGAATACCACTAAAAATTTTGCTTTTTTATTTGACTTCAATACTGCCTCCTTTTTAACAGTTTTGCCAACATCCCTATTATAATATATTATTACAAACTGGTTTTCAAGAATTTTTCTATGTTTCATTGCTAATCTTTCATTATTGAAAAATGTGATTATAATAAGCTTTGCTTATTTGTTGTTTTTTGAGGATATTAAAGCATGTACATGTATCTTTTTGCTGTCCTTTTGCTTGGAATTGTCGTTTTTATTCATGAACTTGGACACTTTCTTTTTGCCAAACTTTTCAATGTCAGAGTACTTGCTTTTTCTTTGGGTTTTGGAAAACCTATTGTAAAGTGGAAAAAGGGAGATACCGAATACAGAATATCAATGATACCTCTTGGCGGATATGTTAAAATGCTGGGAGAAGGCCCGTCTGCAGAACAGGCTGTAACAGAAGATGAAATACCTTACTCATACTCTCACAAAGTATGGTGGCAGAAAGTGATCATAGCTTTTGCCGGAGCTGCTTTTAATATTTTGTCCGCTTTTTTTGTTTTTCTCCTGATCTCTTTTTACAACTATACTGCTCCTGCTCCCGTCGTTGAGTTTGTTAATCCCGGGGGACCGGCCTCTATTGCAGGGTTGGAAGAAGGAGACCTCATAAAAGAAATTTCTGGAAAAGAAATTTCTGTATGGGAAGATATAATGAAAACAATGGAAAAGTTCAGCCCTGTGGGTGGAAAATGTCCAAAGATCGAAGTTAAAGTAAGAAAAGTTTTTACAGGCAAAACTGAAACCTATAAAGTAAAACCGGATAAAGGTCACTATTTCAATCTTTTTAATGAAAAAATTGACCGGTGTGAAATGGGAATTGCAAGATTACCGAAAAACCCTGCCGTAGCATTTACCGGAGATGTGCCCCTTTTTCAAAACGGAGATATTGTAAAATCTGTTGATGGAACAAAAGTTTCAAGATTTTATGAACTTCGCAACATTTTAGCTCAACCTTTTGAAAAGGTCTCTGTTCTCAGAGGAAAAAAAATCGTCAGTCTTGATTTTTCAGAAAAAGAAACTCTCTATATAAATGAAAAAATGATCCATGCAGGAACAATTATATCAAAAATTGACGAAGGATCTTTTTCCGAATCTGTCGGTTTCAAAAAAGGAGATATTATACTTTCGATTAATGACAGGGATGTTTATCTCCCTTATCAGTTTTATTCAGAACTGAGGAAAATAAAAGAAAATGAAAATGCTGAAATCGCTTTTATAAGAAACGGTATAAGAGAAAAAATTGAATTCAGCCCGGTGATAGAGGAAAGTGATAATAAATATACAGGAATGACGGACAGAAGAGTAAGTTGGGGAGCATATTTTTCTTTTGACTATAATGTGCCCGAAGTTATGGCAAAAAGAGCATCACCGTTCTTCTATACTTTTAGATTTGCGGCAGATCAGACACTGGAAGTAACTCAGACAACTTTAAAAGGTTTTGCTTTTCTTATAACAGGAAGACTGTCAGCCAGAAGTATCGGTGGCCCGATCATGATATTTGACATATCAAAAAAAGCTGCGGAAGCAGGGCTGAAACACTTTCTTTTTGTACTCGCAGTAATAAGCATCAATCTTGGAATAATTAATCTTTTCCCTATTCCTATCCTTGACGGAGGATATATCGTAATGTATACTGTCGAAGGAATTACGAGGAAAACAATACCGTTGTCTGTCAAAGAAAAAATGCTCACTGTTGGGCTCATACTTCTTTTAATGCTGATGGCTTTTGCTATCTTCAACGATTTTTCAAGGTATATATCTGTTTTTATGGGTGTTTGATTTGGAAAATCTTTTGATTTTTGACGCTTCTTCTTCAACTGTGATCTTAGGATACAAGCTTGAAGGTGAAGAACTTTTTCTTACTGAAAGATTTGAAAAAAAACAACTTAACACTAAACTTCCACAGATCCTCCTGCCGCTATCAGAAAAACTTTCAGGAACACTTCCACTGAAAGTGATCATAGGGGTGGGTCCCGGCTCTTTTACAGGAATAAAAACCGGCCTGGCTCTTTTTCTCTCAATACTTTACACCAAAGGTATTGAAAGTGTAGAAATGATATCGTCAAGCCTTTTTTTAAAAATGCTTTACCCGCATATTAACCTGAAGTATAATTTCACGGCAATACCTTTTAACAACAGACAATACTTTGTTTCGTGTTTTGATAAAACCGGCGGTGTTTTGAAAAGTGACTTTTTTGTTGCTCAACCTTTTGATGAGTTTGAAAAAATTCTAAAAAATTTTGATAAAGAAGAGGCCGCTTTGTTCTTATCTGAAAAAAATTGCAGAGACATTGAGAATTTTGTACGGTCAAAATTTAACAAAACAGAAATTCATACTGGGGTTCCGGTATTTCGTCCGGATGATTTTTACAAAATAAAAAATAGCAAAAACATCCATTTTACTAAAGAACCTCTGCTTCTTAACTATGTGAATTTACCGGCTAATATTTCTGAAAAAATCGACATATATATTAACAGCGGAATGGAGACATGTGATGCGGGAAATGAAAGTAGAAAAAATTTCTGTTGAAGAGATCAATGAAAAACTTCATCAACTCAAAAAAGAGCACAACAAATTTAACAAGCTTTCAGACTCTATTGCTAAAAAAAGTTTTTTTACACCTCAAGATGAAGTGGAACTCAAGATGTTAAGAAAAAAGAAACTTCAAAAAAAGGACCTTATCTCATATTATGAAAACCTTTTAAAAGATAAAGATTGAACTGACAAATACGCAAGTCCCACAATATATTTGACTTAATTTATCATGAATGATAGCATTCAGCGGAACTATAAAAACCGGTTTGTTTCAATATGGAGGCTCGAATGCAAAGAATTTTGATTTTATTATTGATTTTAACGATCATAAGCCCTGCGTGGGCATCAGACAAAAAAAAGTTCGTCCCTGAAAGAGTGACAGAAGAAACTGAAGAGGAAAAATCCGAGTCAGATAAAGATAAAAAGAAAAGTACTGTAGAAAAAGAGAAAAAAGAACAGGCAGAAGAAAAAAAAGAAGAAGAAAAAGAAAAAGAGGAAAAAAAGAGGTTTTCACCTCAAAGAGCCACTCCGGAAAAACAAGCTGACCCGGAGTTGGTGCCAGTTAAACCGGAGCCACCTAAAGCCAAACCTGAGCCACCTAAAGCTAAACCGGAACCGCCCAAAGCCAAACCTGAGTCACCCAAAGCCAAACCGAAGCCTCCTGTGTCAGAGCCTGAAACGCCCAAAGCTAAACCGGAAACTGAAAAAAAACCTGTCATGAAAACATTGCTTGGAACTGTTTATGATATAGAAACAAGAGAACCTATTCCTGCTGTTGAAATCAAAACCAACCTGTATCCGTATCCTGCAAAAAGCAGAATTGACGGAACCTTCAGATATCCTATGAAACTTGAACCGGGAAAGCATACAATATATGCATCATCTATTGAATACAAAAAATATGAAGCAGAGTTTGTTGTAGATGATGTTGGGGAACAGATGTTTGCTGTTATATATCTTGCTCCTCTTAAAAGTGAAAAAGAATCTTTGGCTGTATTTCCACCGGTCCCTGATAAAAGAGATGAAATTCAACTTGCATTAGGAGCGGATGCTCTTGAAAAAGTTCTTGAAAAAGAGGAGGTTGAAGAAAAAGAAGAAAAAAAACCAAAAACAACGAAAAAACCTTCCGATCCAATATATTTTGAAGGAGATGTCGATCTTTCGGATAAAGAATACTTCGTTGTAAAAAAACCGGAGCCTGTAAAAGAAAAAATTCGTTATATTCACCAAAAACATACGGACATCATTCCCCATGCTGTAGCTACGGCTCCCTTTACTGCATATGGGAGCGGTTTGATAATGGGAGGGGCGGCTCCATACCACAACAGCTTTTTCATAGACGGGATCAGAGTTCCTTTTACACACCACATAATGACAGAAAGAACTATCCTTGATAAAAATTTTATCAAATCAACTGAGTTACATACCGGAGCATTTGGACCTGAATACGGAGATTCTCTGGGCGGGATAATAAACATTAAAACTAAAAACCCGAGAGAAGACAAGATTGGAGGATCTTTAGATCTAAGTATGTTCGGAGTATCGGGCTTTGCTGAAGGACCGATGTCAACAAAAGATTTTTTCTCCGCTTCTTTCAATGTTGGACTTGATGATATTTATACAAGAATGGCATATGGTTCTGAACACTCTGTTGTTTCACCCGGAAATTTCGGAGGACACGCTTTATATCACCTCAAAGTCAACTCTTCAAACACCATAAGACTTTCTCTTTTCGGAGCTAAAAATTCTATCTATTACTCAACTACAGATAAAAGTCATTCCGTCCCCAATCTTGGAAAAACATTGTCTCCCGATGTTTCCTATATTCTTGCAAAAGGCGACTACATATATGAAAGCGGTGCAATAAGTTCAAGATTAACAGGCAGCTTCCTTATGACAAATTGGGACTACAGCATCTATGGTGGACATGGATTCGGACTGTTTGACAATAGAGGAACCCTGGAAGAACATTTGGGATGGAAAATAAATGAGAACAACCGTCTGGATGCCGGAGTAACTTTCATGGCAGGAGTATTCACAACAGAAGCAAGCTACTCTCTTCTTCCTTTGGAAGGTGAACCGGGAGTTGCTACTTCATTATATGAACTCAACAACGGCTCCAACATTGGATACATCCATCCCTCTGTCTATTTGAAATACACTTTTTCTCACAGTGGCTTCAAAGCAAAACCCGGGGTCTGGATATCAGGAGATTTTCATAATAAAAAACACTGGAGCGGCTCAATTGATCCCAGGCTTATGGTTTCTCAGTCTCTTTTTGGCAACTTCCTTACAATATACGGAGCCGGAGGACTATACACAAGAAGACCTCAGTACGATATAACTCTTCACGCTTTAGGCCGGGAAGATCTTGAGTACGAAAAATCTGTACATGGAAAAGCAGGCTTTAAAATAGCCTGGAATCAGTTTTCACTGGATGTTTCAGGTTTTTACAAATACTTTTATGACCTTATAAGAAGAAATCCGGAAGATCTGACCGACTATGGAAACTATGGCAAAGGGTGGGCAGCAGGAACCGAGATCAAAGCAGGGTACTCCGATGATGAAGTCTCCGGATGGGTAAGCTACACTTTTACAAAAAGTATGCGAAAAGATTTTGCCACAGCAAAAGAAAGAAGGTCGGATGCAGACATACCCCATATTTTTAAAGCTGCTATTTCATACAAACCCCATAGAAACTGGGTTCTTTCAGCAAATACTGCTGTAATTTCAGGATTTTTGGCAACAGACTTTGAGGGGACATCTTATCTTTTTGATGCGGGCATATATGTGCCTCAATATGAGTTGGGAGCTTCAAACAATAGACGGATGAAAGGATCTTACGGATACGGGGTAAGAGTGGAGTACATTATTCCCATAAACAATTACGACCTTGGTCTTTATGGAGACTTTAAAGGATCGGGAATGAAAATAGACAGGGTGTACAATGCTGATTATACTGACAGAACAGGACTTTATCTTACACCTTTTCTTGGCACATTTGGAGTTAGAGGTGAATTTTAATGAAGGAGGCTTTTATGATAAAGATAATAGTTTTAACAGCTTTAATTTTAACGGGTTTCACCTCGTGCAAAGAGTACGATCTTGCTGAAAAAGAGATTGTCAGAGAACCATCTGTTATAGCTGCCAAAGTTGATCCCGTTGTTTCTTGCCCGGGATGCGATATTTTAATTTCCGTCTTTGCCGACAACGGAGATTCTTCTCCGGCTTCATTTAGTGTGAGATTAGGAAATATTGTAATAAATAAAAGCTCAAAGGATGAACTTGAGTTTACAATACCTGAAAATCTATCAGAAGTTTTTGGCGAAGAAATTGGTCGCAAATACAGATCAAAAGGCTATGCGGATGTTCCACTTAAAGTTGAGCTGGACCACTCTGAAAACAGTGCTTTAAAATTTTTCAGAATCGCTTCTGATGACTACGAACAAGGACCGTTTGATATTAATCCTGATCTTAAAAGAGTTGCCTATGAAGTTGAAGGAAGTGCACAGTCAATAGATATCTTCAAACACTCAACTATTGTTTTTACGCCGGGATATTTATCAGGGCTGGTCACTTTTTCAGTAAAAGATATAAAGGTTGATGATCTTGCGCAGAAAGAGTATGCCTATTACTGGTTTATTTCAAGCAGTTCTCAAGAGTATCCTGAGCCGGTTGAGATAAACACAGATACAGGAGAAGCAGTGTTTTCTTTTCAAGATAGCTCCTCCGGAGCTCCCGTTGTCGGCAAATTCCGATTTACTCTTGTTGTAAAACCTAAGAACTCTTATTCCGGAACAGGAAGTGCCAGATACGGAACAGACTTCCACACTTTTGTTTTTGACACTACCGGAGGCCCATTAGACGATTAAAAAAGGGTGGACAGTGAATTTATCAATGTTTTGGAAAATAATCTTCTTAATTGTTTCAGCTTTTGCCGTATCTTTTGCTTCAAATAGTCACAAAGGTTTTTCAGACCCACAAGCATGTGATATTCCGTCAAATATTATTAGTGAACACTTTGAAGACGGATTTAAGATAAAAAAAACAGACAATGTTTGTGTGTTCCACATTTTAAACCGTTTAGAAGAAGTGATTGCCACAGCTATTTATTCAGATCCCGACGAAACAGTCCCCTCCGGTTACGGCGGAAAACTCAAAGCTGCTGTTATTGTTGACACAAATGACCGTATTGTTGCTGTTGTTCAGGGAGAGAACAATGAAACAGGAAGTTATTTAAAATTGCTTGAAGATAAAGGTTTTTATGAGAAATGGAATGACCTTCATGTTGAAGAAGCTCTTTTAAAGGAAGTGGACGCCGTAACTGGTGCAACAATGTCAAGTAATGCCATAACGGCAATGGTTCAAAAAAATCTTCAGATATATAGTGGAATTGAAAAATACTCTGCTAAAAAAACTGCTTCGTGGATAAGTTTCAGCGATACCGGATCGCTGTTGATATTTATTTTGGGAATGTTTCTTTTCTTTTTTCATCGCAAAGGAAGCTCCATAAGAATTTTTCATTTAATTGGAGCTGTCGTTGTTGTAGGATTTTGGAGCGGCAAAATGCTTTCTATTGAAATATTCAGAGCTTGGCTTCAAACCGGAGTTCATCAAAGTGTTTTTATTATATTTACAGTAGCTGCTCTATCAATGGTGGCAACTTTTATTACCGGTAGAAACTTCTACTGCTATTATTTCTGCCCGATGGGTGCTTTTCAAGAGCTGTGCTATAAATTTCCTGTTTCAAAATTAAGAATAAAGCCTTCTTTTTTCAAACCTTTTCGCTTTATAAAAAGAATCTTTCTTTATACCCTTATCATTATGATGATTTTCAATCTTGCTGAAGATTTTTCAGTATTTGAACCTTTTTCCGCATTTCAATTTAAAGCTGCTGCTGTCTCTTCTTTGGTTTTGGCTTTCTCTACCCTTGCTGTTTCTTTTTTTATTCCAAGACCGTGGTGCAGATTTTTCTGTCCCACAGGGGAAGTGTTCGATATACTGAAAAAGCCGTTCAGGAAAAAAATAATGGAGGAAAACGATGGGGAGACTTAGAGCTTTAAACATTATTCTTTTAGCCGTAATGATCATCATGTCAGTAATGCACAGAAATGAGAGGACAAAAATGAACGAGATTATCAACCAATTAAAAGAAGATGTTCAGGGGAAACAACTATCGAAAGAAGAATGTGAAAAAAGTACGCTTCAAACTATCTTTGAAAGGAAAAGTGTCAGAAACTACAAAACAGACCCTGTTGAAAAAGAAAACCTTGAAACCATAGTCAAAGCAGGAATGGCGGCACCTACAGCAAGAGACAGAAGACCTTGGGAGTTTGTGATAATTGATGACAGAGAAATCCTTGATAAGCTTGCTGAAGGCCTGCCGTATGCTAAAATGGCGAAACAGGCCTCTGCCGGAATAATTGTAGCCGGAGACCTCGAAAAACAGGCAGGAGGCCCTGATTCAACATACTGGATAATGGACTGCAGTGCAGCTATTCAAAATATGCTTCTTGCTGTTGAGCATCTTGGTCTTGGAGCCGTCTGGACAGCACTTTATCCGAATCAGGACAGAATAGATGTAGCAAAAAGCGTTATAAATTTTCCTGAACACATAATGCCTCTTGCTTTTATTCCCATAGGAGTTCCTGTGGGAGACGAAACACCCAAAGACAAATATAACGAAGAGCAGATTCACTGGAACAAGTGGTAAACCTCACTGCATCTTAGGTCTCCCACAAGTAATTGCGAAAAATTTCCAAAAACAGAACATTTATGATATTATTTTCCAATTATAAAGATGATCCGGAGGATAAATAATGAAAAAATTTCTGTTCTTAATTTCAACAACACTCCTGTTTTCCACTGTTCTTC
>SLOD01000047.1 GCA_007132725.1 Candidatus Sumerlaeota bacterium
TCTCCAGACAATAGTTCAATATATTAAAGAAATTAGTATCAACTGTTCTTTTGACCATAACATCTCCTCAAATATTTAGTCCGTCTTTTCTAAACCTGATATCATCCGGTTTAAATGTACCGTCATCTCTTGATTTTTTTACTTTCTGAAACTGATCTGTTTCCATAAAGCTGTCCGCCTCTATTGTCAACTCGTGTGTAGATATCTCTCTGTCTTCATCAAGTCCGGGAAAATCGTTAAACACTTTTTCAAGTTCATAGGCTTTAAACTCCCCAAACTGCCAAGGTGAAGTTGAAACATATGCAATTTTAAGAGTATTGTTAAAAACAACCGAGTGATGAGCCAGATACTGATTTATAGCAAGTTCACTCCCCGGCTCAACATCTGTTCCGCCAACTCCTTTTGTATCTCTAAGAATAGCGACAGCACCCTTTTCATCAATTTTTTCTGCAGATTCTAAAAGTTCTTTCACTCTTTTCAGGCGTCCTTTGGAATTCATTACCGGATCCGAGTCAGGCTGTACTTCAGATCCTTTAAGCTTTCCAACGAAGTGATTGGTAAGGGCTGCATAGTCATCCCGGGGATAAAAGATCTCTGTTGTGTCTCCTTTTTTTTCAATTATTGCACTTTTGTTGTCGGAAGCTGAACTTACAAAAAATATCTGGTTTACAAAAAGTTCCCGTTCCAAAGCAATTTTATATGCCTCTTTTATGTTTCCGGCATATTGGAGAATTTCTCTTGCAACAAGCGATACAGGTGTTCCAGTTGAATTGGGCACTCCGCTTTCAGCGGCATTTATTACAACGCTCAGACCCTCTAAGTTCATCCCTGAAATAACCCCGGTCATTCCTCCCCATGTTATTTTCATAAAAGGTATCCCGTTATCCGGTTTTATAAACGAAACTATCTTTTCTTCAGCAAATCTGTCTCCGATATAAAAATCAAAGTTTCTTGCAGTTATAAGATCTCCGTTTATGCTCGCATCTCCTTTTACTGAAAATGCAGTACAACCGACAAGATTCATGTTTTCAAGCATGTGTCCAATATCATGGGCAGCATGGTAATTCAATATCCTCATATAAGCATTTCCAAGCTCATTGTTGAGCCCTTCAACTCCACGGGATATTCCGTATATCTCCTGAAGGAACTCCTGCGGTATGTGATCCTGTATCGAACGGTTGAACATATATATAAAATTTTTAAGAAAGAATCTGTAAAGCCTGTTTCTTACAAATCTTTTCATCATTTCAATAAATATCTGCTCTTGTCTGATCATCAGATCCCGACTGAGTCTTCCGGCAAACACACCCCTTTCTAAAGGTGCTCCTTGAACAAACATTTCAAAAAGTCCGCTGTCAGATCTCCTGAAACGATTGTCTCTTATACCGTGTAATCCTCCCTCTATGTGAAAAACTTTATCATCCGGTATTTCCAACCCATCGATCACACCGGAGCCAAAAGACCTGCTTGAGTAAGCAGAAAAAGAGAACAGAACCATAACAGCAAGCGGTATTGTAAGCATAGAAAAAAAGAATATACGCCTTAACAACTTCATATCAGGATGCCCCTCTTATCTTTTTTATCAAATAGTCAAACCCCAGAATCGAGCCGCAGGTAAGAACGGCACTTATTGTTACACCGAGAACCCCGTGAAGAATTATATTCTGACCACTTAAGTAGAGATTTTTGATCCTTGTCCTGGGGGAAATAAAAGAGTTGTTCGGCTCATGACAGTTCCTGAGAATTCCGTAAAGTGCTCCATTCCTTGCACTGACATAGTCTCTGAAAGTAAGCGGGGTAGATGTATATACTTTGTCAACAGCCCCTTTCAAATCAGGGAATCTCTTTGATATCTGATCTATGAATATTTCCGCTTTCAACCTCTTGAACTCTTCATATTCTTCACCTCTTTTCATACAACGGGTCTCTCTCCACTGTGACACCTCGCCATACCTCATATATGCCAGAGCTATCGCAGACTCGGCATACTCTTCATTTTCCGAAGTTGCGGGGGTCAGGAACATATAGGAGTTAAATTCTCCATCCCGCTGTTCCTGTCCGGCTGTCCATACATTATCTGTGTGATAACAGTAGTAGTTGGAATTTATATATTTGAAAGATCCTTTTTTCAGTGTCAAATATAGTCCGAAAACACCGATAGTATCTTCAAGGGAAAAAATCTTTTCCTTGTAATAGGGACTCAATGTATCACCATCAAGCATTTCGAGCATATTGGCGGGATGGATCGTCGAAATAAACCTTTTTGCATTTATTTTTTCCCCACTTTCAAGCTCAACATGCTTCATTTCCCTTTTTTCTGCCGCAAATTTTATAACTTTCGCTCCAGTTTTGACACTACATCCGTATTTTTCAAGATTATCCACTAAAATATCGGACATCTGAGAACCCCCGTCAACCAGACGCCAGGAACTTTTAATAAAGTTATCGTTGATAAGAGAATGTATGTGTATGGGGGTTTTTGATTCAACTCCTGCATAAAGCAAATTATTTCCGGCGACAATATTTCTTAAAAGAGGGTTCTTTATAATCCCTCTGATGACCTCACTTGCATTTTCCTGATAAAAAAACTCTTCAGGGAATTCTGTCTTTTTAACAGAAAGATTGTAGAGAGGAAATGAGTTGACCGTTTTTTTAAGGTAGGAAATATAGTTGTGCAGATTTTCTTTTTCCGAAGGAAAATGTCTGCTCAGATGTTCAACAAAATTATCGTATCCTTCTGCAAGAGGGTATTCGTTTTTGTCTCCATAAAAACATATTTTATCAAAAGCATCAGTATCAAGCCTCCTGAGATTTAAACGATCCATCATATTAAGATATTTAAAGTATGAATTGAGGTTTTGACCATCAGCTAACCCACCTACATAGTGTATTCCGGTGTCAAATATTTTCCCGTCCCTTTTAAAGGTCTGGAGGCATCCCCCGGGTTTAGAATGCTGCTCAAGAACACAAACCTTTTCGCCTTCCTTTGCAAGAATATTGGCACATATCAACCCACTGAGACCCGACCCTATTACCACTGTATCATGATCATACATCGGCATATCCTTTTTTACGAAGTAAATACACAGTATTTGAGGTAGATCGTTGAGATTTTACAACTGAAACGGTCACTCCCAAACTGCCGGATATTTCTTCAAGCTCATTTTTTGTTATAAAATGGAGTTTGCCGACAGCTCTGTTAAAACCGAGTCCTACTGAAAATTTTTCTGTCACCTCAGTATTAGAGTGTTTCTCTTTAAGACTTGAGTCGGCATCTCTTACAATTATCATGCCTGAAGAATTCAATTTCTCTACACATTTTCTTATAAGTTTTTTCTGATTGTCAAAAGAGAGGTAATGAAGCACATCGTTCATGATAAAAATATCTGCGTTGTCAAAGTTGAACTCTGTTATATCTCCATTAACAAAAACTGTTCTTTCATTTTTAGAAAAGCAGTTGTCTGCTATTTCTATTTTCGATCGGTCATAGTCAATACCGGTAATATACCTGTTTTCAGAAGTAAAAGATAACATATAAGTAAGAAAACCCAAACCGCATCCCAGATCGTATATTTTTGCCTCTCTTGGAACAAGTTCGTCAAAAAATCTGAAATTCTTCTCAAGGAATATTTTTACTCTGGCATACCATTCAATGTCCGGACCTTTATAGATGTAGTTTTTCATTAACCTTTCTCTATAAAAATCAACTGTCCCTAAATTTTCATTTATTTTGCAGTACTCTTCTTTGTACATTTTTGAGATATTTCTACATTTTTCCTGATATGTCTTTCCGTATTCCTCTGAGTTGTATTTTATCCTTTTAAGTATGTTATAGCTCAAAGAACTTGATCTCACTGAAAATTCACCCTTCTTTATACAATGTCCGGTTCCATGAAGAACTATCGGAACAATATCAACTTTCAACATTTCAGAAAGGAAAAAAGCACCTTTATGGAACCTTCTCAGTTTACCGTCCCTGCTTCTTGTACCTTCAGGAAAAACAACAATAGAATATCCATCATCTATACATTCGCGAAGACGGGGAACCATCTTTTCATAGCCTTCGGAAACAGTAAAAAAATCTGCAAACCTCACAAGTCTTCCAAAAACCGGACTGTTGTTGACCCATTCTTTCGTAACCATAACTATTTTTGTCTGAAGGTATAACATCATTAGAATATCAAGAAAAGACTGATGATTTGCAATGATCACAGCCGGTTCCTTAAAGTCTTCTTTAAAAGGATTGTTTTTCCTCAAAGATACATGCGGTGCAAAAAGGATGACAGACCCTGCGGCATATCTTATCATGGCATGATAAAGGTATTTCCGTTGCTTTCTGGCAAAATAGAACGGTATAGTCGTGAATATGGCAAAACCTATTGACGAGATCGTCAGACTCATTACAACAAAACCTGTGTACGCAATAATTGTATATATAAAAACAACAAAGGTATGGGGCGGAGCATTTTTCTTCTTCTGGGAAAGCATCATCCAGTCAAAAACCGCAGGAGCCACAACAAGGGCATTAATAAGAGAAGAGGTCATTCCGGCAATGGCAATAAAAGCTATTGAGCGAAGTGCGGGATGAACTGCGAACAAAAGAGCTCCCGCACCGGTCATTGTGGTGATACATGAAAGAATTATAGAGCTTCTGTATGAATCAAAACTGTTTTTTGTCCCGTATCCATACTCCTCCATTTTCGCTCTCATTATAAAAACAACATAGTCTATTCCCAGTCCGAAAATAAAAGTAACTATTATTACATTAACAATGTTGAACTTTATTCCTGCAACCCCCATTATTCCAAGAGTCCAGACCCAGGAAACGATAACAGGTATCATTGCTGCGACAGCAAGTTCTATCCGGCCGGTAAGAAAAAATAACAGAAGGAAAACGGCAAAAAGAGAATATCTGACCAGTTTTTCAAAATCGAATCTGAGTTGTCCTATGAAGTTTTGTATCAGATATCCCCTGTCAAAAACAGTAGCATACATGTCATTCTTGAACGCACCATACAGCATTTCAGTTTTTTCTTCATTTACCTTCACAACACTTGCTGTCATTGCCCCGCTCTGATCAACAACAGACCACTCTTTGAACATATCTCTTGCAAACTCTGTAAGTTTTTCCGGATCTGAAGGTTCAAACTCTTTTTCCAGCAGTTGATAGAACTGACTAAAAGTCTCTTTTTTGAACCCATAGTTCTCCCCTTTTTCTATAAAATTTTCTTTTATTCTCTCTTTTCTGCCGTCATCCCAGAAACTGTTCCATTTACCTATTTTTTTCTCTTGCAACTGTCTGGAATAAATAAGACCTGAAATATCTGTTATCGAATCAATAACTCTTTGCTTTTTAAGGTTCCTTATCTTGTCTTCCGATCTTTCTCTTGCAGAAAGTGCTTCATCAAAAGTTTTCCCGCTAAAGATAAGATGTACCGTTTTCCCGCTGACATCATTGATCTTGTCAATATTATTTATTGTCTGTTGAAGCTCAGGTGAAACATAGTTGATCTTATTAAGATCATCCTCAAACTCGGTCTTACCGGAAAAGAAGAGGGCTGTAAAAGTAATGACAGCTATAACAGGGATAAGAATTCTCCTTTTTATTTTGAAAAACCCTATTTCCAAAACAGGGTTTTCCAGCTTCCTGTTTTTCTTTTCCATATAAGATATCAAATGAGGCAGTACGGTCAGAGAAAAAAGTGCCGATGCCAGAATGCTGACAGATCCAAGTAGCCCAAGATCGTTCAACACGGGTGAATCAAGAAAAAAAAGACATGAAAATGCGGCGGCTGTTGTAAGAGAGCTTACAACCATCGGAAAAGAGACATCCTTCACTGCTTTTTCAATGTTTTTGCTTTTTAAAGAATGAGATATTATATGAATGGAGTAGTCAACTGTTATCCCCAAAAGTATTGAGGTCACACCAAGAGATATTGCAGATATAGTGCCTTTGAAAAAAACTGCCGTAGCTATGGCGACGAGTCCTCCGAAAAATGCAGGAAGAAAAATAAGAGGTACCGCACCCAACCTTTTAAAATAGAATATTAAAATCAAGAAAACAAAGAAAAGAGCAAGAGTTAAAGATAGGGCAACATCACTTTTGATCCTTGATGCGTTTCCTACAGCTACTGGCAGTCCACCGTAAAATTCAGCATATATTCTATTGTTAAATTTTTGGTTCAACTCTTCTATTACCTTGTTCATCCTTGAAACAAGGGCGGCATTTAAAGCTGACTCGTTAGCGGAACCTGACGGTTCAATAAAAAAGATGAGATGAGCTCTGTCTTTTGTAAAAATATTGCCCTCGATAACTTCAAAATTGCCGTCGGGATTCAATGTGTTCATTTTCTCGACAGCTCGGAAAACAAGGCCGAGAGGATCTTTTCTTATAAAAGATGCAGATACCGTCCCTACTGGAGAAACTATGTTCCTGTATAGGGTACCCAATATCTTTTCAAGCTTATCGGGGTCGTCCAATTCCTCCAGGAAAAGATAGTCTTTTTCATTAAGATATAAAGGGAGATTTTCATAAAAGTGGTCATAGAGCACTTTATCATCCACTTTCATTTTATCAGAAGAAAAAGACTCTATGAGAAAGGATTCCTCACTTTCTTTCATTGTTTCAATAAACTTAAATGCATAGGAGGAGAGTTCCCTATGGTCGTTGTCTTTTGCAGGATCAGTAAAGGAAACCTTAAAAATTATTCTGTCAAGAAGCCTGAACTTTTCAAGAAAATCGGAATACCTTTCTGTTTCTTCGCTTTGTAAGATAATTTTAGTTATATCTTCCTCAAAAGATATCCTTGTGGCAAGAACAGCAAACAAAGCAACAAGAAGCAGAACAATAGCAAAAAAAAGTCCAGGATGTTTTTTTGTCTTTACAAAAAATGTGCTGAACAATGAAACCATTTAATTTAATCAGCTCAAAGCCTGCCTCTTCTTCTAAGTGAAACACCAATAAAAGTTGCTGAGAAAAACACAGCTGCCAGGATCGTTCCCAACATGAAACTGCCTGCAGCGTATTGTATAAAGTTAAGATAGATGCTTTCCGCCGATATATTATCAAACTCAAGGGCCACAGGTTCTTTGAAAAACACTCCTCCCATTTTATAACTTATAAAAATTATAAAGGGAATTAATGGCGGGAGAGAAATATGTGCTGAAAAAACAACTATTGCTTTTTTAAGCTTCAGCAGATGACTCACGATGAGAGCTATTGCAACCTGAATTCCCCAAAACGGAGTAACACCCATAAAAACACCGAAAGCGACGGACGATGATATTTTCCAGACCGACTCATCCTCTCCCAAAATATCTTTTTTGATCTCTTTGAAACTTTTTTTACGGAGACTTCTCAAATAGATAAGGGGTCTGAATATAGCAAAGGCAAGAAAAACAAGTACTGTATTGAGAATACTCACCCTGGTAAAGTCCCTCACCAGCCTGAAATGACTGACCCTGGTCTCTTCAGGAGCATAATAAACTGAGACTGGAACAGATGTAACATTTATACCTTTCCAGGCAGCTCTGACTATCACCTCTATTTCAAATTCAAATTTATTTGTAAAAAATTTCATCCCTTTAAGTTTCTGAACCGGATAAAGTCTATATCCCGACTGGGTATCAGGAAGTTCAATACCTGTTTCAACTTTATACCAGAAATTTGAAAATTTATGTCCGAAACTGCTTTTCCCGGGAACAAATGACTGCTCCATGTTTCTTGCTCCGACTATCAGAGAATCAGGTTCTTTTTCTATCTTATCAAGGAAAGCAGGGAGATCATCGGGATCATGTTGTCCATCCGAATCGATACTTATTACATATCTGTAGCCAAGATCAACAGCCTTTTTAAATCCTCTTCTAAGAGCAATACCCTTTCCTCTATTCACTTTGTGGGTTTCAACAGTTATATCATTGAACTTTTCAAGTATTTCAGATGTGTCATCAGTGGACCCGTCATTGACTACGATGATTCTGTCGGTAAATTTTAGAACTTTTTCAATTATACTTGATAAAGTTCCACCATTGTTAAAAGTCGGAATCAGTACCGAGCAGTTGAGTTCTTTGAATTTGTGCCGTAGGTCAGTCATACAAAAAGATCCTTATTCATCCTGGACAAGAACACTTCTGGGCTTTGCTCCGTCTTGAGGAGATATTATCCCTTCCTCTTCGAGCTGATCGACAGCTCTTGATGCACGGTTATAACCTATTTTAAATTTCCTTTGCAACATGCTGGCACTGCATTTTCCTGTCTTGACAACATACGAAAGTATTTCATCATATAAGGGATCTTTTTCCTGGTCAGATATACCGTCAATATTTTCTGACTCTTCCAAAAAATCTTCGGGGGAAATATTCACTCCCGCATCCTTTTCCGCGACATTATTTTCAGGGCACTGTCTCTTAATATATTTAACGACCGTTTTTATTTCTTCTGTGCTGACAAATGCACCGTGAACTCTGACAGGCTCCGATGACCCGGGTGGAATATATAACATGTCCCCGTGACCAAGCAGAAGTTCAGCTCCATTACAGTCAAGAATTGTTCTTGAATCCAGGGATGATGCAACCCTGAAACCTATCCTGACCGGAAGATTCCCTTTAATAAGGCCGGTAACAACATCTCTTGTCGGTCTCTGGGTGGCAACTATTAAATGTATCCCCACAGCTCTGGCTTTCTGAGCTATTCTTGACACAGCTATTTCAACATCTTTTCCGGCAACCATCATCAAGTCAGCAAACTCGTCAATTACCACCACGATGTAAGGCATCCTTGACATATAATGGTCTTCACTTGCAAGATTTCTGTTAATGCTGTCAACTTTTAAGTTATAACTCTCTATGTCTCTTACCATGTTTTCCGCCAACTTTTTGAAACGGTCTTCCATTTCATTAACAGCCCACATCAGTGATTTTGCCGCTTTCTTACTGTCAACAACAACAGGGAGAAGAAGATGAGGTATTCCTTCATAGATATTAAACTCATTTCCCTTGGGATCTATCATGACAAATTTGACCTCGTCCGGTCTGAAATTAAAAAGGAGAGACATTATAAAAGAGTTGATCCCTACCGATTTACCACTTCCTGTTGTCCCTGCCACAAGAAGATGAGGCATTTTAGAAAGATTTGCTACATAGGGCTTTCCATCGACATCCTGCCCCAGAGCTATGGGAAGACCTTTCGCTTTCTGAGAAGCGAAAAGATCGCTTTTAAGAACCGTTTTAAGACGGATTACAAGTCTGTCGTCATTGGGGACTTCTATCCCTATGTATGGCTTGCCCGGCAGTCTGTCAACAACTCTTACTTTCTTTCCTCCTGCTGAAACACTGAGATCCTGTTCCATTGCAGATATTTGACTGACTCTCACACCTTCACCCAGCTCAACCTCGAACATCGTTACCACAGGGCCTATCGTTGCCCCTTTCACTGAAACCCTGATCCTATGTTCAAGAAGTTTTCTCTCAAGGAGGACGGCTACATGTTGAACTTTCTTTTCCCGATCTTTTGAAACCTTAGCCTTGTCTTCGGGAGCCAGTATGTCAAGCGGAGGCAGCTTATAGTCTTTAAAGTCTCTTAAAACTTTTCTTTTTTCTTCATCGGAACCAGCCTTTTCAGGCACTGTAACAGATATTTTTTCCTCTTTGGATCTCTCTTTTTTTTCACTATGATCTTCCTGAAGTTCTGAAAGATCGGCAATAGATGGATCCATCCCTCCAAGACTGTGAAGTTCAATGTTTTCAGGAGGAGATACCTCATCCGGAGATTCCTCTTCCTCAACATCACTGTTACTACGCTCATCCTCGATCAGTTTAAAACTCCGGAGCTTATCCCGTAATCTTATACAGGCATTTTTCATTTTTCTAAAAACAAAGAAGTACGAAAAGTTAAAGGAAATGACAGAATATATTATGAGCCAGCAAAAAATGATCATAAAAAACCCGGTCTTACCAAAATAAGGGTAAAAGTAGGAGTTGTATATATGCTGTCCGAAATAGTTTTCATTCTCTGTTCCATAAAAAGTAACATGTTCCGATAAAGCATAGAACAGCGGTAACATAAGATAAAAATTCAAAACATTGACCAGTACATATCTGTACATTTTTCTATAAAAGAAAGAGAGAACTACAAGTATCCATAAAACGGGAATGATCCAGGATGTTACACCAAAAAAATTTACAAGATAGTGCGCAGCATCAAAACCTACGGTTCCTGTAAAAAAATTTTCTCTTTGGGCATCTAAAGAAAAATTAAAAAGAGATAGCCACACAAAAGCCATGAGCAACATCACAATTGCTACTGCTATCTGGGCAAATATCCATCTGTGTCCCTGTACTATGTCCCTTTCCTGTTTCTTGGATCTGCTGTGTTTCGGTCTTTTTGAAGACTTTCCTTTATTTCGGGACACGATACACCCCTAAAGACATTGATTTATCCATTTTTTTTATTTTCTTCCTATAAATATCGAGAAAATCTTTCTCCGAATCTTTTGATATTCTAAAAGAAACCGATGCCCATGAGTCATTTTCAGATATTTGTTCATACAAGGTTTGAATAATATTAAAGCCGTGACTTTTTGTGAGTTTTTTGACCTTGCTTTTTATTTCAAAAGAATTTTTTGCTCTAAAAACTATTGATACTATCGACTCTTCAGACATTTCAGGAGATCCATAAAAAGCTTTCATCCCCTCTGTCTTTTCTATACTCCTGAATGAAGGATATTCAAGGATTATCTCTTCGAAATTAAGATACAGAGCATTTTCAATAGAACCGAAAACCGAGACATTACCTTTATTAAAAAAATATTTTCTGATCGCCTCAAAAGGAACAGAAGATGTCGAAACAAAAAGTTCAGAACCTCCAAGAAACCCCGAAGAGTCGGTATAAAGCTTTTTTGCGAGCCTTAGTGAAAGAATATTGGCATAAAAGGTATCTGGGTAGTATTTTGACTGACTGTCAACAGAGAGTATCCATAACAAAATTTTTTCGGCAGTGAGATCAATTTCGCCTTCCACGCTAAACTCAGAGGAAAGCAGCAAAAGTTTAGGGCCAACGGTACCCCCTATAAAACCGGGAGAATAAAATAATCCCGGGGAAGGAGGAAGAAGATGGCTCAAAGCCAGAGAATAAAGATATCTCAACACTACATCATCATTGAACGGCATTGAAAGCAGCCCTGTAGAAAAAAACAGAGAGTCTTCTTTACCTATAGACTGGTCAGAAACGACCGGAACATCAGTTTTTTTCCACCAGGGAACAAGGATTTCAATTGAAACCTGACTATTGTCACATTCACTTAAAATAGAGTAGTCACCCGGTTTTGGAGAGATAAAGTTTTCCAGATCCAGAGATCTGAATAAAAACGGTACCATCATCCATCTTTTAGAAACATCGGGAATTAAGTTTAATATAAGTTCACCTCTATCATTTATGCCAAATTGATGTTCGATATGAAGCACTTGAAGATATCTGGAAAGTAACAGCAGTTTCCGGTTGTTGCCGCTCAGAATAAGTCCCTCCTCCACAGGCAGGTATATAGGAAGTACAGACCTCTGAGAAAATTCGGCAAATATCAGATCGAATTTATTGTTAACATTATCTATTCCAAAAAGAGATGCACTCTCTTTTTCAAATCCGGCATTTAAAAGATATTGACTTATATTATTGCCGGACATCCTTACCGGTTTTGAGAAATCAGGAACCGTATCAATAAAAAAGCACGCAGATCTTTCACAGTTCCGTCTTTTAAATACTGTTACATTGCTGTTTTCCAGATGCTCGGCATATAAAAAAGCCGCTTCAGCAACATCTTCTTCCGTAGTTCCTTCAGGGGTTCTTAAAAAATAAAAGCAAAGCTCATAATAACTGTATTCCGGTAAAACCTCTTTTTTGACAGATTTGCTGGCACATCCGGAAAATGCCGGCACCAAAATTAAAATAAATATAAAACCGTGAAACAACTTTATTACCAAGTTCCTCATTTTTTGTCTTTAGACATACTCCCTTACTTCTATTTCTCCGGTTTTTCCGTAAAAACAACCTTCCGCCAGAGCGGTCATCTCCCCTTCTCCGGGATAAACCACAACTTCAGCAATAAAAGAAACCCTCTCTTTTACCCAACTGACAAAGGTCTTGTCATATGCAACACCGCCTGTAAGAATTATTGCATCAACAGTACCTTCAAGCACAGCTGATAGTGCTCCGATCTCTTTAGATATCTGGTAGGCCATCGCCCTGTAAACTTTCTCAGCTTCCTTATCTCCTTCAGACACTCTGTTTTCAACTTCACGGGCGTCGTTTGTGCCAAGGTATGCAACAAGTCCACCGTTACCTTTAAGCTTTTTCATTATGTCCGACATTTCATATTTACCACTGAAACACATTTTCACCAGTTGTCCTGCCGGAACGCCCCCGCTTCTTTCAGGAGAAAAAGGTCCATCCCCATTAAGAGCATTGTTAACATCAATAACTTGACCGGCTTTATGTGCTCCGACAGAAACTCCCCCCCCTAAATGGGCAATTATAAGATTCAGATTTTCATATTTGGAGTCTTTAGATCTTGCATATCTTCTTCCGACTGCTTTCTGGTTCAATGCATGAAAAATACTCATTCTTGGAAGTTCCGGAACACCTGAAAGTCTGGCGAGTTCCTCCATTTCATCAACAACTACAGGATCAACGATGAAAGCATCAACATCATCTCCAGCAGCTTTGGCAAGCTCTAAAGCTATAGGAGCTCCGAGATTCGAGGCATGTTCCCCCATTTTTGCAGCTTTAAGATCATCGATCATCAGTTGATTCACTTTATAAACGCCTCCCTGTATCGGCTTAAGAAGACCTCCTCTTCCTACTATGGCATCAAAGGATGTTATATCAAAACCTTCTTTTTCTATCTCTTCAAGAATTATTTTTTTTCTGAAATCATACTGCTCAAAAATGAGGTCATATTTTTTCAGATCCTCCACACTGTGCTTCAAGTTTTTTGTTAAAACTTCCTCAGTATCTTCAAATATTGCTATTTTTGTTGAAGTAGACCCCGGATTGATCGCTAAAATTTTCATTAAAACCTCCTTAGTCCATTGCTGCGGCAAGCGCTATCGAGTTAAGCTTTGCTTCATCACTGTCAGCTCTGCTTGTAAGAACTATCGGCACTTTTGCACCCATTATTACAGAAGCCGAGTTAGCTCCTCCTAAAAAATTCAAACTTTTGTAAAGGACATTTGCAGCTTCAATATCCGGCAGAACAAGAATATCAACATCTCCACCGACCTCGGTTTTAATCTTTTTATGCTCACAGGCTTCTTTAGATACAGCATTGTCCAGAGCCAGAGGACCATCGACCAGACAACCTTTTATTTGACCTCTTCTATTCATCATTGTAAGAATACTTGCATGTACCGTTGCCTCCATTTTTTCATTGACAGACTCTACAGCCCCTATTATCGCAACCTTAGGAGTTTCAACACCTAGACGGTGATAAGCTTCAACAGCATTGGAAACTATAGCCACCTTATCTTTCAGTTCAGGGGAAACATTCATGGCAGCATCCGTAACAACAAAAACCTTGTGGTAGTGCGGAGTTTCAAAAAAAGCGATATGACTTATTATTGAACCTTTACGAAGTCCATTTTCTTTATCAAGTACCGATTTTAAAAGGTCCGCCGTACCCACAAGCCCTTTCATAAGTATTTCCGCTTTTCCCTCTCTGATAATTGATACGGCCTTCCTGCAGGCGGCAGCCGGCTTAGGCTCATCAACCACTTCAATGTTGTCAAGGTTGAAACCTATAGCTGAAGCTATCGATCTTATTTTTTCTTTATCTCCCACAAGTATAGGTTCAACAAGACCTTCGTTCATGGCATTTTTAACAGCTTCCAAAACAGGTTCATCTTCAGCGGCAGCAACCGCTATTCTCCGTTTTGTTTTCGATTTAGCAAGATCAACAAAAATCTTGATGTTTTTTAATTCACTCATTTTCTTCTCCTTTTCATCAATTTTTCCATATCTGTTTAAATATATCGGGCAGTCTTTTTTCCATTTCAGCATGAAGAAAGCTTTTTATTTCTTCTTTTGAGGGCAGCATAAGAATTTTTGCCAACAACTCTTTCCCGTCCTCGACAGATCCGTTCCTTACTATTCTTTTTATGATAGGGATATTTGCAGGTGTCATACTCAGCGATGAAAACCCCATTGCAAGAAAAACAAGGGACAATCTGGGGTCGGCTCCCATCTCTCCGCATATCGAAATACTAACACCGTGTTCTTTTGCCGTATGTGCAAGGTTGTACAAAGCTCTTATTATAGATGGGTCAAAATGGGAAAAATAGCTTGACAGCGATTCATCTTTCCTTTCGACAGCCATCATGTATTGTATCAGATCATTTGTCCCTACACTGAAAAAATCAACCTCTTTAGCGAGCATTTCACTGATAAAAAGAGCGGCAGGGACTTCTATCATTGCTCCAAGCCTTACTTTATTAAGACTGTTTTCCAACCCAAGGTCTCTTGCCTGCTTATAAAGGAGCTCCCTGAAATCATCCACCTCATGAACTTTAGAGACAAATGGAAGCATTATATCAAGATTCCCCAACTCAGATGCTTTTATCAAACCTCTTATCTGCGGAACAAAAAGGGCGGGATGGTTTTTACAAAAACGGATGCCTCTCATTCCCATAGAACCTTTTGTTATAACATTCCCCTCTTTATCTCCTCCAAAATCAAAAATCCTTATCACAGCCCTGAGAGGGGCCAATCTGTGAAGTGTTTCGTAATAAATATTATAATGCTCTTCTTCTGAAGGGATGTCTGTTCTATTCAAAAATAACAGTTCAGTTCTAAAAAGCCCTACGAACTCTCCTCCATAATTTTTCACCAGATCCACTTCTCCGGCCCGCTCAATATTGCCACCCACTTTAAGAACTACCCCTTCCTTTGAAACAGATGGCTTTTCCGCATCTTTCAAAAATTCAGAAAAGCACCTTTCATACCTTTCTTTTTTCTTTTTGGCCTCTACCTTTTCCTTCTCTTTGGGCCTGAGGACAACTTCGCCTTTAATACCGTCAACTATTATCTCATCACCATAATCCAGCTCTGTGATCAAAGAGCTGATCCCCATGACCGATGGTATTTCAAGAGTCCTGAGTACGACAGCGAGGTGACTTACTCCACCGGGTATTTCAAGAACAATGCCTTTGAGAAAAGGATTGTCTGAAAGAAGATGCAAATCACCCACAGTAAGGCTTTGAGCACATAAAATGAAATCTTCCTGAGGAAGAGTTCTGTCAGAAGAGGGAGTGCTGTTTCCATCCATCAGTTGCGAGATTATTTTATCCCTTACAACATTCATATCTGCTATTTTAGCTTTAATATAGTAATCAGCTGAACTTGAAGAAAGTTTATCAACTATTTTTCCAAAAACGTTCAAAACAGCCCATTCTGCATTTATTTTGTTCTTACTGATCTCTAAAGAAACTTCATCAAACACTATAGGATCTGTTATCATCATCCTGTGAACTTCAAGAATAGAAAGTGCCTCTTGAGGAATATTTTTAAGCTTACGAACTTCTTCCAGCTCAAGAGCACAATCTCTAACCGCCTTTTTAAAGCGGTTCAACTCCCTGTTTATAACAGTTTTGACCGGTTTTAAAGAAACATGGGGAATAAAGGAAAACTTTCTATCGATATAAAAAAGTTTGCCTACTCCTATACCGCCTGATATTTTTTCTCCCTTAAGGATCCGTCGTCCTTTCAAACTTGATCTCCTTCACCAAAACCGCTATTTACAAGAGTTGCAAGATCTTCCATACATTTGTCTTCATCTTCACCGGTGGTAATAATTTTAACCGTACTCCCCATTGGGGCAGCAAGCATTAAAATCCCCATTATACTTTTGGCATTAATTCTCACCCCGTCTTTTTCCATTTCAACCTTGCATTTGTATTTTTCCGCAATTTTAACGAACATGCTGGCAGCTCTGGCATGCAATCCCAACCTGTTAACAATTTTTAAACTTTTGTCCAAACTCATTGTTTCGTCCCTTTTCTGATGTTTTCACCTAACAATTTTTCAGCACTTGTAATATTCTGTAATCCTGTATTCAAAAGTCCTGACACTATCAATTCAATATTTTTTTTACTGTCAATATGCTCTATCGCATACATCACCATTGCAAGATTGACACCGGACACCACATCCAAGTTTTCCTGTCTGGGAATCGTAAAAGCTACATTTGAGGGGCTTCCTCCAAATATATCAACAAAAATTACAACCTTGTATCCTGCTGATTTTGCCTTCTCAACAGATACTTTTATATCTTCCTTTACCTTATCTAAAGCACCCGCCATAGAGTAATCCATGGAGAAAACAGCACATCTTTCGGCAATATTTTCATCCATGATGTTTTCTGCGGTTCTTAAAAGTGTCTTTCCAAGATCGCCGTGGGTCAGAAAAATATAAAAATACATCATTTTCCCCCAAATTTTTTAAGTTTATCCGCCAACTTAGACTCAAACTGTTCCGCAGCATTGATACCAAGTTTTTTAAGCAGGTAGTCTCTGGCAGTGGCCTCCATGATAGAACTGAGATTTGAGCCGTGCCTGACCGGAATAACATAGTAAGGTTTCTTTACACCAAGTATCTCATAATAACTTACAGAGCTTCCCACCCTTTCATACTCAAAATGATGTTTTTCATCCCACAAAGCAAGTCTGACAACACAGTCTATCTCTTTTTCACTTGCAACGGAGGTGATTCCGAACATCTGCTGAAGATCGACAAGTCCAAGCCCTCTGATCTCGATCAGACTTCTCATCATTTCATTGCAACTTCCTATCAAATGATCAGGTGGAATATGCTTTATCTCAACAACATCATCAGCAATAAGTTTATGCCCTCTCATAACCAGATCAAGGCTGGTTTCACTTTTACCCACACCACTTTCACCCATTATAAGCATCCCCACTCCCAAAACATCTATCAACTGAGCATGAAGTGTCGTATAAACAGAGAGAAGTCGATTCAACATTCCTTTAAGATAATCAATGAAAACACTTGATGTCATCCCTGTTGACATAATGGGTACTTTATGTTTCACAGCAATTTTATTGAAATAGTCGGGAGGAGTTTCAGGGTGAGTAAATATAACAAGTACCGGTTTTTCGCAAAGAAAAGTCTCAGACATTTTTTCACGGTCTTTCTGCTCAAGAGTCTCAAGATAATCCATTTCACTTTTACCGAACAACTGAATACGCTGACGGTAAAGATGGGCAACAAACCCGGCTATTGACAGTCCAACTACCTGAACTCTGTTGTCGCTAAGTTCAATACCCGAAATAAATTTCTCATTAAAGTTTTCAAGTTTCAGCTCCAACCCGGGGTTTTGAAGCAATTCGAGTAAACTTAAAGATCCTGATGTCGGCATTAGTCAAAATTCCTCACAACTTCAAGAATTTTATCAGATGTTTCTGCATCCATCATCAAAAATCTTGTATTTTTATCATTACACATAATAGAAAGCTGGCTCAAAAGTTTAAGATATACCAAATTATTGCCTTCCGGGACCAAAAGCATGAAAACGAGTCTCACTTCTTCTCCGTCAAGACTTCCATAATCAACCGGTGTTCCCAATGTGGCAACAACAAGTACTATTTCTTTGAGGTCCTTTATTCTTCCGTGAGGGATCGCAACTCCGTTACCGATACCTGTAACACCATGATTTTCCCGCTCCATAATAATATCATAAACTGTCTGACTGTTTATGCCGTAATTTTTTTTCACGACACCGGAAAGTTTTTTTATAAGACCATTTTTGTCCGCAACATCAATATCACAAAGAATATTTTCTTTTTTCAAGTAATTTTCTATGTTGCACATTCTAACCTCCGGATGAAAACCTGTAGTTGTTTTTTCTTTCTTTAGCAGATGGAATATTGAGCCGCAAGCGATACTTTGCAACAGTTCGTCTGGCAACATCTATTCCCTTTTTACCAAGTTGATGAGCAATATCATCATCGCTGAATGGAGCTTCTTCCGCTTCATTTTCAATTATCTCTTTGATGGCGGTTTCCAGTCTTCTATTAGTGGCAAGGTTTTCTCTCACTTGTTTTGCAAAAAAATATTTCAATTCATATATCCCGTGGGGGGTTTCAGCATACTTGCCATTTGTAAGTCTTGATATTGTTGAAACATTTCTCCCTATATCTTCAGATATATCTTTTAAAGAGAGTGGTTTAAGAAAATTCTCTCCAAGCTCAACAAATGTTTTCTGATGGCTGAAAATGCTTGATGCAACTTCATAAAGAGTCTTGTTTCTGTCACTTACGCTTTTTATTATCCACTCTGCATTCCTGTACTTTTCTTTCATATATCTTTTTTCCGCTCTGTCTTTACAACTGTCGAGCCTCTTTTCAAAAGTCTCTTTGTTCAGACATACTGTGGGAAGCAGCCTGTCCTCAATGTGAATTATAACCTCTCCCCCCTGCATAAAAACTTTCAGATCGGGCTGTATGAATTCCGGTTTAAATCGTGAAAAATTAAAGGCGGGATAGGGAGAAATAGACCTGAGGACTGCAAGTATTCTGTGAAATTCGTCTTTGTCAACTTCAAGAGCTTCACACAAAGAATCAAAATCTTTCTTTTCTAAAAGCTCTGTAACCGATTTCTCTGAAAAAAGTTTAGCCATATAAGGAACATACTCTTTAGGAACATCGGCCATGCAGGGGTTAACAAACATAAAATTAAAGTAGTCATGTATGTTAAGACACCCGCAACCATTGGGATCACACCTTTTTAAAGATTCTCTGGCCCTTGTTACAAGCTTTTCACCGCAGTCTATTCCCCGGGCAAGCTCAAGATCGCTTTCTTTAAGGAATCCCCTCTCATCGAGATTGTAAGCAAGATATATCATCAGCTCCCTTTCTCTATCAGGAACATCAAGCGAAACTATCTGCCTGTCCAGTTGTTGGGAAAGGGTTTCCTCGGAAATGAGATTGTTTTCAAAAGAATGGTCTATATCATAAGAGCTGTTTTTTCTCACATGGGTATCCCCGAAGCTGTTCCCCGAGTTGTCTTTTATCTGACTCCAGTCACACTGGTTCAAAATATCCGAAATGTCGTCAGACCCATCTACTGAAACAAGCTCTTTTTTTTCTGAAATTTCACCAGGATAAACATCTTCCTGTTGAAAATCACCTTCTTTGGAAGGCTCTTTGCTGGGCTCGGGCTCATCTCCGTATGAATCTATCTCCAGAAAAGGATTTTGTTCAGCTTCATTTATGAGGAATTCTCTTATATCAAGAATATTTTTTTGCAGCAACTCAATACTTTGACGCATCTGCACAGTCATTTTAAGACTCTGTGTCTGTTTTAAGCTCTGTGTCTGTTCCAGTTTTACCGAGGCAACCATCTGCTCCTCCGTGAATTGTGGTGAGTATAAACAAAAAAGTTAAGGTTGGCAAGATAATTGCTTGCAAGTTTAAAGGAAAAAAACTTCTTTACTTCGAAAGAAGATTTGCTTATAATTCAACGCTGATTTCTTTTCGGGAGTAGTGAAAAGATGCGTATAGATCAATTTCTTTCAATGTTTACAAGCGATATTGCAATAGATCTTGGAACTGCAAACACATTAATTTATGTAAAAGGTGAAGGGATAGTAGCTAATGAACCCAGTGTTGTAGCCGTACAGGAAAAAGATACCAGGGGAACAAAATCTGTAAGGGCCGTAGGAAAAGAAGCTAAAGAAATGATAGGCAAAGCTCCTGTCAATATTTCTGTAATAAGACCTCTTAAGGATGGAGTCATAGCAGATTTTGAAGTTGCCCACCAAATGCTAAGGTACTTTATTAAACATGCATATAAAAGAGGCAGTTTTATAAAACCGAGGATTGCCATCGGTGTTCCTTACGGGATAACTGAAGTTGAAAAAAGAACAGTCAAAGAAGCTGCCTTAAGTGCAGGAGCAAGGGAGGTATTTCTTGTTGAGCAACCTATGGCGGCAGCAGTTGGGGCCAACCTTCCGGTAACTGAACCTACAGGGAACATGATAGTTGATATTGGAGGAGGAACAACAGAAGTCGCTGTAATATCTCTTGCCGGAATAGTATACTCCAAGTCAGTAAAATCTGCCGGAGACAAAATGGATGAAGGGATAATAGAGTACATTAAAAAGAAATATAATCTTGCTATCGGGGAAAGAATGGCCGAAATAATAAAATGGCAGATAGGAAATGCTTATCCCGATGAAAATAAAGCATATATGGAAGTTAAAGGTTTGGATCTCGTAGCAGGTGTTCCTAAAACCATTGAAATAAGCTCGGACGAAATCAGAGAAAGTCTTGAAGAATCGGTCAGAGCTATTGTTTCTGCAGTAAAAACAGTATTGGAAAACACTCCTCCCGAACTTGCAGCAGACATAGTCGACAAAGGGATAGTACTTGCCGGTGGAGGAGCAATGCTTAAAAACCTCGACATACTCATCAGAGAAGAAACCAACCTGCCAGTCATAATTGCCGAAGATCCTCTTAAATCTGTTGTGCTTGGAACAGGAAAAATACTTGAAAATATAACGCTTTTAAAAACCATTTCACTACATTGATTTGAGCAGGAAAAGACTTTTCCTTTATATAGCTTTATTTTCATTTGTCTTAGTTTTCACCCTCCCTTTCTTTCTTCTTGAGTTTAAAGTAAGAGTCCCATTTGCAGATAACATGCGGGCAAAAACACATAATCTGATCAGTTCACTGCAAGAAACAGCTTCAATTATAATTGATTTAAAAAATGTCGGCAAAAAAAATATAGAGCTTGAAAGAAAGATCGCTGAGTTAAAAGTTAAGCTCATAATGAACGAAGCTATAAAAAAAGAAAACGAGGAACTTTCCAAATTACTTAAAATAAAAGACAGCTATAGCGGATATTCCATAATTCCTGCCAAAATACTTAACTACTCTCATACCAACCCCAATATGATAACGGTAACATATCCAGACAAATATGCTAAAATAATGGCTGAAAAAGCAACAGTTGTTTCAAGTAGAGGTCTTGTAGGGCTCGTTTCTTCTTTTCATGGAACACAAGCAGATGTTAAATTGATCACATCAAAGCAATTCACTATACCGGCTGTTCTTGAAAACAGAGAGGAGTGTACAACAGTTCTACGGGGCAACGGACAGTCTCTCTCGATTCTTTTTCTGGACAAAGTGTGTTCTCAACCATCGGCTGAAGGGAAAAAACTTCTCAGTGCAAATCTAAGTGAAAGCTATAGCATTCCCCATATTCCTGTAGGAATTGTAAATAACCTCCGGGAAGATGAAAGTAACATGCTTCTTTTGAAAGGTGAAGCTATCCCTCTTTTTAAAAAAGGACGACTAAACCATATTTTTATTGTTATCGGGACAGATATTGTAAGTAACTTATGAAAAACATTCCATTAAGTTCAGCAGTAATAGCAACAGCGCTTTTTGTTTTTTTCTCACTTTTTTTATATCTTTTGAATATCCAGCCTTTTCTTTTTCCCCATATACCGATGTATGTCATATTTGTCTGTTCAGAAAAAAATTATAAAAAGAAATCCTTTCTTCTGCTTACAGCCTTTCTTCTTTACTCTCAGCTTGCCACCCCTTTTCCTTTAGTTTTTCTGACTATTACCTCAGTTCAAGTATATGTTGTAGCAAGCTCCGTTTTCAATGTTTCTGCTTTTGACTTTTCTTTTTCAGCACTTATGAGCGGGATATTCATCCAGATAGTGCTTAACATCAACAGGGTAGTGTATCTGTATGTTTTTTCAGGTGCAACATATCTCTATTCATCTCTATTAGGAATATTTTTTGCATCGTTTATACTTGTTTTCCTTTTTCTTTACTACAAGCCCCATGTTGATAAAATCTTTGTAAAAGACAGTTGGCTATGAAAATTTTAAACCAAAACCAGGAAGTAAAAAATATTTCTCAAAAAACAGGGCGTCTGACATATGTTATCTTTTTTACTTTTTTTCTCCTTTTTACAAGGCTTGCCTTTCTTCAATTAATAAGAGGCGAAAGTTATTCAAGACAATCCAGAAGCAACTTTACACTTACAGAAAAGATTCATCCTCCCAGGGGAGATATATTGAGCAGTGATGGAAAATTACTTGCAACTACTCAACCTTCTTATAAAATTTCAGTTGTTCCGGTATTTTTCTCAAGAAGAGATAACATTAATGAACAGATAGACAGAATATCTTCAGTTCTTGAACTTTCTTCAAACGAAAAAGCACTGTTTCACAAAAGGCTTTCTGCTTGTTTTGGAAGATGCAGATATATACCAATGCTCGTAAAGGAAGATATTCACAGAGACAGAATAGTCAGGTTTTCAAGTTATCTTACTAACTTTCCTGGAGTTTTAATATCTTCTTCATATAAAAGAGTTTATCCTTTCGGAGAGAAAACCGCACATGTTACCGGCTACATATCAAGGATAAGTCCGTCTGAAATAAAAATATTTGAAAATTACGATCCTGAAAATTTTGTAGGGAAAACCGCTCTTGAAAGGTCTTATGAAACCCAACTGCATGGAGAATATGGGGAAATATCACATGTTATAGACCACATCGGTCGCAAAATAGAATTCCCTGAAGATATGGTTAAAAATTTTCCCGAATCAGTAAAAGCCGAAAAAGGAAGTTCCATCGTAACAACAATAAAAAGTTATCTCCAGGAAACAGCTCACAGAGCATTTGGAAACCAGAGCGGAGCCGCAGTTGTGATAGAAGTATCCACAGGCAGAATACTGGCTCTTTACTCAAATCCATCCTATGACCCGAATTTGCTGGCACGGAGGAGAATACCCGAAAAAATATGGAACGAATACAGCAAAAGTATTTTAAGACCATTGACAAACAAAGCAATTCAACAAACTTACTATCCAGGGTCAACTTTCAAGATCATTCCGGCTCTGGCGGCACTCCATTATGGTATCGTTACTCCTGAAAAAACTTTTTACTGTGCAGGGTGCATGATCTTAGGCAATGAAACTAAATGTTGCTGGAACCGTGGAGGACACCATCATGTCAATCTCAGAAAGTCAATAATAGAAAGCTGTGACATATACTATTACAACCTTGCAAGTGAGATAAGTATTGAAAGATTCACGCATTTTTCGTCTCTTTTCCATCTGGGAAGAAATACCGGCATCGAAATACCGGGGGAAGTAAGCGGTATTCTTCCTGACAGGGAGTGGCTGAATATAAATCATCCTGGGATACCCATTACAAGGGGTGTAATGATGAACATGCTCATCGGACAGGGGGATATGAGGATGACCCCGCTTCAAATAGCGATGCTTTATGCAGCCTTTGCAAATAACGGGGTATTAATGTATCCTAAGATTGTTAAGCATGTCACTTCCCAAAACGGAAAAGTAACTGAAATAACGCCTGAAGTTTTAAGGGTACTTGATATTGATAAAAACCATTTTAAAGAGATAAACCGGGCTTTATATGGCGTTGGGAATGAACCCGGAGGCACAGCATTTCTCCATGCTGACAGAACTATTCCCCATGCCGCAGGCAAAACCGGAACAAGCCAGAGAATTTCCTTAGCTTCTAGAAAAAAGATCGATCCCGCTGATGATGAAAGGTTAAACCTAACTCTTAACGATGCACTTTTTGCCGCATTCTTTCCATATAAAGACCCTGAAATCGCCGTTGCTGTTGTAGTTGAAAATGGAGAACATGGTGGAAGTGTTGCTGCTCCGATAGCATACAAGATCATGAGATCATACCATTTAAAAAAGAGGGTGGAATAATGAACAGAAAGTGGAAAATCGATCTCACTATCATTATTCCCGTCATGGCAATTCTTGGACTGGGTCTTTTATCTTTAAGCAGTGCACTCGTTTACAATCCATCAAGATTTTATATTCAAATACTGTGGGTTATATCAGGCATCATTGTTTTTTTCATTGTATCTTCAAGTGACATAAGAATGTGGGAAAGATCCGCTATCCCTCTTTATGCCGCCAATCTGATACTTCTTGTTCTCGTCCTTATCATAGGAAAAAGAATCGGAGGAGCTCAAAGATGGCTTGATCTGGGTTTTATGAATTTCCAGGTAAGTGAAATGACAAAACTTTCTATAATACTGTTCATCGCACACAGGTTGAACATGAAACCTACACTTGAAGA
The DNA here is from genome assembly GCA_007132725.1 of Candidatus Sumerlaeota bacterium. GTDB lineage: Bacteria > UBP6 > UBA1177 > UBA1177 > UBA1177 > SLGQ01. The sequence continues at coordinate 24,156 of SLOD01000047.1, forward strand.
CGGATACAATTTAATAGATGTTTTTCCTGAGGCGGTTGCCACCCTTGTCTGTATGGGGCTGATATACTATGAACCCGATCTCGGCTCAAGTATTCTTATAGGTCTGATTGCACTTATTATGATAATGTCCTCTAAAATAAATAAAAAATGGCTTGCAGGAGCAATAATTTTCACAGCTGTCATTACACCTCTGCTATGGAACTTTGTACTTCATGACTATCAAAAAAACAGGGTCATTGCAATTGCAACAATGATGGTCTCAGACAGTTCTGAACTTAGTCAGACAACTTTGTACCATACAAATCAATCAATAATAGCTGTGGGAAGCGGTCAAAAAACGGGAAAAGGTTACCGGAAAGGGACACAAAACATGCTGAGGTTTATTCCTGAACATCACACAGATTTTATTTTCTCGGTATTTGCAGAAGAATTCGGTTTTGCCGGAACTTCTCTTTTATTACTGCTCTACCTTTATCTCATAACAAAAATATTAAATGCCGTTTCTAAAGTTAAAGATAAGTTTTCAGCACTGGTACTTGTAGGAGCGGCAACTCTGATATGGATACATGTACTCATTAATGTAGGAATGGTGACAGGAATCCTGCCTGTGGTCGGAATACCTCTTCCCTTATTTTCATATGGCGGATCATCAATGATCTTAATGGCCATTATTCTGGGGCTGGTTCACAACATAAGCGTAAACAGCAGATATACTTGAAGAATTTTTCTTGTTTATTTGAAATGTCTGTAGAACTTATGACTTGCAATTTCAAGCATCTCTTTGTCCCCTGAAGAGTCTCCGTAAGCGTATATTTCTCCAAATTCAGAAAGATCGTACTTTTCTTTTATTCTTTTTACTTTTTCAGGTCCTACACAATTTTTCCCATAAATGTTTCCCGTGAAAGTCCCCTCCTTCACTTCAAGCTCTGTAGCAATCAGTTCCATTTCATATTCTTTTGCAAAATGTTTTAACCATAATGAGGAAGATGCTGAAACAAGAGCAACTTCAGCACCGTTCCTTTTGTGTTTTTTTATTTCATCTAAAGCTGATCTTTTTAAAATAAGAGGAAGTTTTTCTGTGGAATATGGCAACAATATTTTGTCCACCTCCTCGACTCTCTTTCCCTTTAAAAAACGGACAAAAAACTTCTCTTTCAATCTACCCGCTTCATAAAGATCAAAAACTTTAAGCAGCAACAAAGGAGACAGTAATGCTGTCAGCATCCAAAATCTAAACAATCCGGAGTAATACTCAAAAAAATCTATAAAACTGTCTTTTTTTGTTATTGTGCCATCAAAATCAAAAAGTGCCAGAGTCTTCTTCCCTTTCATAAAAAAAACATACACTACAAATAAATTCAAAGCAAAAAAAAAGTTGCAAAAACTTTAATAGCCTAATGAAGTCCAGTTTTTATCTAAAATCTTGTTTTTTTTCTTTAATAAAATATATACATTATGCTATAATTAGAAAAGCGGCTTACCTGCTATATTTTTTCGGAGGACTTCATGATAAGTATTTCATTGTTCGGATTTCCCGGTGCCGGAAAAGGAACTCAGGCTAAACTTTTATCAAAAAAACTGAACTTGGTTCATATTTCTACCGGAGATATGATAAGGAATGCCATAGCAAAAAAATCTCCTGCCGGAATAGAAGCTGAAAAAATAATAAAAGCAGGAGGACTGCTTGATGACCATATTATCAGCAGAATGCTCCGTAATGAACTTTGGAAAATAAAAAATCCGGAAGGGATACTGCTTGACGGTTATCCAAGAACTATTGTTCAGGCAGAAGTACTTGATGGAATACTTAAAGACCTTGACAGCAAGCTTGATGCTCTTATTGAATTGGTGATTTCGGAACAAGAGTGCATTCAAAGACTGTTAAAAAGAGCTAAAAAAGAAAAAAGAGAAGACGATAATCCGGAGACTATAAAAAACAGGTTTATGGAATACAGGTCGAAATCAGCTCCGGTAGTTGATTATTATAGCAAAAAGGGTATCTATTTCGGAGTTGAAGGAACAGGGTCTATAGAAGATGTCAACAAACTCGTTCTTGAAGTAATAAAAATGCTTCACTAAAATAATATTGACAATAGAAGCACCAAACATAAAATCCTATGGTCATCTCTCGTGCCGGAGTGGTGAAATTGGTAGACGCACTGGACTCAAAATCCAGCGGGGGCAACCCCATGCCGGTTCGATTCCGGCCTCCGGCACCACTTAATCTTCACTACATTGTTCCCCCAATTCCGAGTAAAGAAAAGAATTAATCATTGAAGCAGTTTGAAATTTGCAGGAAAGAAAAAAGCATTAAAAATCATGTCTGAAAAAAGTTGCAACAATAAAAAAGGTATGAGAA
>SLOD01000166.1 GCA_007132725.1 Candidatus Sumerlaeota bacterium
AAATCAAGGAAAAATGAAATTACTGTTGTTCCTTTTTGAATTTTTCGATATTCTCTTTGATACCTGCAATGATAAGGACATCTCCGGGACCAATAGTTTTTTCGGGAGATATCGTACTTTTTTCGCTGCCCCTTTCTTTGATCGCAAGAACAACTATATTGTATTTTTCACGCAGTTTAAGCTCAACCAGACTTTTGTTCCACATTGAAGATGTCGCAGGAACGGCTTCTATTTTATAGTTGCTTTCAAATTCTATCTGTTGTTTCTGAGAACCTTCTATTCTGTTAATAGTTTTTAACAAACCGCTTTTTGATACTATCTCCCTGTGGTAGAAGTCAATAATATCATGCTCATGGATACACCCAAGCAAAAACCCCTTCCTGTCAAGCACGGGCAGCTCTATTACTGTCCTGTCAGTCATATACCCCATAGCCTCTGATAAAGGAGTATCAGGATAAACAACAGGAAATGTGGAGTCCATAAGGTCTCTTGCAAGAGTGATCTCATTTATCATATCATATTTGATCTGATCTTTCGTACCGAAAACACCGTTAATAGCTCCAAGATATTTTCCTTCATCGTCAACCACATAACTTTCAAACCTTTCAAGATCTTTCATCCTTTCAACTATTTCAACAAGTTTCTCATCCGATTTTGCAACAACACACTTTTTCATCATGCAAAGTTCAACATGATTTTCCTTCATCAAAGATGCTTCTTCATTTTCATCTACGGAAATACCTTCTTTTACAAGCTGATAATTATATATCGAAAATTTTGAAAAACTTTTGGAGATAAGAACCGCAGTGACAGTTGAAAGCATCAGGGAAGGAAGCATATTATAGTCCCTGGTAAGCTCAAAGACAATGATGAGGGATGATATCGGCTCCTGAGTAGCAGCACCTAAGAGAGCCCCTATTCCCACAACAGCGAAACTTCTTCCTATATCCGGATCAAGGTTTGTAAATATAACCGGCATCACCTTGCCAAAGCCAAGTCCAAATATATAGCCCACAAAAAGTATTGGAAAGAATATGCCGCCTGACGCTCCACTTGCAAAAGCTATTGAAAGAAAAAACAGTTTTAAAACAGCAAGTCCTATTAAGAACTGGGGTGTAAAATTGTGCCCTGCTATCATTATATCTTTTCCTAAACCGAAAATTTCTGGAACAAATGGAACAACCAGTGCAAAAGGAAGCATAAAAAGGGGGATATGAATATATTCAGGAAGTTTCGATTTAACTTTATCAAATATATTAGAATTGAAATATGTCATTTTTATAAGACCAAGTCCTAAAAAAGCATTGATAAGACCAAATCCCGTGTAAAGAAAAATTTCTGTTATCGTTGATATTTCAGAAGAAAAACTGAGGACTTCATCAGGAAGAACCCTGTATCCCGGCATAAAATATGAACCGAAAAAATTAGCTGTTGCCGCTGCAATAACTATGGGTGTCAAAGTTTTTATCGCAAAATTTCCAAGTATCGTTTCCACTGCAAATATAGTACCCGCAATAGGAGCATTAAAGGCAACAGAAAGACCTGCCGCAGCACCGCAACCAAGAAACAGCTTTATTTTAGATATTGAGACTTTGAAAAACCGACCTATTGATGAGCCTATCGCTGAACTTATCATTATGATAGGACCCTGGGTTCCAAGGGGAATTCCTGTTGCTACAGATAAAGCAGAGGTGATTATTTTAAAAAAGATAATAGAAGAAGGAATTATTCCATTTTTCACCTTTATATATTTTAAAAGAAGACCTACTCCGGCCCCACCGCTTCCCTGACTGAAATACCTGATAATAAAACCACTTATGAAAACACCGGTGAGCGGAAGAGAAAACTTCATGTATAAAGGCAGCCTTTTAAATCCCTCGATGCTGTTGTCAGTCGATTCTCCCACAAAAAAGTTCGACAGGAGATCTGTCAGCCAGTGAAAAAACAAAAACGCTATTCCCGCCAAAACACCTATAATAACAGCAGAAAAAATAAAAAAAGTATCTTCTTTTAGCTTGAGCTTTTCAATGTTTTTCATAATAAAATTACGAACGGCTTCATTCATCTCAGCAACCCTGATCCAGGGAAAGAAAATTATTTTTTAACATCAAGGGATTTTCTTGAAAGCATGATAGAAAGCCCTTTTTTTTGTTGCTCTATTTTAACATCATCGCACATCATAGCTATAAGATAAAGTTCATTGTCATTCTCTATTTCACCAGTCAACTGCCAATAATAGTTGGCAAGGGAAGGATCCCTTCCTGACCCCATTATTTCAAGCAGTTTTTTCATTTCCTTTTCTTCCAGCTCCAGACCTTCAAAAAAAAAGTTTATTGTGTAACCACTCTTTTCCGGGATTACCTCTATTTTCGTTTTGCAACGATAATTAAATAAGAAGTAGTTGGTTACTTCATCTATCATCTTAGTAATCTTTTTTACTTCATAACGCATTTCAATCCTCCTGTTTTTTAAGAGCATCGATTAAAGGAACAAGAAAAGAGGCAACAAATCCACCGGCAAAACCGTTGTTATAAAGATTTACTCCCCCATGGAGCACTATAACATTCATTACAATAGAAAGGTGAAAAAATCCTGCAAGAACACCGGCTTTGAAACCATATTGGCCTGCAACAGGAGCAAGGGTGGTGCCAAAAAGACCTGCAATAACAACAGATGTTGTACCGGCATCCCATATTTTCAAAAACGCAGCTATAACGACACCTACCAGAATCGGTATGCAGTTCCTTAGGTGTTTGCCGAATGCGGCAAAACCTACGACAGTAAGTATGCCTCCCACAACGGGACCATTGAAAGAACCATTAAGTAAGACAACAAAAAAAGAGGAGAGTATCCCCAAAATCCCCATATTGAAGATCGTGGCATTGAATCCCCCGATTCTCACAAAATCACTTATCAAACGACCGGAGGACTTGTGTATAGACCTCATAGAGTCAACAAAACCGGAAAAGTTATCTTTAGAAAAAAACAACCCTGCAAAAATCAAAGCTAAAAAGAAAATATTGAGAAGCACCCCCATAAAAAAAGAGTGATCATCAGATAAAATGCTCGCAGTTTCAATAGTGAAGTCAAAGCTTCTAAATAAAGCGGAAAGAAAAGAGCCTATCATTCCACCGGTAAAACCGACATTATAGATATTGTACCCATCATGAAAACGGAGCATGTGAGAAGCAAGCGGAGGAAGAACAAAGCCTGCGACAACACCTGAAAAAATTCCTAAAGGAACTGAATAGAGAAACGGCAATCCTGACCCAAAAGTGAGAAAACTTATAAGCGGGGATAATGTTGTTCCAAAAAGACCCACCAGCAGATAGTTTCTAAATTCAGTTTTATGGTAGCGGGCATAAAACCACACTCCTATAAATATAGGCCATATGTTTGCAATGTTTTTACCGAAAAAAGCAAACCCTACTACAGTATATACAGCAGCAATAAAAGGTCCGTTCACATCAAGCTTGTTGAAGTAGACTAACAAGGCTGAAACCAGTCCGCATAAACCGGCATTTACAAGAGTGGCTCCCAATCCCCCCACACCGAGATAATCAGTTAAAAGAAGAGAAGGAGCAGTAATTATTGCAGACAAACCTTGAAATAGTTCAGAAAACGGGGATACGACAAGGCCTGCTACTATAAGTATCAGAGGAAAAACAAAAAGAATTATGTATAATTTTTTTTCTTTCATCATGCAGGTTATATAATGAGAACAAATAAAAATGCAATTTTTAGAGGATAAATTTTTGTTGATATAAAAATCTGATTTTCTATATTTTTGTTTGAATTTTAAAAAAATAACAGTAGAGTTTTTATGCTGTTAACTTTTCAAGGAGAAAAAAATGGAAACAAACAATTCAGAGAAAAAGGTCTCTATCTTCAGGGAGCTTGTTCAACCCTTCATTGATCTTGGGAAAACATCAGGACCTTTGCTGGGGCTTAACATCTCCTATGTGATAGAGGGCCTTACTTACTTCGGGATAGTTGGACTTCTGGCAATTTTTTTCAACCAATACATTATGCTCGAAGATGACTGGGCAGGCTGGATGGTAGGATATCAAACTGCCGGAATAACTATTGCAATGCTTTTTCTCGGAGCTACCGTTGACTGGATAGGTCTGAGAAAATCTCTTCTGATATCAATAATATTTCTTTTTTTCGGGAGAGTGCTGCTCACAGTATCCCCTTCATTAGGCAGTGCCGGTTTATGGGGAACACCGCACATCATGTCTTTTGTAGGGATTACAGGCATAATTATAGGATATGGTATTTACCAGCCTGCCTGTTATGCCGGAGTAAAAATGCTAACAAATAGCAAAACCTCTGCTATGGGCTACGCAATGCTTTATGCTCTTATGAACCTTGGGGGGTTTTTACCGGGTCTTATATCTCCTCCGGTCAGAAGAAATTTTGAAATTGTGGGTGTTTTCTGGCTGTATTCAATTCTTACAATAACAGGTTTTGCTGTCATTGCGATATTCATTACAAAAAAAGCTCTCGCTGAAGCAGTCGCTAAAGCTCAAGCTGAAGAACCGGACAGATCTCTCATCGAAAAAGAGGAAAAGGAAGAGGAAAAACAAAAGATGTCCGCTGTTGAAAAACTGAAATTCTATCTTAAAAATTTTCCCATAACTGATGCCAGATTCATGTTTTTTATTTTTATACTTATTCCTGTTCAGACACTTTTTGCCCACAATTGGCTTACACTCCCTCAATACACAAGCAGAGCTTTTACAGGTTATATCAGGGAAAACTTTGAGTTTTTTGTCAACTTGAATCCTATACTCATCTTTATTCTCACCCCGATGGTAACAGCTGTAACAGCCAAAAAAGACACTTATAAAATGATGATCCTTGGAACATTTGTAATGGCCGCACCTACATTCATTCTGGCTCTTGGGCCTAATGCAACTACCCTTTTGACTTATCTTTTTATAATGACGCTGGGTGAAGCTATGTGGCAACCGAGATTTCTTCAATGGGTAGCTGAAATAGCACCCAAAGGAATGACAGGAATATATATGGGAATAGGACAGTTTCCCTGGTTCCTTACTAAAGTTGTAACAGCACTTTATTCAGGGTGGTTTTTAATGCAGTACTGCCCGGCAGACACACCCCCTTCTGAAATGAGTACGGAGACGCTATGGTTTATCTATGGACTTATTGCAATGATAAGTCCTGTTGCACTATTGCTTGCCTCCAAGTGGATGAAGAAAGGATTCAAGACAAAGGCGGAATAAAATTTCCCAGTTTTTTTCGTAATTTCAACTTCCCCCTTCCCGATCTATCTCTCTGAAAACAATTGTTCCTTTCATTGCTCCAGAGTGTTGATCAAGTGTGATTTTTTCAGCTTCATAAAGCCTGTCAAGTAATCTGTGAAGTTCCCCCATCCATCTATCGCTTATATTGTTTTGTAAAAAATGTCTGTGGTAAAGATACGGCCCGGGTATTATTGATGCAAGATAAACAGACTCCAGAACATTTAGCTCCATCGGTGGTTTGCCAAAATAATAAAGCGATGCTTCCCCTATTCCAAAAACTCCGGGGGCCCATTCAACAATGTTGAAATATATTTCAAGCAAACGATCTTTGGAAAGAGTTGCATCAATTTCAATCGCGAGAAGCATTTCCATAAATTTTCTCATGAGAGTCTGCTCTTTTCCAAGAAACAGATTTTTCACTACCTGTTGCGTTATCGTTGAGCCGCCTCTCATTTTACTTCTTGTCAAATTATCTTTTGCAGCAGCCGATATTTCAGTAAAGTCCAGACCTTCGTGTTTAAAAAAACCGGCATCTTCTGAAAAAACGACTGCCCATACCAAATGATCGGGAATCTCATCTATCGAAACGAAATACTCATTGGAGGGCCCTACTGTAATATCTCTTATTTTGTTTTTATCTTTTTTGTAAATGAATTCTTCTTTTAAATAGTCCATTCTGTAAGAATACTGAACCGGATCATTTAAACTGCCTGTGATATCCACCTCAGGGAAATGACCATTCTCCTGACGGTATTTCAGTCCCATATCTATTGTTCCACCTGTTTTAAACCCGACAAAAAGGGGATCAACAATAACTGTCTGGAGTCTCATTATGCTTGTTTTTTCTGCAACAAGCTCAAATAACCGCAACGACGAACCTATTTTTCCTGAAAATACTCCTTCGATCCCCCCCATACTTATCTTTAAATCAGGAACATCTAAGCTTTTTTCTTTCAAATTGTACTGCAACTCCCCACTCAGCCTTAAAAATGGAACCTGGAAAGGATATCTATCAATAAAGCCATGATCTATTAAAAGATCTTTGACGGATATGTCGGTTACTGCAAGCAGTCTCCCATTTTCAACATTGAATTTTACTCTTCCATCAAAAGCTCCCTTTACCCAGTCAAAATAAGATACAGAAAAAAATGATCTCACAGCATCAAAAGATACCGTATCAAAACGGAGGACAGCTTCCTTCGAGTCCAGAGAAAATAAAATTTCCCCTGAATTAACTGGATATTTTTCTCTGTGGTCTCTGAATCTGAAAACTCCTGATCTGTTTTCAAAACTGAGATCAACCTTAAATCTTTGAGACTTTTTATTTTCCATCACCTTAAAATCATCTATCGAAATAAAAAGTCCGGGAGACCTTCTCCTTTTACCCGGCACAATATCTGTTTTTTCTTTTTCTTCAACAACCTCTGCTGGCACCTTTTTCTCCCGGAAGATATCCACTATGTTTTCAGTTACAGATCCGTTATCACATTTTATTGTAAGTTTATCTACTCTGCCAGTTACAAAACTTAGCGGTTTTTCCAGTTTACATTTATTTGCAACCATTACTGTTTCACTCTCATAAACCCCTGAAACTGAAGAGAAAAAGACCGAAGGGGGAAAAATTTTAATTTCAGGATCGGTTATCACAATACGGTGTCCCCCGATCATTGAAGGAAAAAGGTTTCTACTATATTTAGAAACATGTTTTTCAAATCTTTTCACAAAAAAACAAAATAATCCTGCCGTAACTGCAAGTATGATGAGTACCATTCCTATTTTTTTCATTTTTTTTGACAACATCCTTCTTGCAGCCATTCCTAAAAATAAAACTCTAACCTGAAATACTACCATAGATTTTTTTTTTTGAAAAAAAATGCTTGACATAAGCAGAACAAAAAGCTAATATGGACAACGATGTCCGAATTAGACGGAAACTTTATACTTTATTTATTTATTTGCAAGGAGGTTGGGAAAATGGAGTGCAGAGATGGAAATCTGGTCGCTTTCATAGAGAGGTCCGTAGCTAAATACGGAACAGGAAGAGAAAATCTTCTACCCGTTTTAAGAGATGTTAATGAAGAATTCGGCTATGTCAGTGGTGCGGCATTTATCGAGATAAGCAGGTTGATGGATATCAGTATCGGGGAAATCCATGGTGTCGCATCTTTTTATTCATTCATTAATGAAGAGAATAAAGGAAACTACATTATCAGACTTTGCAAAACCATAAGTTGTGACATGGCGGGTAAGGATAAAATTGAAAAAACTCTTGAAAGGGAACTTGGAATTAAGTTTGGAGAATCTACAAAAGATGGTCTCTTCGCTCTTGAATATGCTAACTGCATGGGACTTTGTGATAAAGGTCCGGCAATGCTTGTCAATAGTCAGCTATATGATTCTTTGACCCCTGAATCGGTACTTGATGTAATTTCTGAATACAGGAGGAATATAAGATGACAAAAGCAAAAACAAAAAAAATATTAACAGGGAAGTTTACTACCGGTTCAGGAATTAAGACAGCTTTGACAAAAAAACCATCCGAAGTAGTTCAGGATGTTATTGATTCAGGGCTTAGAGGTAAAGGTGGAGCCGGTTTCCCGGCGGGTCTTAAGTGGAGATTTGCCGCAAATGAAAAAAGTGATATTAAAACTGTGATCTGTAATGCAGATGAAGGTGAACCGGGGACATTTAAAGACAAGTACCTTCTTGACAATCATCCAATGAAAGTTCTTGAAGGGATGGCAATAGCAGGATATGCGGTCGGAGCAAAAGAAGGAATAATATACCTCAGAGGAGAATACTCCTACATGCTGCCTGCTCTTGAGAAAAATATTGAAGATATTAAAAAAAATATTTTTTCAAAATTGAAGGCAGGAAAGAAAAAATTTGAGTTTGATATAAAAGTAAGACTCGGTGCCGGAGCTTATGTATGTGGCGAAGAGTTTGCCCTTATTGAGTCTCTCAACGGCAACAGGGGTGAACCGAGAAACAAACCCCCTTTTCCGATACAGAAAGGGTACCTTGAAAAACCGACACTCGTGAATAATGTGGAAACTTTCGCAACTGTTGTCCATATCATTGAAAAAGGTGCTTTATGGTTTGGCAAGTTAGGAACAAAAGACTCAAAAGGAACAAAACTTTTCAGTATTTCGGGTGATGTTAAATACCCCGGTGTTTATGAATTTGAGATGGGGGTTAAGCTCAGAGATGTTCTTGAACTTGTCGGTGCTGAAAATACAAAGTCGGTTCAGGTCGGCGGTTTTTCAGGCATCAATGTTGCTGAAGATGGTTTTGACAGAACTCTTGCTCATGGTGATCTTCCTCCCGGTGGTTCGATAATTGTTTTCAA
>SLOD01000157.1 GCA_007132725.1 Candidatus Sumerlaeota bacterium
GGTCTGCCAACCATCCATCCGGATTCCGTGTTGTCATAGAAAGGGAAGTCCCAAGATACTTTTCTTTGTCTTATGACAACGATTTCCGGTTCGGTTTTAAAGGTCGCCAGATATTTGCTTCTTTTAAAGAAACTGCAGAGGAAGAAGTTGAAGCAAAAATGGTTGCCGATGTTACCGATACTGTCAATGAACCCGTCTCTCCGGCAACGACAGGAAAAAAACCGTCCTTAAAAAAAGGTGTTGAGATAACAGGGCTTGCTTTTGTAGGGGAAGATCCTGAAATTCTTATGATAAAAGCGGAAGAAGCATTTGATTTTGATAAAAAAATAAGTGGAAATGTCATTGAGTTAACGATAAAGGATTCATTTATCTCTGAAGAAAAAGAGCAGGTGATAGACGCATCTTCTCTTGATGGTCCAGTTTCTGAACTGGCCATATTTAATGATTCGGGTTCTGTAAAGATCGTGGTGCAAATGAAAAACACCAGTTTTGAAATGGATGTTCAAGGTGTTTCTGAAAGCCGGGAGTTTATTTTTGCTTCCAAAAAACAGAAGATTGAATCTGTTGCAGGATACAGTGAAGCCCAAATAGTAAGACTTCCTGAGGCTGTAACCGGACAAACCGATTTTATGACAGGGCCTATAAGAATGGAAGACGAAGAGCCTCAATACAGAGGACAAAGGATCAATCTTGACTTTAAAGATGTGGATATACTTGATGTGTTGAGACTTTTGGCAGATATAAGCAAGCTCAACATTATTGCCGGAGACGATGTGAGGGGAACAGTAACTGTACGGCTCGTTGATATTCCCTGGGATGAAGCTCTTGATGTCATACTTAAAAGCAAGTCTCTTGGAAAAGAAAGATTTGGAAATATTATCAGAGTTGCCCACATGAGAACTCTTCAGAGAGAACATGAGGCGGAACTTGCAAGGAGAAAAGCTGAACAGCAACTCGAGCCCATTAAAGTGAGACTTATAGCTGTAAACTATGCAATGGCAAACAGTTTAGTTCCTCAGGTAAGAGACCTCCTTTCAGAAAGAGGCAGTGTGGGAACAGATGAAAGAACAAATGTTCTCATTATCAAGGATATTGAAGAAAATCTCGATAAAGCTGAGCAGTTAATAGAATACCTTGATACACAGACACCACAGGTGCTTATTGAAGCAAGAATTGTCGAGGCAACTTCCACAGCGGCTCAGGGACTCGGCATAGAATGGGGATCGTCCCATACTTACACAGATGCTACCGGTCATCCTACAGGCTTGGTTTTCCCGTATAACATGGGTATGGGAGCAAATGTAAGTGTTCCCGGACCGGCTGACAGAACAGGAGGGGTAGGTTTTTCTTTTGGAAGTGTTGGAATGATCAATGATCTGAATCTCACTCTTAATGTTATGGAGTCCGAGGGTAAGATAAATATTGTCAGTTCACCTAAAATCGCCACTCTTGATAATACTGAAGCAATGATCCAGCAGGGTGTTAGTATTCCCATCACCACAAGAGGAACTGGTGGAGATATTACAACAAAATATGTTGATGCCACCCTTATTTTAAAAACAACACCACACATAACTGCAGACGGTTCTATACTTATGAGCATAGAAATAAACAAAAGTGAACCTGACTGGTCAAATGCCAACTATCTTGGTGAACCGTCTATAATAAAGAAAGAGGCTAAAACAGAGATCCTTATAAAAAGTGGAGACACACTTGTAATAGGTGGTGTTTATACAAATAAGACATCGGTGACACAGAGAGGAGTTCCTTTCTTCCAGAATATCCCTATTCTTGGATGGCTTTTCAAGTCTAAGGAGAGCAGAGTTGAAAGAAGCGAACTTCTCATTTTTATGACACCGAGGATTATGAACAAAGTTAAGTCGACTATCCCGATGGCAACAACTGCGGCTGAGTGATCGACCAATGAAATTTCTCTCTGCGGGAGAATCACACGGGAAGGTCATGATGGCCATTCTCAGCGGGTTCCCGGCAGGGATGAAAATAGACGAAGTTCTTTTAAAGGATGATATTGAAAGAAGAAGGATTGGAGCAGGGCGTTCAGAAAGGCTTGAATGTGAGCCTGATTCACTGAGGATCGTTTCAGGAGTGATTGATATGATCACGACCGGAGCTCCTATAGGTTTTCTTCTTGAAAATAGAGAAGTGTTCTTTGACAATAGAGTTGATAGAAACGAGTTTCCAAGACCTGGCCATGTTGATTTTGCAGGTTCCGTAAAATTTAACCATGATCATGTGAAAACCGCTTCTGAAAGATCAAGTGCAAGAGAGACAACTCTAAGAGTTGCCGCCGGATCAGTTTGTAAAATGTTCTTAAGGCATTTTGATATTGAGGCTGTATCCGAAGTAGTTGAGATAGGTGGGATCCCCGCAAATAATTTCATGCCTGAACTTGAAAAAAGCAAGGCTGAAAAGTCAGGAAGTTGCGGAGGAGCGGTTAGGGTGACTTTGTCAGGGCTTCCTATAGGACTGGGCTCAAATGAGCAGTGGTACAAGAGGCTTGACTCTAAGATCGCAGCTGCAATGCTTTCTATTCCATCTGTTAAAGGCACTTACATCGGAGACACGGAAATTCATAGAAAAAGAGGATTGGAAAGCCTGGATCTTTTTGTTGATGATAAAGGAAAAAGGTCGACCAATCTTGCCGGTGGAGTGGAAGGCGGAATATCAAACGGTTGTCCTATTGTAGCAACTCTTTTTTTTAAACCGGTGCCGACCCAGCCTTTTCCAGTGCCTTCCGTATCTTTGAAAAACGGTACTGTCGGAGAAACATCAACAGGCAGAAATGATCTATGGTGTATCGAAAGAGCGGCAGTTATTGCTGAAAACATGCTTTGTATGATCGTTACCGAATGTTTCCTTGAAAAATTCGGTAGTGATTCGCTGAGAGATATTACGAACTCTTTCAAGGTGTTTATGAAGAGATGCTGCACTCAAAAGTAGGTTTGATAGGTTTTTCAGGTTCGGGTAAATCGGCAGTGATATCAAAAGCTGCTTTGAGAGGATACAAAGTGGTCGATACCGACCTGATCATTTCCGAAACGGAAGGATCTTTTCCTGACAGTATGCTTTTGGATGGCAAAGAGAAAGAGTTTAGAAAACTGGAAGCTGTGGCAGTTAGGACTGCTCTCTCCACCGATGTTGATTTTATCGCATTCGGGGGGGGTGTTCACTCTGCAAACCCTGTTTTTAAAGAAATTGTTAATTCGGGAGTGAAGCTGGTTTTTTTGAAAGGTTCCTTTGATGTTGTATTTCAGAGAGCCTGGGATAGACCTCTCTTTAAAAAACTGGGACTTGCAGGATACAGAAAGCTGTTTGAGGAAAGAGAACCTTTTTATTTAAAAGCGTCTGAATACATCGTTGATGTTGATAAAAAAACACTGGAAGATGTTTTTGAAGAAGTGGAGAAGATATGGAACTTGACTTTTCGGTAAAGTACAAAACGGAACTTATCTTTGTTGAGAAAATTTCCGAAATTTTCGGATCTCTTTCCTTGAAAGACTGTTTTATAGTGGATGAACACTTTAAAGATGCAAGTTGGCTTGTAAACTGCAAAAAAGTTTTTTTTGCCGAAGGTGAAAAAAGTAAAAACCTCTCCTTTTTTGAAAAAGCTATCGAGTGGCTGATAAAGAACGGGGCGGAAAGAACGACCAGGATCGTAGGCATCGGTGGAGGATCTGTCACCGATTTTGCCGGATTTCTTGCATCTGTGTACTGCAGAGGAGCAGAGTTGGTTTTAGTCCCGACAACGGTTCTTGCCGCGGTTGATAGTGCTGTAGGAGGAAAAACCGCTTTGAACTATATTGGGAAGAACAGTATAGGAAGTTTTTATCCTGCAGGAAAGGTTATTGTTGCCGAAGAGTTTTTTTCTTCACTGGGTAACGGACAAACTTCTGATGGAAAGGCGGAAATAATAAAAGTGGCTTTACTTAAGGGCGGTGATCTTGCGAAAATGGTAAAGGACGGTAAAGACCTTATTCAGCCTGAGTGCTTAAAACTGGCAGTTCAAGACAAATATTTTTTTGTGGCCGGTGATATGACAGACAAACTGGGAACTCGTATATATCTGAACTGGGGACACACTTTTGGACATGCGATTGAGCGTTGTTACGGTGTTCCTCATGGAAAAGCAGTTGCTGCAGGAATGGTGCTTATGCAAAAATATCTAAAGAATATTTTGCCGGAGGTCTTTGATCCTTCGGTTTTAGAGGAACTGCTTGATCTACATGGAGTAAATATAAATTCAGATGCCTACTTTGAAAATATTGAGTGGCATGAATTTATAATGTTTGATAAAAAAAAGGATAAAGAGGAAATTTCAATGGTATACCTTAAAAAGATAGGATGCCCTGATATAGTAAAAAGGAGTTTAAAAGAAATAACAAAAGATTTGGAGGAATTGAAATGAAAAAGATTTTCATCTCTGTATTGTTCGCTGTGTTATTTACAGGAGCATGTGCTGAAAAGAGCAACCTTGTTGTTCTTGATAAATTTGTTCCTATAACGCCCCAGACACAGTGTAATGTCAATCCGGGTGGTGACAGGTACTATTCCAAAGGCTACATTGATCTTGCTTTCACAGGAAGATACCTGCTTGGATTTCAAATAACGAACTACATGAGTTCGTCCCAGACTGACGGTACCGGTGCTACAGATGCCCCTATAAGTACTATTGAGACAAACCGTTTTATGGTAAAAAGAGCGGAAATAGAATATGAATGGGATATGAGAGCTCAGGCTGACGGAAGAAGGGTACAGCTTACCGATGCGTTGTGGGGTGGAACCAAAGAGGTTGAAATACATGATGTTGTCGTTGTTGATCCGGAAGGTGGACAAGCTGCGGCCTATCTTGATATTTTTACTGAGGCACAGGCAAAAGATCTTCTCAGGGTTGTTGAGGAGGTTACAGTTTCTGAGGGCGTTGAAGCCCCTGTTTTTGACTGGGTAACAAGCCCGTTACTGGTTAGTGTGAGAATTATCGGAGAGCTTTCCAAAGGCAAGAAAATTTCAACAAATACTCTTACTTTCAGCATAATACCTTCTTTTGGAACTTCTATAATGTCCGGAACCATGTACTACAGACCGTGGAGAGGCTTTGAAGATGATACTGAAGAATGGGAAACTATGAGAGACACTTGCTCTTTCAGTTCACCTTTGGTCGGTGGTTGCTTCCCCGGGCAGGATTTTTCACTTATCAACTGCCATGCTGATGATGCTGCTCATCCAGGGTCAAGTAAAGAATGGATGAAGTTTGTCGCCACTTCCAGATGTCATCTTGATAGCAGTGAAGACTGTTTTCATCCGGAAAATTATACACAAGGTGTTATGGAAGTGATATTCAATAGATATAGAAAATCGTCTGATGATGATGGGTACTATCTCTGCTGTCCGGGAGTCTTACCTCCGGAACCACAGGAAGAGGAAGATGATATATTGGATTAGTTTCCGCTATTTCTGAAAATTAACAACCATAGTTTTTTTGTAACTTTAAGTGTTTTACTGAGTCTAAAGAATGTCGTTTGTTCGAAAACCGGGTTGGGTATATGAGTAAACTTTCTGTTTTTGTGATCCGTTTCAGGTGGACGGTAATACTTTTTTTTCTTATTCTGCCACTATTGATGGCAATCCCTCTAAAAGATTCAAGAGTTGATCCTGATGTTGAAAATATGTTGCCGGAAAATATGAGGATACACCTTACTGAACTTGAAGAAAAGTTTGGTGGAATGGAGGTGATATTTGTTATCATAGAAGACGATGATATTTTAAGACCGTCAATAACTGAAAGAATAGTAAATATTTCCAATAAACTTAAAAAAATAGATGGTATAGAAAGTATCAACTCCATCCCTATGATAGAGAGATATCCTTTTGAGGAATATCATCCTGAAGGAAGTGAAGAAGAGATCATATCCCGTGAAAATCTCAGGACAATGCTTAAGAACAATGATATGGTAATGGGTACTTTGATATCTGAGGACTTTAAAGCAGCGGCCACAATAGTAAGGATGAAAAATGACGGCGACGGTTTGGAGGTTACGGAAAGGATTAAAAATGCGACACAGAATGTTGAAGGCGAGGGAAGATTATCTTTTGGGGGAATGCCGGTTATAAAAAAATATATTTCTAACGATGTTCCTCGAGATATGATGCTGTTTATGCCTTTAGGGCTTCTGATGATGCTTGCAACACTTTTTGTAAGCTTCAAGCAGTTAAGAGGCATTCTTCTTCCATTTGGAGTTGTCATAATGTCTATCATTGTTTCAATGGGGCTTGTTCCATTATTAGGGTGGAAGATGACAACAGTGACCATAATACTTCCTGTCATACTTATAGCGATAGCAAATGGATACGGAATACATATTATAAGCCGTTATCAGCTTGATAATATGGTGGCGGGAGGGAAAAAACCCAGTACTGAACTGGCGTCCGGGGTTTTTAAAGAACTTTCTAAACCTGTTTTTCTTACGGGAGTCACAACGATAGCAGGAATGTTGTGTCTGACGACACACACTATAATCCCGGCAGCTCAATTAGGAATACTTTCTTCTGTGGGGATAATGTACGCTCTTTCAGCAAGTATATTTTTTATTCCGGCTGTCCTTTCTCTTCTATCCACCCCTGACCCTGTAATAAAAAAAGAAAAAAGACCGCTTACTGAAAGATTACTTAGAAAACTTTCTGTTTTTATATCAAGACACCCTAAAAAACTTCTGTTATTTAACGCCCTCCTTGTTCCTGCAATGATAGCAGGTATTCCTATGATCATCGTTGACTCTAATCTTGCCGGGTATTATCCGGAAAGGCATCCTGTAAGGGAGGCGTCAATGTTGATAAATGAAAAGTTTGGAGGTTCACAGGTTGTCAGTATCAATGTGGAAGGAGACATAAAAGAACCGGAAGTGCTTTTGAAAATAGATGCTTTGGAAGAAAGAATTGCCAAAAACCCTTATGTGGGGAACACTCTTTCAATCGCCAAACTGGTAAAACTTGTTACCAAAGGAGCTTATAAGGAAGATGAGAAAGGTTACGGCTCTATTCCTGAAACAAAAAATGCAGTAGGCTTTTTTCTTGAAAAGTTTGCAGAAATGGGTGACCCTGAAGAACTGAAAAAACTGGCAAACGAAGACTTCTCTCAAGCCCAGCTTATTGTGCAGATAAACAGCGAAAGCAGTGAAACCATAAAGAAGGTGACAGAAGATATTGAAAAAATGATAGAAGATTCGCCCCTGTTTACAAAAGTAACAGGTTCCGGAGTTGTTTTCAAAGATCTCATCGAGCAGGTTATCAAAGGTCAAATAGTTTCTTTGGTACTTTCTTTTTTAGCAGTTTCAATTCTTGTCATACTACTGTTCAAATCTTTTGTTGCCGGTCTTCTTGCAGGAATTCCCCTTGCTGTTTCTCTTCTTCTTATGTTTGGACTGATGGGTTACACCGGAGTAGCTTTAGATATTGCAACAGCTTTGATATCATCTATTGTTATAGGTGTCGGTGTAGATTATACGATACACTTTCTGTGGCGTTACAGGAAAGAAATGGCAAAGCATGAAGATCGGGTAATGGCAGTGGAACACACCTTGTTAACTACAGGAAGAGGAATAATCTTTAATGCGGTAAGTGTAATGGCCGGTTTTATTATACTGCTTTTGAGCTCATTTGTTCCTATCAGGTTTTTTGGAGCACTGATAGTCTTGAGTATCGGGGCTTGCCTGACAGGCTCAATAATCCTTCTCCCATCTATCTGTATCGTTTTTAATCCCCGTTTCCTGTCAGGAAAGAAAGGATGATCACTTTTTCGCGACCAGAGATTTTTCGTCTATTTTAAAAATTATATAGAATCCGATAATTATAAGAAATATTTCCATTACTTGTCCCGATGTAAGATAATTGCCGATAACTCTTGTTTCCTGACGGAATATTTCTATCAGAAAGTTGAAAAAACCATATCCGGCAAGCATTGTTCCCACAATAATATTTTTTCTTACTTTGAACTTGTTCATCAGGAACAAAATAGAAAAAAGCAGTAACATTGAAAAGATTATCGATATTTGAGATGGGAATACAGGAAAAGACCTTTCAAACATTGAAACAAGACCGTATCTCCTTTTATGAAATCTTGATACAGGACTTCCCGGAGGAAAGACTATAGCTAAAGGTCCTTCATATCTCCTGCCGAAACAACACCCTTCCAAAAGACAATTTATTCTTGTTATTGCTGCAAAGAGAGGAAAAGGGTAGAGTATGCCGAAAGAAAGTTTTTTTGCTTTGTCGATAATAAAAAAAAGAACAATGACAAGTATCGTCAGTCCCCCGGTTATAGAAAAACCTTTGTTGGCAACATATGCAAGTCTTTTAAATGACTGCCAGTCATTTATGACACCGATCTTTTCAAAAGTCTGTTTAAAAAAAGGGATAAGGTCCCCCTGTATCATGATCATTATCAGGGGAGTCAATACCGCACCTGCAAATGATGCTGCTGCCACTTTTGTAAGCAAAGCAAAATTCTGTTTAATGGGAATATATTTTTTCAGGATCAGAAACCAGACAACAACGGCAACTGAGAAAACAAACGGTCCCGTATAATCCGAAACAGGGACTAAACCGTAAGTTAACCAGTTAATCATTTTTTCTCCTAAGGTGATGGCATACTCGGCAGAATGGCTTTCAGGTCATTGTCAGTGAATCTGAGTCCCAGTCCAAAATAAAGGTCTCTTTCGGCATTTAACAGATTTTCTCCCCCGGCAGTAACATAAAGCCAGCTGAAAGGTTCTGTTGCCCATAAAAGAGGACGGGCAAGCCCTTTAGCTCTGAATTTCGGCAAGTCCCCTCCAAAATCAAAAAATTCAGTTGAAAGGGATACAAAACGCCAGGGTGTGTAATCTACAGCAACTCCTGCTTTGTTTTCAAATACGCCACCCCTGAAAGCAAGAGGTCCGAAAATCCTTCCTAACTGAAGATTGAACTTGAGCTGGCTGTCAACTTTTGTTCTTTGTTCGGTAACAGTATATTCTCTTGTTTGGGTGCCGTCATCTATACCTATTTCATGAGTAGTTGAGGTTTCAGTAATTCTTCCCCCGGGATCATCAACGACACCTATTAAATAAAACCTGTCTTCTCTCGGTTGAAGGGTAATGTCGAAATATGTTTTAAATTCATTTCCCAAAACCATATAGTCAGAATGGAAGTCAACATGTATCTGCATTCCCAAAACAGTGTTCGCATAATCGGCCAATTGTCCTGAAATGCTTACCATATCATCATAAAGCTTTTCATCTGCCAAAAACTTCCCGAGATTGCCTTCTCCGTCGGCTATTTTTCCTGTTATCTTACTTACATCCTCCGATATATTACGAAGATTTTCCATAGCATTGCGGGAGGCATTAAGCTCTCCTGAAATTATTTGAAGGGTTTCTCTCAATGCAGCCAGAGATTCCGATATTTCAGTGTCATTTACATCCATCATGTTGTTTATCTTTTCTGTGAGGAGTAGGGTGTTTTCAAGTATTTTGGAAAACTTCTCCATTTCGGCTTCACTCCTTACATTTATTTTATGAGTTATTTCAGACATATTTTTCATAGTGACAGCAAGGAGAGCCATTGAGTTTTCAAAATTAACGGAAGTGTTTTCTGCAGTTCTTGAAAGAATTTCAATAATGTTGTTAAGTCTTTCCTGATTTGGATCTCCTGTCAGCATGGTAATTGCATCTGCTGCCTTTTCCATCATTATAGAAGCCTTTTCCATAGTGTTGGCGATACCGGTTGCTGTATTTACATTTTTAATATAATCATATTCATTAAGCTGAGGATATGAGCTGTCACCCGGATGAAGAGAGAGAACATAAGTTCCAAGCATACTTTCCATTATTTTTTCTAAAGATGCATTTTCATAGATAGTTATATCTGCAGAGATATTAAGAGTGAATTTTGCCAATCCGTTTTCAAGTTCGACATTTGACATTTTTCCTACAACAACCCCTGATGTTACAACATTACTGTTGTTTAAAATACCCATTGCGTCATCGGCCAGAGCATAATAAATTTTTGTTTTTCCGCCTGGAAAAAGATCAGCAGCTTTATATATGTACACGCTGACAAGAACTGTGCATGCTACAAAAAAAATGCCTATTTTGGCGTACCGTGTCATTTTGCTCTCCTTAGTCCTCAAGCGGTCTGAACGAGTTGGATATAAATTTCTTCAACACAGGGTGTTTGGATGCCACCGCTTCATCAGGGTTCCCGAAAAATCCGATAGTTCCATCATGTAAAAAAGCCACTTTGTCTGTCCTCCTGAATGTTGAAGCTATGTCATGACTGATAACAAGACAGGTCATGCTCAGCTTCTTGTTGACCATCATTATAAGCTCATTTATATTTTCTGCAAGAATTGGATCAAGACCGGTAGTTGGTTCATCAAAAAGAACGACTTGCGGTTCTACTGCAATAGCTCTTGCAAGCCCTACTCTTTTTCTCATTCCCCCGGAAAGCTCAGAGGGCATCCTTTTCTCTATTCCGGGAAGCTCTACAAGATCAAGAAGTTTTGCGACTCTCTTTTTTATCTCAGATCTGCTTTTAATTTTCAATTGTTCGATTATAGGAAAACTGATGTTTTCTTCTACAGTCATAAAGTCAAATAATGCTGCGTCCTGGAACAGGTATCCCATATTTTTTCTAAGCTCTAGCAACTTTGATTTTGGAAGAGCAGTAACATCTTCCCCTTTGAAAAAGATTTTTCCCTTGTCAGGCTTCATAATACCGATTATATTTTTTAGCAGAACACTTTTTCCGATGCCGCTTTTCCCGATAATGGTGGTTACTTTTCCTTCTTCTATCTGAATATCAACACCCTCGAGTACATTGTTTGTTCCGAAAGCCTTATGAAGGTTTTCTACTCTTATTATGTGTTTGCTGTCTCCATTCATTTTTAAACTCTTAAAAAAATCGAAATAAATAGATATGTCATAAAATAATCTGCAATTAAAATGCTTATTGTTGATATAACTACCGCTTTAGTAGTGGCATCCCCAACACCTTTTGCCCCTCCCTTTGTATTAAGTCCGTTAAAACAGCAGATGACAGTTACGATTATTCCAAAAACAAAAGCTTTTATAAGTCCAGACCAGATATCTTCCGGATCTACCCAAAAATACATCTCTTTAAGATAGTATACTTTGTTGACCTGCATAATGTAGACAGAGGCAACATACCCGCCCAGTATTCCCACTACATTTGCAAGAGCGGTTAATGCAGGAAAAACAAGAATAGAAGCGAAGAGTCTTGGAACAACAAGGTATCTTAACGGATTTACGGTCATCGTTTCAAGAGCATCTATCTGTTCTGTAACTTTCATGCTGCCTATTTCAGCAGTCATACCGGAGCCATTTTTTGCGATAAGAACAATTGCTGTTATAACTGGAGCAAGTTCTCTGCTCATGGAAAATGCAACACCTGCGCCGGCATAAATTTCAGCTCCCAAAAGCCTCAAAATATTTACAAGCTGTAGACCGATTATCATTCCTGTAGTAAAAGTTGAAAGAGAAACGATCGCTATTGAGTCCACACCTATTTTCTCAGTGTAGTAAAATATTTCTTTAAATCTGAAGGGAGGAACAAAAAGCCATCTCACGATTTCAACAAGAAAAAGAGAAAATTTTCCCAGAGATTCGAGTTTGCTGACAATTTTTCTGCCAAGCTTGTCAAAAAATATCATAACCATATGAACATATCCATATTAAATCTGGTCACTGTAATGAGAATATTGGAAAAGAAAAGTCAGTCAAGATAAATTGTTTCCGAATTTTAAATGTTAAAAATTTGAACAAACAATAGTTTAGAGGAGATTTTTGAAAAAAAGATGGGTGCTCTGTATCTTGTTGAATATGCTTGACTTTTTTTATTTGACAGGTTTTTGTTTTTCTGTATAATTTTATTGAGGTTGTTTAACTTTGGGTGAAAGTTGAATGGGCGGTTTTTTAGATAAAATATCAGGGCTTTTAAAAAAAGATATAAAAGAGGTTTTTTCCTCTGAAGCGGTAAAAAATCTTACCAGACTCGCCAACACTGATATAGCAGATCTTGCGGGAGATAAAAAAGCCCAGAAGATTTTGAAGCGTATTGAAAAGTCTCCGGAGGATGTTAATCTTTATATACAACTTGCCGACACATATAGATCCATCGAAAAATTTGATAAAGCGGTTGATGTTTATATAGGTGTTGCTCAAAAGTATCTTGAACAGCAAAATTTATCACAGACCAACTACTTTGTGAATATGGCACTGGACCTCGTTCCCGATCATGGACCTTTAAATATGTTCAGTGCAGATGTTGATATAAGGATGGGAAGGTTTTCCGAGGCTCCGGGGAAATATAGAAAAGCGGCTGAATATTTTATAAAAAAAGGAGATAAAATGACAGCAGTTTTTCTTTTGAGGCGTATTAAAGATATGAATAAAGCCAATGATAAAGATCTTTTGAATCTCAGTGGACTGATGATAGCCGAAAATATGAATGAGGAATCCCGTGCTATTTTAAATCATCTTCTTGATAAATTTAAAAATAAAGGAGGAGTATCCCTCAGAGATAAAGAAGCTTGTCTTATGATGCTTCTCAGCCTTGATAAAGATGATAAGTATGTTCTTGCAGAACTTGTTGAGACCAGAATTGAAATGAAAGAGTATGAGAGAGCCCTTGTGCTTTTGAAAAAACTTCTTTCTTCCGATCCTCAAAATATTGCCTTGTTAAAAAGGCAGGCTTTTATCTATAAAATGATGGAAGATTATGAAAAACAGGCAAATATTTTCAGAACGATAGCATCCATATATGAAAAAGAAGGGAATATGGTCTACAGAAATATTTTCTATCATAAAGTGCTTAAGCTTTTTCCTGAAGATATTGAAGCTCTGACCGTTCTGAAGATGGAAGATAAACTAAGAGAAAATATCAGTAACAAGATCGAAAACACTGACTCCAAGATAAAAATGGTGGATCTGGAGTAGATCTGCGTTCGAATCCCCTTGTCTTTAATTTGTAAAAATCTAATTTGAATATTTGTGTCGTAAAAAATATAAGATAGCATTAAAAGTTCTTTGAAAATTTTAAAAACATCTTAGCTTGGATGTAACGGAGAAATGCCATGGAAAAGCCGGTTAAGGTTGCAGTAGTTTTCTTATATACAGTATTTTTTGTATTATTGTTGTCCTGCAATACCGCCAGTAATCCGCAAGAAAAGGAAGAGGTTATGAAAGATACGGATAATAGTGCGGAGGATGACGGAGAAAATTTAGAGAATGACCAGGATATTGTAGTTGACGAAGTTGGTATTCCGGAAGAAAATGAACCTTCAAAAGGTATCATACCAAAAATACAAAAAGGAGAAATTGCGGTAAACACAGAGGTGTTGTTTGACTGTGTTATAACGGCAATAGTTTACGATCAGGATAGCCGGTATAACAATGTCAGTATAAGAGGATTTTATGTGAGCGAACTTATTCCGTCAGCCCTTCCCTACAGTGGGATATATGTTTTTATGAAAAACAGTGCGGAGATCGGGGCTTTCAGCCCCGGTGATCATATTGAAGTAAATGGTTTTTATAGAGAGTATTTTGGCAGATCACAAGTGGAGGTTACCAGTTACTCTGTAACTAAGCTCGGGGTAGCAACTATGCCTGAACCTGCTGAGATATCCTCTCCTTCAAAAGTTTCTACGCCATTTATAGAAGATGGAGCGGGATGGACCCCGGGTCCGGTACATGGGATGGATGCCCGCAAATATCAAAGTGTTCTTATAGAAGTAAAGGATGTGGAGATCACAAATCCAAATCTTGGATACGGAGCTTTTGAAATAACAGGGAACCTTGCTGTTGATAAACAGATATATTACTACGAAAAAAAAAGAGACACGGGCAAAAAATTTGATTCAGTTAAAGGTATATTGATATATGCTTATGATGCATACAGAATAGCTCCAAGAAAAATAGAAGACCTGATAGAAAAAGAAGAAGAACTCCTTTTGCCTGATAATGACGAAGAACAGGAGCGTAGCGATAGCGACAGTGATATTGAAGAAGGGATCATATCTAAAATACAAAAGGGGGAAATAGAGGTCAACTCTGAAGTTTCTTTTGAAAGTATTGTAACTGCCATAGTTTATAACAGGAACACCCATTATGAAAAAACCAGCATTAAAGGTCTCTATGTGAGTGAAGTGGTGAATCAGGCTGTCCCTTATAGCGGAATCTATGTTTTTGTGTATGGGACGGCAGGGCTGAATGAGTTTGCTGTAGGAGATCATCTGGAACTGAAAGGCACTTACAAAAGGTTTTATGGCAGCTCTCAAATTGAAGCAGTTAAAGCAGATATCATTAAAGTGGGAACTGCTGCTGTTCCTGAACCGGCATTCATAGATGATCCTTCCAAAGTTTCCACACCTTTTTTTAGAGAGGGAGAGAATTGGATCCCAGGAGCAGACAACGGAGAAGATGCGGAAAAATATGAAGGTGTTCTTATCAAAGTTCAAGATGTTGAAATAACAAACTCAAATCTTGGATATGGAGCTTTTGAAATAACGGGACACCTCGCTGTGGATAGACAGATACATTATTATGAAGGTAGCAGAAATAAAGGGACGGATTTTAATTTTATTACAGGGATACTGATCTATTCATACGGTGCTTTCAGGATCGCACCAAGAAATGAAGAGGATCTCCAAAGAAAAGAGTAAGGGTTGTTAAATGTTTTTTAAACATAGTTTTTTTTTGAACTTGATTTTATCCGTTTTTCTTATGACAGGCTGTATGGAGCATGGTTGGAGTGAATTTCATATTGACAGATCAATTCCCCGTAAAATTGTTTTTATACATTCCAGTGATACTCATGGAAAATATTTTCCTTTCTGGCTTGAGCCCAACATGTTCGACATAAAAATGGGACTGGTGTCTTCAAATCCACATTGCTGGGATGTCAACAGGAACGGTTTTTGTGATGGAGCATGGATAGCGGGAATAGGGAGTGACGGAAAAGGGAGATACAGGACTTGGACTGGAGATAGATACGAATATCTGACTGAAGTGGAATTCAGAGCAGGAGGTCATTTATCGGAAGATATCAACAGAGACGGGATTTGTGACATAAATGACTGTCAGAGATGCTGGGATGTCAATAGAAATAACAAATGTGATCCTCAGGAAGATATCACAGGAAATGGAGCTTGTGGTGTGGAAGATTGTATTCTTCAGGAAGACAATCCCCTCATTTTCAGATGTTGGGATCTGAACGGGAATGGTAAGTGTGATAAAGAAGAAGATAAAAATAACGATGGAGTTTGCAATTTTGATGACTGTATACTGGTTTGGGACAGGAATTACAACAGAGAGTGTGATTTTCCGTATGATACTGTAAACAGTACATGGATAGGAAAAGACGATGCTCCTATATTGCGGGAAAACTACATATCTAAAGAAGAATATGAAGCGGCATTAGCTCATGCGGAGCTGAACAGTGAAGATATAAACCGGGATGGAGTATGTGACTACAGGGATTATCGCCCCGGTCTTGTAAGCAGCGGGGGTGTAGCAAGGGTAAAGACGGTTATCGATCTTATAAAAGAGAAGCACAAAGATGTTCCTGTTTTTTACTTTGACAGCGGGGATGCTTTTCAGGGAGCACCTCAATTCAGTTTATATAAAGGTGAACTGGAAATGAGATCTCTTCGTTTTCTTGGCATTGATGCAATGGTAATAGGAAATCATGAATTTGATAATGGAAGCGAAGGACTTGTTAAAGCATATAAAAAATCGGGAGGATTCCCTTTGCTTGTATCCAACTACTTGTTTGAATGGGAAAACCATAAAGGTTTGATGGATATCACATTGCCCTACATAATACTGAACAGAGGTCACTTGAAAATAGGTGTGGTAGGAATAGGTAATGATTCGTCTCTCAATTCAGCTTACATTATAGGAGGAGGTCTTGGTTTTAATGTGATCGATCCGGTTGAAGCTGCTAAAAAGTATGTGGGGTTGATAAGGGCTTCTGTAGATATGGTCGTTATCTTGTCACATCAGGGTCTTGATGGTGATTACCGTCTTGCAGAAGAAGTCCCCGGTGTTGATATAATTATGGGGGGGCATCACCATGTTGTTCTTGATCCTGTAAAAGTGGTTAGAGGCGTTGACGGTAGAAATGTTTTAGTTGTTCATAGCGGAGCCGATTTTAAGGTTGTCGGGGAACTGGAAGTTGCAGTAAAGGAAAGAAAAGTGGTGTGGTATAACTACAGAACTCATGCTGTCACAGATAAGGTTCCGGAAGACGGAAATATGCTCAACATGCTTAGACCGTATATGGAGGGACTTAAATATTCACAGGATCTTAATAAAGTAGTGGGAAGAGCGGTTTCTGTTTTAAAAAGGCTTGATCCTTCAGGTGGGGATAGTCCGCTTGGAAATGTTGTTACTAATGCGATGATGAACAGTGAGCTTTCGGGAACACATTTTTGTGTTACCAACAGTCTTGGAATAAGAGCGGATATTCCTGCGGGAGACATTACAAGAGAGAAGCTTTATGAAGTTTTTCCCTTTGAAAACACAATTGTTACAATGTATCTCAGTGGAAGAGAGATAAAAGATCTGTTTGATTATGTCGCCAGAAGATCGGCCGTAAGAGGTTGTAAAACACAGGTTCAAGTTGCCGGTATGAGTGCTGAGATCGACTGTTCTCCCGATGAAGAGGTGAGGAAAAAGGAGGGTTCGTTCGCCCTTGTCAAGTGTCTTAAAATAGGAGACACACTTGTAATTGACAACTATAAGCTGCTTCAGCCTCACCTTGTTTTTAAGATGGCCACTAATGATTATATGGGAAAAGGGGGCAGCGGATTTTATATGCTTGAATATAACACGACTAAGTTTGATACATCTGTTTCTTTAAGAGATGCTTTTTCACAGTATCTTATGAAAAAAGGAGAGATAGATCCTGCCCAATATTTTTTCAGCCCGGCAAATGAAAATGAGTGTGGTCAGGGAAAAAGAATAAAAATGATAAATTAAGTAGAGTTCCAGCGATCATGAAAACTTTTTTGATATTTACGATAGTGTTTACAACGGTTTCCAGCTGCACTGAGGTTAAAAGTGGCTTTGAACCTTCAAGCGAAGAAGTCGTTGCTTTTAAAATTGAGTTTGGAAGCAGTTTCGATCCGGGAAGTCCGGAAAGAAGATTGGAAAAAGAAAAAACTTATTTTGTTCCTGTCACTATCAAAGCCGTTGATGACAGAGGCGATAAAGTTACTAATTATGAGGGAATGGTAGAGCTTGAGCTTCAGTACGGAAAAGTATTTTCTGCTACAAGAATGAAAATTGAAAATGGAATATCTTCTCCGGTACTGATAGAAATGAGTCACATCCTTAACAGAGAGAGGGTTGTAGTTCACGAAATAGTTCCTGATAAAGAAAGGTCAAAAGAATCTTTTGTTTTCTATAAAAGGAGTGGGAAGATCGGTGTATCTGATACCATATATGCTCCGGAAGCGACAATCTATGAAATTCAGTCAAATAACACAGGATACGGAAGTTTCAACTCAAGATATAATGGAAGAAATCTTGATGTTGAAGGAAAAATGGTGGTGCTTGCAGTTGTTGAGGGAGGTTTTTATCTTAAAGATGTTAACTCCAAAGAATATGGTGCGATCTATCTTTACACCTACTCTGCCCCGTATGTGGATGATCCGACTGTCGGGTATACTCTTCCTCCCGGCACAATTATAGAGTATTTCAATGGTTCGGTTTTTGAATTTTTCGGTTTTACGGAAATCACTTTTCCTACATACAGACCGAGGTACAATGAACAGGGAAGAGTAGTTGTTGACAAGACTCTTATTCCTCAGCCGGTTGATATTACAATGATACTTGATGATGATCGTGAGATGGAAAAGTGGGAATCTTCTCTGGTCACTGTAAAAAGTGTCACTGTAGATTACTTTTTTGAGCTTGACCGGGGATTTACGGACTATGGACAGTTTCCGCTTAAAACAGAGGAGGGACGGTATATAGTAGCACAGACACTTTATACAGCACCTCATTTCAATCCCGTTAAAGAAAGAGATCGCAAAAATAAAAGAAAGATGAACATCACAGGAGTTCTTAAACAGCATACAAGTGCAAGACCTTCAACATGGATATTAGTGCCGAGAGATAGTGGAGATATAGATGTTATCGAATAAAAAGATAAAGGCTGCGGCTGTTATTCTGGTGACTGCTTTTACATTATTTGCACAGGAGGTGGAAATAGAAAAAGAAAAAGAGAATTTATACAACCCGCACTCCGGATATGATGGTCTGCTGACACCTAACTTTACAAGCAACAGCCTTACTTTTATCATGGGGGATGATAATCTGAGAGATAACAGTCAGTATTCTGTAAAATATGATATAGGCCACAGACATGAGTATGAAGATTTTGCCCGGAGAGTTTATGGATACTCCAATACTGCCAAAAGCTCCACAAGGTTAACCCTTTTTCATGAAGAGAAAGGGTTCCTTGATAATTTTTCGGCACGGGTCGGTATTGCTTTTAGAATGTATAACAGAATGGACAGCCTTAATGACAGAGTAGATACTAAGCTGAGAGAAGACCGCTCTTTTATAGAAATTGATTACGAGCATCCTTCTAAAAATAGATTCAAACTCACATTTTATCCTTATAATGCGGATAATATTGCGATTGGCTACTTTAGAGGTCTAAGGTGGGGGGACAGTACAGTCTGGCCCCAAAGTGGCGGAACCCCTGTTCCGGGATTTCAGGTGCTTTACGGTTACGATAGGTGTTCATTCTATTTCGGCTTTAAAACCCATGCTCAGGCAAAGGTTGATAAGTTAGGAGGAGAACAGGTTCCGATGGAGACAGTTTACGGGTTTTACGGAGGGTTTTCATATGCCGACAGCATCCCAGGATTCAAAGGTCACATTCAGGCGGCTGTCATTGATAAGGGAGACAATGTGGTGTTTTCGAGTGAATCCCTCGCAAATAAAAAGGATGGGCGAATAACTTCTTACGGGATTGATGGTTTTGCTCAATACTTGACAGGTTCTGAACTTGGTGATCCGCTTGGGATAAATTCTTATGCGGACGGAGTATGGATAGAACCGGATTATTCCACAGATTTTGCTTTCAGAGTAAGGGGAGAGTATCTGTTCCAAAACCAGCGGCTGGGTAATGCAGATTATTTAGGTCAGTCGGATACGGTATCTTCAAAACCTTTGACAGACAATTTTATAGGTCATGGAGCGATGTCGGAACTTACTTTCAGAGTCAAAGGGTTCAGGTGGTCATTGCTTTACAGTTTCAGGACTCTTCCGTTTATGGTTTTTGATGCTCCCGGTATTGAACCGTATTTAACAATTTCATCTGAGGCAAAACAGAGTCCGGAGCATTTGTTTTTTTTATGGGTGGATTACTCTCTATCAAATTTCTGGTTTGGAATTTCCTACGGATTTAAAATTCCTGCTACATACACTGTCTATGATGCAAGCGGCCGTAAAATTGTTACAGTTATTAAAGAGCGGCTTGCAACTAATGCAGTGAGTATGGCTTTTGACCGGAGCAGAGAGGTGCTTCCTCCCGAAGAAAGTGCGTTTAACATGCTTTTTTTTAAAATAACAGCAAAATATAAGTTCAGTCGCTCAGTTTCTACCATGCTGGAATACTCTTTTACCCGGGATCACAACAGACAGAAAATGGTAGAGCAGAAAGGTACGGATGGAAAAGGAACAGGAGTATTTGTAAGCGATTGGGATGATCGTAAAGTTAAAGATATACACGGATTAATGTTTTTAGTTGAAGGAAGATTTTAGTAAAAAAGCAGATATTTTTACTTTGTTTCCACATTATAATCCAAAAAAATTGCATTGAAGAGACTCTTTCAATATATTTTTCTGTTGACAATCGATATTTACGGTGACTAGTGATTACTCGACCTGAAACTCGTTGGAAAATCCTCTTTCTTTTTACTTTGATTTTTCTTGTTGCAATAGTGACAAGGCTGATCATTATTGAAAAAAAACTTTCTTATGTGCTGGCAGAAATAACTCAGGATAGTAAGATACATGTAAAGTCGGATAAAGATCAACTTCTGGAAGACCATCCTTTTGAAGATGAAAAGACGGGTGATGTGGAAGATCATGAAGAAGTTGTTCCTTACGAAAAAATGGATCCCGAAGTTGTTACGGTGAAAGATGTGCCTATAAAAGAAAGGTATGAAAATAAAGGGATATTTTCCTTTACTGTTCCTGTGACAGCAAGTTTTTTTAATACATTTGGAAGAAGTCCTGTTATTGCTGAGCTTGCTGAAAAAACAGGAAACAAGAGACTTGCCAAGTTGTTGTCTGCACATATTGCAAGGAATCTTGTATTTGATTTTGATATGAGAAGGGATATATATCCCGGAGATGAGGTTAGTGCTGTCTTTAGAACTGTATCTTTAGAAGAGGCATCCAGCAGAGAAGATATGCCGGATGAAATAGAGATTTTGGCTATGCGATACAGGTCTGTAAAATTTAAAAGAGAATTCTTATTTTATGCGTACAAACCATCAGGATACAGATTCAGGACATTCTTTGATGAAAACGGCTATGCTGTTGAAAAAATGCTTAAAAACAGTCCGATCCGGGAATGGATCCAGATAACAGCAGTTTTAAACGACCGGCGTCCGAGACATGACGGAATTGACTTCAAAGCTCCGGTGGGAACTCCTGTTTATGCTCCTTGGGATGGCAGAGTTCTTCGGACTAACTGGAATACGAGATACAACGGAATTTCCCTGGAAGCTGAAGTTAATACAAATCCTAAAATTTACATGATCCTTCTTCATCTTAATAAACTTCATGTTAAAAGTGGTGACAGCTTCAAAGCAGGAGACCATATAGCAGATGTCGGTAACACAGGTCGCTCTTTTGCTCCTCACTTACATTATCAGCTGCAGCGGGAGCGGGGCAGAACAAACAGGATAATTGACCCTGTTAAGTTTCATGGTACAATTGAGAGGAGTGTTCCGGAGTCTGACAAAGCTGCATTTGAATCTTTGAAAAAAGAAATGAATGACTTAATGGATGGTTCTTAGGTTCATGTAAGAATTCAAAATGTCTTAAAGGAGAAGAAAGGCATGCTCAGAGTTTACAATACTCTCACCGAGAAAAAAGAAGAATTTGTCCCACTAGAAAAGGACAAAGTGAAAATATACGCCTGCGGTATGACGGTATATGACAAGCCTCATATCGGTCATGCAAGGAAAGAGGTAGCGATAGATGTTATTGTGAGGTATTTTAAATATCTCGGATATGAAACTGTCTATGTAAGAAATTTCACCGATATTGATGATAAGATCATAGACAGAGCCAATGAGAGAGATATTGATTTTAGAGAGTTGACCCATGAAAACATAGAGGCATTTTATAAGACAACAACGGCTTTAGGGCTTATGGAGCCGGACATAGAGCCGAAGGCGACCGAGCATATCAGTGAAATAATAGAAATGATAGAAAAACTGATAAAGAATGGATATGCTTATGAAACGGGGGGAAGTGTATACTTCAGTATCAAAAGCTTTAATCAGTACGGCAAACTGAGTCACAGGAAAATTGATGATATGATAGCCGGCACAAGATTTGAAGTTGAAACTGAAAAGAAAAATCCTCTTGATTTTGTTCTCTGGAAAGCATCAAAGCCGGGAGAGCCACAGTGGGAAAGTCCTTGGGGAATGGGGAGACCAGGGTGGCATATTGAATGCAGTGCCATGTCAATAAAATATCTTGGAGATACATTCGATATCCATGCGGGAGGAAGAGACCTCATTTTTCCCCACCACGAAAATGAAATAGCTCAGGCTGAGGGAGCGACAGGAAAACCATTTGTAAAATATTGGGTTCATAATGGCTTTCTAACTGTTGAAGGTGAAAAAATGAGCAAGTCTCTTGGAAATTTTATAACAGTTGATGATGCTTTGGAAGATTATCATCCTGAAGTGCTTCGCTATTTTATGCTTTCGACTCATTATCGTTCACCGATAGATTTTTCTATTGTCAATCTCAAAGAAACTGAAAAGAAACTTTATTACTTCTATACCACTTTGAAAAACCTTTCTGTTTTTGCATCAAGGTCAAGCGGAAACGCGGTCAGGAACGAAAAAGCAAAAGCCTTCATAGATGAATTCAGGGAGGCTATGGACGATGATTTTAACAGTGCAAAGGTCGTTGCAGCATTTTATGGAGTATTTAAATATCTCAACGATATCATCGTATCTAAAAAAACGAGACCTGCTCCTGAAGAGTGTGCCGGTTTTGAAGAAGTGATAAAAGAAGCGGGAAAAGTTCTTGGAGTACTTCAAAGAGATAGTTCTGAAATTATTGAGGAGATAAAAGAAATACAGCTCAAAAGGAACGGAATAGAAATATCTTTCATTGAAGAAATGATAGAAAAAAGAAAAGAATACAGAATGAAAAAAGATTTTGCAAAGGCAGATGAAATGAGGGACAAA
Organism: Candidatus Sumerlaeota bacterium; assembly: GCA_007132725.1. Classification (GTDB taxonomy): domain Bacteria; phylum UBP6; class UBA1177; order UBA1177; family UBA1177; genus SLGQ01. Next base: position 22,529 of record SLOD01000157.1, read on the forward strand.
CTTCTTGAACTTGGAATTTCGATTCAGGATACTCCTGATGGAACCGAGTGGAACTTTTCCTGACCCTATGTTAAAAAGCCGCTTTTCTTCAGATTTTTTTGAGCGCGATGCTCTGATAGTTTCACAAGATATTCTGGGACACTATCTTGTCCGTGAATTGAATGGATGCAAGATCGTTACAATGATAGTTGAAACAGAAGCATACTGCGGAGTAACAGACCTTGGTTGCCACGCTTCGGGAAACAGAAGAACAAAAAGGACTGAAGCAATGTTCCTTCCCGGAGGGTATGCCTATGTTTACCTTGTTTATGGATTGAATTACTGTCTGAATATCGTTACAGAAAAAAAAGATAATCCTCATGCAGTTCTGATCCGTGCTGTTGAACCGCTAAAAGGATTGGAGATGATCAGAAAGAACCGGCCCGGGATAAAAAAAACTTGTGATCTGACAAATGGTCCCGGTAAACTTTCAAAAGCTCTTGATATTGATATTTCACTTAACAAATATGATCTTGTGAAAGGAAGAGAACTGTATCTGGAAAAAAATCCTGAGAATCCTGATTTTTCAATAATCTCCGCTAAAAGGATAGGAATTGATTATGCCGGAGAATATAAAGATAAACTTTGGCGCAAATACATAAAAGAAAGCCCTTTCGTTTCAAAGAAATAAATGTGCTCAACCTTCGTTTTTATGCTAAATTTTGAAGGCGAACCTGCGTTTTTTAGCTAAATTTTGAAGGCAAACCTGCGTTTTTTGGGTTTTTCTTGACTTGTTTTTCTTTTTTTAAGATAATTTATTTTGTGTGAATAGTTTGTGGAGAAGAATAATGTTTAAGATTAAAAGAGATTTAATGCCCCAGGTGGAGAAGTGGCTCTTCAAAGGAAAGATTTTGACAATTTATGGTCCAAGGCAGGTGGGGAAAACAACTTTAGCACTTGATATCCTGAATGAATATGGCTCAAGGGATAACTATTTTGACTGTGATATACCTTCAATTGCAGCAAGACTGCAAAATCCTGAACCGGTTCTCCTTAAAAGACTTTTCGGTGATGCAAAACTGATAGTGATTGATGAAGCACAGAGGATTGAAAATATCGGTCTTACTTTGAAGATTATACACGATCACATTCCACAGCTTCAAGTTATTGCAACAGGTTCAAGCAGTTTCGCTCTTAGAAATTCAATTAATGAACCGCTGACAGGAAGAGGAGTGGAGTTTCTGTTGCTTCCTTTTTCAATTAATGAAATGAGTCAGATATACAAAAACCACGAAATTGATTCACTTGTTAAGTTTTTCATGGTTTACGGTCTTTATCCTGAAATTACAAAAAAGAATGAATCTGATGCGGCAAAACTTATTGAAAACCTTGCTTCAAAATACCTGTATAAAGATATTCTTGAGTTTGAAAATTTAAAAAAACCTGAGTTGCTGATGAATGTTTTGCAACTGCTTGCTTTTCAGGTGGGATCTGAAGTTTCAAGGAATGAAATCGCAGTAAAACTAGGTGCAAGCAGAGAAACAGTTGAAAGATATATTGATCTTCTGGAAAAATCTTTTGTAATCTATCGCTTGAAACCGCTTGCCAGAAACCGGAGAAACGAGATAGCAAGAAAAGAGAAAATATATTTTTATGATAACGGTATCCGTAACAGTATCATATCATCTTTCCAACCAGTTGAAGTCAGAAATGATAATGGAGCCATGTTTGAAAACTTTTTGATTTCTGAAAGGATTAAACGACTTGAAGTTTCAGGGATTAAGAAAAACATGTGGTTCTGGAGAACTCACGACCAGAAAGAAATTGACTACATAGAAGAGCATAACGGAAAATTCAGTGCTTTTGAATTTAAATGGACAAAAGGAAAAATAAAAAAATCAACCATTGAGATGTTTGAAGAACTTTATGGAACAACTGAATTTAAGCTTATCACCGGAGATAATTATTTCGAGTTTTTAGAGTAAATTTATGGAAAACCGTAGATCCATCAGGCTCAGAGAATATGATTATTCGCAAAATGGATTGTATTTTGTCACCATTTGCGTGAATGGCAGAGAGGAATTGCTGGGAAATGTTGAGAATGGTGAAATGGTTTTGAATGATGCCGGGAAAATTGTTGATATGTGTATTCATACAATTCCGGAAAAATACGGAAACATTGATATTGATTCATATATTATAATGCCGAATCATGTTCACATTGTAATTGCAATCGTAGGGGCAATTCACGAATTGCCCGAAAACAATGTAGGGGCAATTCACGAATTAAAAGAAAGGGCGATTCATGAATCGCCCCTACAGAATGTATGGGAACGGCGAAAAATGTTGTTGCCGAAAATGGTAGGATATTTGAAAATGAATTCATCAAAACAGATAAACATTTTACGAGGAAAATCAGGCGTACCTTTATGGCAGCGGAATTATCATGAACACATAATCCGCAACGAAAAAGAACTGGATAAAATCCGGCATTACATAAACATCAATCCCGCAAAATGGGAAAGGGACAGATATAATCCGATAAATTGTGAGGGAGAAAAATCATGTCAAAACAACAGGTAAAAGAATACTACAAAAAAGATAGTGATTTTGAATTAAATCGGCTGGTTAAAGATGCTTTTCATCGGCTGGAACTTGATACCACCTTACATTTTATGGAAAAATATCTGCCAAAAACGGGCCATATTCTTGATGCTGGAGGCGGTCCGGGAAGATATACACTGGAGATGGCAAAAAGAAGTTTTTCAGTCACGCATCTTGATATAAGTCCAAACTTTGTGGAATGTACAAAAAAAGTAATGGCAGAAAATGATCTTTCTGAATTTCTCGTGGATTCGGTTGAAGGTGATATTTGTGATCTGTCACTGTTTGATGATAACAGTTTTGACGGAGTTCTCTGTCTTGGAGCACCGCTAAGTCATGTTGTTGAGGCATCAGAAAGAGAAAAAGCAGTTTCAGAGCTGATCAGAGTTGCCAAACCGGGCAGTTATATTTTCTGTTCAATCATAAGCCGTCTGGCACTGCTGAGGACTGTTCTGACAGATTTTCCTGAAGAGATCAGAATGGAAATATTCACAAAGTATGTGCAAACCGGTGATTATGACGGAAGCAATGGATTCACCGCCTGTCATTTCTTTCTTGCTGATGATCTGAAAAACTTATTTGACAGGCAAGATGTTGATTTTGCTGAACTTGTCGGACTTGAAGGTCTTTCTTCAGCAAACCCTGATTCAGTGAATAAACTTTATGAAAATGACAAAGAAGCTTTTGAAATCTGGTGGCAGACACATTTAAAACTATGTACACATCCGTCCGTAGCTGATACAAGCCAGCACATGATGATCATTTGCAGGAAAAAGTGATGAAAAGGAGAACAAAAATGAAAAGTTATTCTGGCTTGCTGTTGAAATATGTGTGATGTTGTAAAATAAATATGAACAAAGAAACCCTTTCCTTTTCTCCAAAAATGACTCAAATCATGTTTTACTTTTAGCCAAAAACCACAGAAACATCATTTTTTACGGTTATACTTGACAACAAATTAGCTTGACTTTTAAAAGGAACTATAGTATATCTTATAGTGTTTTAATTGTCTGAAGAGGAAGTATAATGGATGTTGCAAGTAGCAATCAAAGCATTCTGAAAAAGATTGGAGAACGACTTAAAAACTATCGTCTGCATCTCAACATAACAATCGAAGCAGTAGCGGAACATATTAATGTGTCAGGAAAAACAATCATGAAAATTGAGCGTGGAGAAAATTATTCCATGATTATTCTCATAAAACTATTGCGTGCATATAACTTGTTGCATATATTAGATGACTTCATACCTGATCACACCATCAGTCCAAAACAGATTTTTGAAATGAAAGGTAAAAAGCGTCAAC
>SLOD01000219.1 GCA_007132725.1 Candidatus Sumerlaeota bacterium
GTCATTATTGTTGATAAAATTCCAGCCTGCAAGAACATTAAGGTCAGGGTGACCTGTGTCAACACCGCTGTCAACAATGGCTATTTTTGCGTTTTTTCCTTCTCCTGTTTCAGTATCCCATGCATGGCTTGCGATTATTTGCGGAAGATGCCACTGTAAGTTATAGTAAGGGTCATTGGGAGTTAATTTTGTTTCAAGATGCCAATACCAGTTTGGTTGAGCCCATCTGACAAGATTTTTTTCAACAAGGGTGTTGGCAATTTCAAATGGATCTGAACCTGTTGGTAAAGCAACGGTATAAAAACCTGGATCCCTGTCACAGATCTCAACCACTTCAAGATCGAACCTGTTAAAAATTTCATGCTGTTCTTTCAAGGATGTCCACTTATAGAAGTAAAGATTCATTTTTCCATCAAGGATAAAAGGCTCAGGAGCATGATAGGTGACAACAGGCCATGCAGGTATATCCATTTCAGCAAGAGCATTTCTAATACTTACCCATGCTTCACGGTCGTCCGGATGTATTGCTATACTGTGAGCTTTTACGGTTCCATGAATATCAGTCACTTCACCGATAAGATCGCGTAAAAAAATGCCGTTGATATCAAGGTTTCTCAGAGATACCATATTTACTGAGTGAGGAATTGATATCCTGTCGTATTTTTGCAATAAATATTGAGGTTCTCCTTTGAAGTAATAAAATGTATCGTAATTACGGCCACCCATTTCTATCATTTTTCCAAGTTCAGGAGTTTTAAACAGGTTTTCTGCCCCAATTGTAATACAAAATGAAATGACAGCGATCAGAAATAAAAAGTTTTTAACCATTATTGGCCCCCTATATACTTTTTTCACTACAAATAACAAAACAACTAAAATAAAGTATGCAAGCTTTATGCCTGACTTTTTTAGTCTGTATTTTCAAGGTGGTCTGTTAACGCACAGCAATCCAGCCTCTATTACTATTATACAGATAGAGCTGAGAAATCAACCTGTTTTTTTACAGGTTCGGCCTCTTTGTTTAGAAATATTTTCTGTAAAATACATCTTTTTTGCTTGACACACGGAATAACAGGAGTAGGATTTTGCTTGATGTGTGGTTTCATGGTTTTTAGGCCATTGGATTAAAATTTTTTGGAGGTTTAGAGATGAAAAGAGTTTTACTTTTTGTATTTTTGATTGCTATTGCCGCCATGTTCGTTGTTAATTGCGGCGGAGATGATGATGACGGTTGTGAAGATGGAGATTTCCTCTGTTCCAACAATGTGCTTCATATCTGTGAAGACGGGGCTTGGAAAGTAAAAGAAGACTGTGGAGATAAAACCTGTAATGCAGCTACAGGACAGTGTGAGACACCATCTGATAACGGTGACACAGGAAACTCTGGAGACAGTGGAAACACTGGAGATACAGGAAACACAGGAAACACAGGTAACACAGGTGACACAGGTGACACAGGCGACACAGGCGACACAGGCCCGGCCGGCAGCTGTGAAGACATACTTGTTTGTATGGGTGGATGCTCTGAAAGTGATCAGTCATGTATGGAGGAATGTTTCTATGCCGGTTCTACTCAGGGACAAAATGACTATAATGCTCTCGCTGAATGTGTTCAGACAAACTGTGCAACAAACAATACTATTGAGTGCTATATGGAAAACTGCCCCACTCAGTCAGAAGCATGCGGAATAACCGGTAAAGGTGATGAAAACTATGCCGCCCCTTATGGCAGTGTAAACATTAACGGAGATTTCAATTACATCATTACCAATGAGCAGCAACTTGATCAAAGCATGGTCATCATGAACTATTTTGTTACCGGTAATTTTGGGAATGCGGGATCAATGGCTCCAATGGGAGCGGAAGGAGCATTCAGCTATGCCGCTTTTATTTCGGATCCTCAGGGCGATATTATTCAAGCTGTACAGATGCCTTTTGCAAACCAGGGACAAACGGTTCTTAACCCGGTTGTTTTTCTTATAGTTCCTGCTGATGCTTCTCCCGGAAGTATGACTGTCGGTTTGACAATAGATGATCAGTCACAGTTATTCTTTGTAGATACAGATCCTCAGGGGAACATTGCCTGTATGCACGGTTTCGGTATTGGAACAATAAATGTTAACAGCCTGAATCCAGCACCTGGTGCAGCTGGAAACTTTTCTGTTAATGGATCTGACATTCAGCTTTACAGCCTGAAAAATGCTCCTATGTATGGAGGAGACATATCAGGTGAGATTCAATATAATGCATGTCCTCCGATGTAATTTTACTCATCGGGATTAAAATTTTCAGCCCCGGGTTTTTCCGGGGCTTTTTTTTTGCTTAAATTTTGCCATTTTAAAAATATTCAGGTAGGATTCTCCAGCTATGTTATTAATTTTGGTTGTTAGGATGAGGTGAAAAATGACACAGAACTTAAAAAAGAAAGAAGAGGGTGGATTCAAACCGGCAATTGCTGTATTAATTTTATTGCTTGTATTGATTTTCGGGTATTATTTTTATGTTGAAAGCACTTCAGCAGTTTCAGATTTTCCAGCTGACTTCCGTGGAAATCTTAAAGAAATGTTTGTCGGTTTGCCCGGTCATCTTACTTCAGATTTTACTGAAATAAGAGATACTTTTGCGGTTGATGAAACAAAACATGCAGTTCAGTCATGGTGGGAACCTTTGGGAAGACATTATGATGCTGATTTTATCTGGTTTGATCCTGATGGTGAAGAGGTTTACCGTACCACTATGAATATGCAGCCTGAATGGAGGAGAACATTCGTTCATTTCAGAGGTCCCGGTCCAATGAAAGCAGGACAATGGACCATCGCTATAAAAGTTGAAGAAGAATACCTTGGTAAAGTTAATTTCAATGTTGTAAGAGACATGTCCAAAATACCTCTTAAAGTTCAACTTTCAGAGTTCGATAGCGAAAAACTCTCTTTGGAGGAAGCTCATCTTTTAGTTGAAAGAATAAAATGTTATGTTGAGGGAAGATGTCCGTTATCGGATGTCCATTCAGAAATTCCTGCTGAACTGGCACAAAGAAAAGTAAGTCTTGCTGTTTCTGTTTTCAGAAATGGGGAAATGAAAAATCTTGAAATATCTTCAGCAGGCAACCTTAGGGAATCTTTGAAAATATTGGATAGAATAAAGGTTGACGAAGAAAATCCAAGTGCTGTTGAACTTTCTGTTATTCATTCCGGGATTAAAATTCCTATTCAGAAAAGGGTTGTAGGAATGCACATCAGACAAAAAAAAGGTTTTTCTCTTTCTGTGGGAAACAAGCAGGCAACACTTTTACCGATGGATATAGCAAGACAGGATATAAACGAGGCTACGGATCTTCTTAGACAACTTTCTGTTGATGCCGGACTCAATGAAGAAGGATGGAAATCTAAAGAAGCAGAGCTTACTGCATTCATGACTCAGGATTTCGCCCTTACGGAGAAAGGTGGACAAACACTGGAATATGCCTATTCAAGAAGTGTTGTCCCTGTAGAGTCTGTTACAAGAGATGATCTTATAGAAGCTGTTGACAGAGCGTTTGGGTGGTATATGACCAATCAACTTGATGACGGACGCTATATGTACACATATTTCCCTGATAAAGATGAAGAGCCTGATGATGACTGGGCTCTTAGAAATTTAAATGGTGTTTGGGTGCTTGCTGAAATTGCAAGAGACAGAAACGATCCTGAAATGATCAAAAGTGTAAAAAGGGCCATAGATGTTTTCAGAAGTTCTCTGGTTGAGAAAGACGGGATTAAATATGTTGACTGGAAAAAGCACAGACCGGTTTCAAGTATAGCAGGGACAGCTTTTTTACTTGGTGCTATGACGGAACTTTACGATCCTTCTTATGAAAAAGATATGAGAATGATGGCAGATGCCGTTATTTCACTTCAGGAGGAAAGCGGCAAAATGAGGACTGATTTTTACAGACCTTTGAGAGATATTGATCAGATGTTTTATCCTGGCGAGGCATTGCTCATATTGATGCGTTACTACAAACTTAAAAACTATGAACCGGCACTTGAAACAGTAAAAAAAGCCTTCCCGTTTTATCGTGAATTCTGGAATGATAAAGCAAATCAGGATGGACCGTTTGTTCCATGGCAGGCCAGAGCATACCATGAAGCTTGGGAGGTTACCAAGAAACAGGAGTATGCAGATTTTGTTTTTGAGCTTACTGACTGGCTGATCAACAGGTATAAACCGCTTGGACGGGAAGCCGGGCATGGCAGAGCAGGTGCTTTCGACACACAATTTGCGTCGACAGCCGTTTATGCAGAAGGAATGGTTCAGGCTTATGCTCTTGCTCTTGCTTTAGGAGATGAAAAAAGAATTGAAACTTACGGCAGGGTTTTAAAAGGAAATCTCGGTTACTTGCTTGGACTTCAATTTAAAAAAGAAGATGTTTACTGGATAAAAAGACCTGAAAAAGCAATAGGTGCTACCGGAATGAGACCGGACTGGAACGAACTCAGACTGGACGCAACTTATCACGCCATATCTGCAATACATTATGCGACCAACTTATTAGATGATGAAGCCTGGAACAACATAAAATGGTAAAGAGGTTAAAGTGAGACTGTTCAGTATAGAGGAACTTGACAGAAGAGTTGAAAGATTCAAAAGTTTTCTGAAGGGGCTTGAAATTGATTGTGCTGTTTTAACATCAAATTTGGATTTGTTCTATTTTACAGGATCGGTTCAAAAAGGAGCCCTGATAATTCAGACTGAAGGAGAATCAGTATATTTTGTGAGAAAGAATTTTGATAGGGCATGTAAAGAATCCCCTGTCATAATAGAGCCATGGAATAATGACTCTATAAAAAAAATGATAAAGGGTCGTTGGTCTATGCCGGTGGATGTCACTACTGTTTCTGAATATCTTTTTTTCAAAAAAAAGTTTTCTATTGATACTGACGGAAAAGACTGCTCAAATGCTCTTTCTCTCACAAAAACAGTTAAAAGCGAGGAAGAGATAAAACTGATAGAAAGGGCGGGGTGCATTAACATCTCGATAATGGAGTACGCCAAGAAGATATACCATCCGGGTATTACCGATATCGAAATTCAAGCTGAAATTGAAAGCTATGCTAAAAAGAAACTTTCTCATCAGGGCCTCTTCTGGATAAGAGGTTCGAACATGGAAGGTTCTATGGGGCTTGTTGTTACGGGAAAAGATTCGCTTGCTCCTACTTATACCGATTTTCCCATAGGAGGTGTCGGTCTTTCTCCGGCAGTTGCACAAGGTGCAAGCGGTGTAAGAGTTGAAAAAAACTTTGTAATTGATTTTATCGGTTCAAGTTTTGGTTACTGTGCTGACAGCACCCGCACTTTTTTTGTTGAAAAACCGGATAAAAAGATAACTGAGATATATGGACAACTGAACGATTTGCTTGAAAAGACGATTGAAAAGGTAGTTCCGGGTGTAACGGGAGATGAAATTTATAATTTCGTATTGAGTGAAGTTGATAAATACTCATGGAAAGACTATTTCATGGGGTATCACCAGAAAGTGAAGTTCATAGGTCACGGTATCGGAACAGAAGTGAATCAGCTTCCTGTGATTGCTCCCGGTCAGAACCTTCATTTTGAAAATGGAATGACTTTTGCTGTAGAGCCCAAAATATTTCTTCCTGATTTCGGTGTTATAGGAGTTGAAAACACATATGTTTTAAATGGGGGGACACTTAATTCTGTTACGGGTGACTGTAGCAACATCGAAGATTGGATAATAGTTCAGTAATGGATTTTTTCTCAAGCAGGCATGGTTCTGTAAAAATTGCATATTCAAAATATCTTGTAGAAAACCCCCGTTATAAGATGTTGTTTCTTGTCGGAAGAGCAGAGTTTTTTAAGAAATATGAGTTTCTTTTTGAGATTTTAAATAACTTCGGGGTATCTGTCTATACTATGGATCACAGAGGTCAAGGTGCAAGTGGAAGACTGCTTGATGATCCATACAAAGGACATGTTGAAAAATTCAGTCACTATGTTGACGATGCAGAAGATTTTCTTGAGAGTGTTGTAATGGAAGATGGTTCGGCAACCCCGGTTGCTTCTCTATCCCATTCAATGGGTGGAACAGTTTCTCTTGTTTTGGCTTCGAGAAAGAAAAATATTTTCGATAAAATCATTTTCTCTAGCCCGATGTGGGGAATAAATTTAGGTGGATTAAGTCATAAGGCGGCTTCCATCCTTTCAAAAGTAATGGTGTCGCTTGGAAAAGGGGAAAGCTATCTTCCCGGAAAAAAAGGGAACAAAGTTTCCCCCGCTTTTGAAAACAATCAGCTTACCCACAGCCTGGAAAAATTTGAAAGACAAAAAGATATGGTTGAAAAGGAGCCGAATCTTGCTGTTGGCGGCCCTACATACTCATGGTTATTTGAAAGTTTAAAAACCATTGACGAAATTCGGAAAAAAAAGTTCGATACAGGTGCAACCCATCTTCTTCTCCAGGCAGAAAAAGACAGTATAGTTGACAATAAATATCAGGATAAAGTAATTGCAGATCTCAAAAGTTCTCAGAAATATGTTGTAAAAGGTTCCTGGCACGAAATACTTTATGAAGATGAAATATACTTCAGACCGGCTGTAGAAAAGATCTTTTCATTTTTAGAAAGAGATAACTTTTAAATCGGTTATAAAAAAACTTTCCAATTTTTTTGATATATCAGCTATAATAGTTTATAGGTTAACCGAAAACTAACCGTTTCTTAACAATTCTTGCCGGAAAATTTTCGAGGTAGTAAATGGATTGGAAAGCAGTAATATTTCAGGCGGTAGGTGGCTTGGGTCTTTTTCTCATGGGAATGAAGATCATGAGCGAAGGGATGCAGAAAGCTGCCGGTGACCGACTGAGAAAAATTCTGAAAATACTCACTGTCAACCGTTTTATGGGCGTCTTTGTAGGATTTATAATTACGGCGATAATTCAATCAAGCAGTGCAACTTCTGTAATGGCTATAGGTTTTGTCAATGCAACACTGATGACAGTAAAACAGGCAATAAGCGTCGAACTTGGGGCAGCAGTCGGGACTACGGTCACAGGCTGGATAGTTACTCTGAATGTTGCAGAATACGCCATGCCTATAGTGGGACTCGGTGTTTTGATAAGATTTTTCTCAAAAAACAGGACATGGCAGTATGCCGGAGAAGTGCTTTTTGGTTTCGGTATTCTTTTTCTCGGAATGGAGTCAATGAAAAACGGTTTCGCTCGTCTTAGAACACATGAAGGTTTTCTTGATATGTTCAGAAGTATTGACGGGCACACTTTCAGCTCTGTTATTCTTGGTGTTTTTGTGGGAACAGTTGCAACAGCTATGGTTCAGTCAAGTAGTGCAGTAGTTGGTATCACCATTGCTCTAGCAAGTCAAGGCTTGATAAATTTTGACGGTGCACTTGCAATAGTGATGGGATCTAATATAGGGACCACTTTTACAGGTATAATTGCAAGTATAGGTGGCTCCGTCAATGCTAAAAGAGCTGCTCTTGCACAAACGATATTTAAAATGACCGGTGTCATACTTATGCTTATAGTATTTTATCCTTTCAGAGATTTTGTAGATTTTGTGACACCGGGATCGCCCATGAAAAACTTAACTGTCCACATAGCTATGGGGCATACTATCTTCAATCTGGTTAATCTTGCAGTGTTTTTGCCAGCCATTGAAAAACTTTCCAAAGTTGTAACTATTATATTCCCTGATAAAGTAGCATCAGACGCTGATATGCCCGAGCACTTTATAAATATTGACTATAATATGATAGAAACTCCTTCAATGGCTATCATGGAATCAGAAAAAGAAATTACTGTGATGAGTGAATATGTAGCAGAAAGTTTGAATCTTCTGAAAAAAATGTCTATAGAAAAAACTGCAGAAACAAATGTTGTCTGCGATTCAATAATTAAGAATGAAGACAGGATTGATAAATACCAGCTTTACATAACCCAGTTCTTGCTGGCTGTTTCTTCCCGTTCGCTTACTTTACAGGATGCGGCAACTGTCGGAAGCTACATAGGTCTGGCTCATAATCTTGAAAAAATGGGAGATTATGTTGAAAACATTGCGGTCATCGTTGACAAGTTGACAAGGAGACAACTTTCTTTCAGTAGTTCCGCAATAGAGGTCATGAACAATATACTTAATGAAAATATTGACTACTTTAATGAATCAATGGAAATGTTCAAAGGGGACTTTAAAAATCCTGCTTACACAGAAAAAGCCCTTTCAAGAAGTATCAGGCTCAAAAAAATGATAAAAGATGCAAAAATAGCACACTTTGAAAGATTGCGTGAAAAAATATGTGAAAACAGAGTGGCAATTCACTTTATCGATATTCTTAACAACTTTGATGCAATGGGTTCAGAAAATTTCAATATAGCAGAAGTTGTTGCCGGAAGAAAATACTAAATAACAGATTTAATGTCTTTGACTCTGTTGACCTGTTCCCATGAAAAATCATCTCTTCCAAAATGACCGTAAGCGGCAGTTTTAAGATAGATAGGTTTAAGAAGATCGAGTTGCTCAATAATTGCAGCCGGTCTCATATCAAAACATTTCCTGACACTTCTTTCTATATCAACTTCTGATACCACAGATGTATCAAAGGTGTTCACATAGACAGACACAGGTTCTGCGATACCGATGGCATAAGCAAGCTGAATTTCGCATTTTTCAGCGAGTCCGGCAGCCACTATGTTTTTTGCAATATATCTGGCAAAGTAAGATGCACTTCTGTCAACTTTAGAAGGATCTTTCCCCGAAAAAGCTCCTCCCCCGTGACGACCCATGCCACCGTAAGTATCAACTATAATTTTTCTTCCGGTAAGCCCGGCATCAGCAACAGGACCTCCCACTACAAACTTTCCTGTAGGGTTTATGAAATATTCAGTTTGCTCGTGGATAAGATCGGAGGGGATTATCGGTTTTATAACTTTCTCTATAATTTCTGTTTTAATGGTTTCATAAGGCACATCTTCTTTATGTTGTGAGCTGATCACTATTTTATCAACAGCAACAGGTTTTCCTTCCTCATATCTTACGGAAACCTGTGATTTGCCGTCAGGTAGAATAAAAGGAACTTCTCCGCTTTTTCTGACAGCGGCAAGTTTATGTACGAGTTGGTGAGCAAGGTTTATCGGAGTGGGCATAAAATCTTCATTTTCGTTTGTGGCATATCCGAACATTAAGCCTTGATCTCCCGCTCCTTGTTCTTTATAAAGACCTTCACCTGCGTTTACTCCTTGAGCAATATCGGCAGACTGTTTATCAATGGTTGAAAGAACTCCGCAGGTTTCACCATCAAATCCGCAGGTTTTTGTGTCTCTGTAACCTATGCCCATAACTGTTTTTCTAACAGTTTCCGGAATATCTACATAAGTGTTGGTAGTTATTTCCCCGCCTACAACAATAAGGCCGGTGGTTACAAAAGTTTCGCATGCTACTCTTGCATTTCTGTCCTGCTCAAGGATTGCGTCAAGAATAGCATCGGATACCTGGTCGGCAACTTTGTCAGGATGTCCTTCTGTCACTGATTCAGATGTAAAAAGGAATGGTCTTTTCATTTCTCACCTCAAAACAAAAAACCCCCTCGGTAAAGAGGGGGCAGGTTATAAAAACAGAAAGGGAAAGTAAAAAAACTATCTCTTGGAGAACTGGAATCTTGCTCTTGCTCCTTTGAGTCCATATTTTTTTCTTTCCTTCATTCTTTCGTCTCTTCTAAGGAATCCTTCTTTTTTTAAGACAGGTCTCAGTTCACCGTCATAGTTTACAAGTGCTCTTGAAATACCGTGACGAACAGCTTCCGCCTGAGCTGTTATCCCGCCCCCTGAAACTGTAATTAAAAGGGAAAACTTTCCTTTCATCCCGGTGATGTCCAAAGGAGCTTCTATTTTCTGAGTATTAGTATCAGTGTAGAAATAGTTTTTCGGCTCTCTTCCGTTAACAACTATTTCTCCTTTCCCAGGTCTGAGAAAAACTCTGGCTATGGCTGTTTTTCTTTTACCTGTAGCGTACCATTGTTCCATCAGTTTCTCCTGATATTAAAAAAACATTAAAATTCAATTTTTTCAGGCTGTTGTGCTGTGTGTGGATGTTCTGTGCCCGCATAAACCTTCAATTTGGTATATATCTGATTAGACAACTTGGTCTTGGGAAGCATACCTTTAACAGCTTTTCTTACGATTTGTTCAGGATGTCTTTCTACCAGTTTCTGTGCTGTCATCTCCTTCATTCCGCTTTGATAGCCGCTATATCTGTAGTATTTTTTTCCACTCCATTTGTTGCCTGACAGATGGATTTTGTCGGCATTGATAATAACAACATAATCTCCGCAATCAATGCTTGGAGTATAATCAGCCTTGTTTTTACCTCTGAGGATATCGGCAACTCTTGTAGCAAGCCTGCCAAGTGTCAACCCGGCAGCGTCAATTTCATACCATTTCCTCTTGATGTCTTCTTTTCTTTTGTACTTTGTCAATTCCATGAGAGCTTCCTTCCATTAATAATGTTAAGCAGCCAAAAAGCGATGCACATATTACGCATCTGACATTTCACTGTCAAGGATTTTCTGACCTCAATCTTCAAACTTTGACTGTTACAAGTATTTAAAGGTGCTTACAGCACTTGTCAGTTGCCCCGATTGTTGTAGTAGTTGCTACTTGAAACCTTAATTTATCAGCTTATTGAAAACAGCTATAAAGAGAAATGTAAGCAGAAAGTTAATAACAGCATAATAATGAAGAGATACATTTTCAATAAATGCTATAACAAATATGCTTGAAAAAACACCTGTTATAAATCCGCATAAAGCACTTTTTGCGGAAACTTTTTTCAGTGTCATTCCTGCAACAAAAAGGGCAAGCAGGGGTGCTCCCATTCCGTTTACTACTTTATTTACTGTTTGAAAAAGGGATCCAAGCAGAGGAACGGGGAAAGCGAAAAAGAGAGAGACAACCCCTATAATGGCTGATATGATCTTTGCTTTGTTAAGTGAGAACTTCACCCGTTTTTTTGAAAAACTTGGATAGATATCAGTAAAAAAGGCTGCAGAGCATGAATTTATTCCAGAATCAATGCTTGACATCATTGCTGCAAGAAGTCCTGCTGAAAGAAGCCCTGCAAGTCCCGGAGGAAGAGAATTCATAAAAAGTGCAAGAGTTTTAAGCGGTGGCAGAGCAAATCCGTTTTTTACTCCATAAGCTTTTACAAATAACCCGAATATTGCAATAAGGATTATGACAGATACAGCGGCAAAAGCATTGAGCAGGAAACCTTTTTTTATGTCGGATGGATTTTTTGCCGATAGGTATCTCTGAACCACAACCTGATCAACCCCGTATCTTGCAAGAAAAGCTATCCCGGTTCCAAGAATTGTACTCCAGACAGATATTCTCACACCCCAGTGAGGGGAAAGTATTTGTGTGTCAAAAGGGGCGAAAGGTTTTAAAGAACCGCTTGAATAAGCAAGTGAAAAAATTTCTCCGATACCACCCTCAAAAGAGAAATATGAAACAGCAAGAATCAGGCAAACACCTGAAAACAGAACAATGAATTGAAGCATATCTGTTATCATTACAGCTTTCATCCCGCCGTTTACCGTATAAATAATGGAAGTGATCCCTGCAACAAGAATCACAGTGTTTACAGATATTCCGCTTACTGCACTCAGTGCAGCCCCTGCCGCATAAAGAGACACCGACATCCATATCATTTTCCATACAATGAACATAGCTGATGCAGAAATCCGGACCTTCCTGTCAAAACGGATCTCAAGATACTGATAAGCGGAAGTTATCGGCAAATCCCTGTAAAAAGGGAAAAACCATCTTGAAACAGGAAAATATATTAAAAAGAACATCGGAACAGAAAGAAGAACGAAAAGCCCGAAACTGAAAACCTCCGCAGTAACCGCCACAAAATTGAGAGTGCTGAAAGCAGTTACCATTATTGAAATACCCATAAGCCCCCAGCCCGCATTTTTGCCCGACAGAAAATAATCTTTTTTTGATTCATTTTTCCCTGAAAAAAAGAAGCCTATAGCTGTTACAATGAGGATATACGATATTATGATTGCAAGATTCATACGATCTTCCCCGCCAATATCACTTTGAAGATAGCTTTTTGATTAGAAAAAGCAAATTATGATGGAGCCGGAGATTTTAGTAAAAAAGTTGACTTTCTTAAAAATATATGTTTTCTTGCACAAGAAAGTGGTCTTTTATAGGAAATAAAAATGAAGGTTTCTGAAATTAAGAAAGAAATGAAGGAGAGCTCAATTGTTGTTGGGCCTATGAAAATCTGTTTGGTTGAAAAGAGTGGATATGATATTGCCCGTGTAATAATAGGTGTTTTGAAAAAAGATTTTTTGATAGAAATATCAAGCCGTTGGACTCCTAAGAGTTTGATGGATTCAACATATAGAGTTAAGGCTGCGGCATGCGATTTAAAATTAGAGCCGTTGCTTGTTGTACCTTATCTTTCAGAAGATTCCTTCAAGATGCTCGAAAATGTCGGAGTCAACGGTGTTGATCTTTGCGGCAATGCTTTTATAAGGTCGGAGGGTTTTTATTTTTATGTTAGCGGGAGAGTAAATCGTTTTAAAGCATCTGCTCCGATAAAAAATATATATCGGAATAACACATCGTCTGTTGCAAGGATTTGTATGACTGTTCCAAAGTTTTCATCAATAACCGAAATTATAAGCGAAATTTCAAAAAGGACGGTTTTTGGTTCAGTTCCTACATTGCCGACTGTATCGAAAGCTGTTAAATCACTTGAGGAAGATTTGATAATAAAGCGTGAAGGGGGAAATATCCAAGTTGTTCAACCGGAAAAATTGCTGGATCTTTTGCTCGAAAACTATGTTGAGTCGCCGTATCAGGAAGTGATAAGATGGAAACTCCCTCAAAGGTTTGATTCTCCTGAGTTTTATAATCAAATGAAAGATTCTTTTTCTTGCGGGATTCCATTAATGGTGAGCGGTTTGTCTTCCACTATGAAATATGCTGTTATGCAGCGAGGTGAAGTACTGAGGCTGTTTTCAAGTGAACCGGAAAAAATAGTTGAATTTCTACCTGGGAAAGAAGATGAAAGATTCCCTAACCTTTTGATAGCAAGAAATTTTAATCTTATTGATTATTTTGATATAAGGGGTGAAAATGGTGTTTTGTGGGCTTCGCCTATTCAGTGTTATTTTGAACTGTCTTCCGGAGATAAAAGAGACAAAGAGATATCAGAACAAGTCAAGCAGAAAATACTACCAGTTCTTTAATGAAGATGGTCCGTTAAAGGTTGATCTTCTCACTGGAACAGAGGCGTTGCTTAGAAGCAAGGGCGTTATTGCGAAAAACCGTAGAGCTTATCCCAGACCCAAAATTCCACTTCATGCCCGGACTGTAAATGAAGGAATAACTCTGGAAGAAAACCTCTGTCCCGTGTTGATAGAAGATTGTGTCAGTAGTGGTGAAAAGAATAAAATAAAAGTTTTTGTCCCACATCCGTTTACATTTATTGTTTTAAAAATATTTGCGTTAAGAGACAGGGTAAACGATGTTGAAAAAGATAATGGCCGGCATCATGCACTCGATATATTCAGTGTGTTGTCAACAATGTCCGAGATGGAATGGGATGATGCTAAAAAAATGAAAAAGCAGTTTTTGAGTAATCCGGTGATGGAAGAGTCTTCGAAAATTGTTGGTAAACTATTTAACGATATTGGAAGCCTTGGCATAATGAGGATCAAAGAAAGTCCTTATTACAGAGAGAGTTTTGAGTTAGAGTCTTTTATTTCAATATTGAAAGAATTGTTTTTGTGATAATGATTTAGGATAGTCCTCTGGGTATAGTAAAAAATGATCTATGATAATAAAAATCATAAATACACCAAGGTCACACAGCGAATTTGAATTAAATCCATAATCTGACAATTTTTTAGGGGAATTTCACATGTTTTTATGCTTGACATAGACAAATTCGCCGATAAAATAGCGGAAAAATGGTTTATTACAAGGAGGATTATGATGAATTCTGATGGTAAAATTATTGAAACTGCACTCACTTTCGATGATGTTTTGCTGGTTCCTCACTACTCGGCGGTGTTACCAAAACAAGTTGATATTTCTGTGAAACTTACAGAAAAGATAGTCTTGAATGCTCCTCTTATGAGTGCAGCTATGGATACTGTGACTGAAGTTGATACAGCTATTGCCATGGCACGGCAGGGAGGTATGGGGGTTATTCACAAGAATATGAGCGTAGAAGAGCAGCATGGAATGGTCAAAATGGTTAAAAGGTCGGAAAGCGGTGTGATCACAAATCCTGTCACGATCTCTCCTCATGCACAGATATACGATGCCCTTGAACTGATGAGATCAAATAAAATTTCCGGAATACCGGTAATAGATGGAAAAAAACTTGTAGGAATAATTACGAACAGAGATCTCCGGTTTGAAACAAATCTCTCAAAAAAAGTTGGAGAACTTATGACAAAAGATCTTGTCACTGTAAAAGAGAACTTTCCTATGGGCGAAGCTAAAAAACTTATGCATGAACACAGAATTGAAAAGCTTCTTGTTGTTGATCCGGGAGGAGAGCTTGTGGGTTTGATAACTACCCGTGATATAGAAAACCAGGAAAAGTTTCCCGATTCAGCTAAAGACAGTCTTGGCAGACTTGTCGTAGGAGCGGCAATAAGTCCTTCCGATACAAGTCTTGAAAGAGCAGATGCCCTTGTAAAAGCGGGAGTTGATGTTCTTGTTCTTGATTCTGCCCACGGTCATTCTGAAAATGTGATATCAATGACAAAAGAAATAAAAAGATTATATCCCGATGTAGCTTTGGTTTCCGGAAACATTGTTACTGCAGAAGCTGCGGAAGATCTTTATGAAGCGGGAGCTGATATTGTTAAAATAGGGATAGGCCCGGGTTCAATATGTACGACCAGAATAGTTGCCGGAGTGGGGTACCCTCAACTTTCCGCTATTTTTAATATTGCTCCGGTCGCAAAAAAAAGAGGGAAAACATTGATAGCTGATGGTGGAGTAAAATATTCCGGAGACATTGTAAAAGCCATTGCTGCCGGAGCGGATGCTGTAATGATGGGGGGAATGCTTGCCGGAACATCTGAATCTCCGGGAGAGCTTGTTCTTTTTCAGGGGAGGTCTTATAAAATGTACAGAGGGATGGGATCTCTCGGGGCTATGAAAAAGGGCAGCAAAGACAGATACTTTCAAGATAATATTCAAGATGACAGTAAATTTGTTCCGGAAGGAATAGAAGGAAGAGTTGCATACAAAGGTCCGCTTTCCGATACGATTTATCAGCTTGTGGGCGGTTTGAAGTCAGCATATGGATACCTTGGAGCTTCCGGTACAACAGAATTTCGCAAAAATGCAAGATTCATTAAGATCACAAATGCCGGATACCGTGAAAGCCATGTGCATGATGTGATAATAACAAAAGAAGCTCCGAACTATAGAATGGAACACTGATATCCTGCAGATGTAATATCTTGAATAGACTGAGTTTTTCTTTTCAGTGTTCAAGTTGGTATGCAAAAATATTGACTTAAGAAAGCCTCTGAATATACTTTCTGGAGTTTTTTGTTATTTTAAAGCAGGTGTTTCTATTTTCAGGAGGATAAATAATGCTTGACAGAAGTGAAAAACAGGGGATTATTGACAAATTTAAGAAAAGTGATGTAGATACAGGATCACCTGAAGTTCAGGTTGCTATTTTGACGGCAAGGATCAACCAGCTTATAGATCACTTCAAAAAACATAAAAAAGACAACCATTCAAGACTCGGTCTTCTTAAAATGGTTGGAACAAGACAAAAATTACTTAAATATATCAAAGCCAAAGACTTTGACAGATATTCGACGCTTATTAAATCATTGGGTCTGAGAAAGTAGGTTGCATTTGCCGGTCTTTTGTAAAAATCTAAACCTAAACTAAATAAACACAGAGGAAAAATGAATCCGATTAAAGAAACTATTTTGTTTGAAGAAAAAAGCTTATCATTTGAAACAGGGAGATACGCCAGACAAGCTGATGGCTCAGTTTGGTGTTCTTATGGCGGAACAGTAATGTTGGCAACAGTTGTTGCTTCAAAATCAGAACCACCCGAAGACATTAGTTTTTTTCCCTTAACAGTTGATTATATTGAAAAGTTCTACGCTGCAGGGAGATTTCCCGGCGGTTTTCTTAAAAGAGAGTCTCAGCCGAGCACCGCTGAAAAGCTTACAGCCAGACTGATAGACCGACCTCTTAGACCCATGTTCCCTGAATGGTTTAAGAATGAAACACAAGTGCTTGTCAATCTTTTCAGTTACGACTCTGACTGTGATCCTAAAGTAATGGCTGTTACATGTGCTTCTGCAGCCTTAATGATATCTGATGTTCCGTTTAACGGACCAGTCGCAGCTTGCAGGATCTCCAAGAAAGATGGACAGTATATAATTAATCCGCCTGATGCAGAAGAAGATCCCGGGTATGAACTTGATATTATTGTTGCGGGAAACAAAGACTCCATAGTAATGGTGGAGGGAGAGGCACTCGAGGCTTCGGAAGAGGAAATGACATATGCTCTTGAACTTGCTCATAAGTCAATTCAACCTCTTTTGGAAATACAAAATGAACTCGTGAAAAAAGTGGCTCCTGTGAAAAGAGAGGAAAAACCGGTCATCGTTGATACAGTTTTAAAAGATTTCGTAGAAAAAAGTGTAAAAAAGGATGTGGATAAAGCATTGTCCATTATGGATAAGCTTGAAAGGTACAGCTTTATAAAAGAGACAAAAGAAAAGGTTGTTGAGCAAGTGGTTGAGGAGATTGAAAAAGGTGCCCAGTTCCTTGATACAGATGTGCCGGAAAAAGTAGAAAGAAGAGCAAAAACCTTTTTTGATTCGTTCGTAAAAGATAAAATGCGGCAAATGATCGTAAAAAAAGGGAAAAGAATTGATGGACGGGATTTGACAACTGTCAGACCTATAATCATTGATCTTGGGGTTCTTCCTAAAGTACACGGGTCTGCTATTTTTACCCGTGGAGAAACACAATCGCTCGGCACCATAACACTTGGAATAGGTCATGATGAGCAGAGAGTTGATACTGTTACGGAAGAAGATAGCAAAACATTTATGCTCCACTATAATTTTCCTTCATTTTCTGTGGGAGAAGTGGGAAGACTCAGACCTCCTGGAAGAAGGGAGCTTGGACATGGAAATCTTGCAGAGAGAGCACTTAAACCGGTTCTTCCCTTAAAAGAGAACTTCCCATATACAATAAGGGTTGTTTCTGAGATATTTGAATCTAACGGGTCTTCGTCTCAGGCGACAGTCTGTTCCGGTTCGCTTGCAATGATGGAAGCGGGAGTTCCTGTTAAAAAACATGTTGCAGGAATTGCAATGGGTCTTATTAAAGAAGAAGAAGACTACTTTATTCTTTCCGACATTCTCGGTGATGAGGATCATCTTGGAGATATGGATTTCAAAGTTGCGGGAACAAAAGATGGTATAACAGCTATTCAGATGGATATAAAGATAGAGGGCCTCCCCAGAGAGGTTATGGAAAGAGCAATGTTGCAGGCTAAGGTGGGAAGGATGCATATAATTGGTGAAATGGACAAAGCACTTCCGGGACCCA
This sequence comes from Candidatus Sumerlaeota bacterium, assembly GCA_007132725.1. GTDB lineage: Bacteria > UBP6 > UBA1177 > UBA1177 > UBA1177 > SLGQ01. Next base: position 17,645 of record SLOD01000219.1, read on the forward strand.
GAGAGGAGCTTAGTCCTAATGCTCCCAAGCTTCTGTGTATGAAAATTGAGATTGACAAAATACGGGATCTGATCGGGACTGGTGGTAAAAATATAAGATCCATAGTTGATCAGACTGGTGCTGACATAGAGGTAGAGCAGGATGGAAATGTAAAAATAGCTGCAAAGAGCAAAGATATCCTTGATGAAGCTGTAGCTATGGTCAAATCTTTTACTGACAGTGTAGAGCTTGGAAAAGTATATGAAGGAGTTGTCACAAGAGTTGAAGACTATGGTGCGTTTGTTGAGATCATGAAAAATTCTACAGGACTTCTGCATGTTTCCAAAATATCGGAAGAAAGAGTTGAAAATGTGTCTGATGTGATAAAGCTTGGGGATAAACTGAAAGTTATAGTAACTGAAATAGAGTTTGGCGGGAAATTTAAACTGAGCATGAAGCCTTCTGATTTTGAAAAAGACTGGGTTAAAGAAAAAGAGAATAGAAAAAACAGTCCCAGAAGCGGAGGACATGGAAGAAATAACAGCAGGGGTGACAGAAATGACAGGGGCTCAAGAGAAAGGGACTCGCGTCGCCGTTGAGATCAAAGTAAAATTCAAGATTGCGGAAGGAGCTGTTCTCCCCGAATATTTAACAACGGGTTCCTCCGGCATGGATGTTAGGTCGGCAGATGACCATGTTGTTGATGCCGGTTCATGGAAAGCAGTAGGGACAGGTCTTTATCCCGAAATACCGGAAGGTTACGAGATACAGGTTAGAAGCAGGAGCGGACTTGCCTTGAAAAGCGGTATATTTGTTCTTAACTCTCCGGGAACGGTGGATGCTGATTACCGTGGAGAAATAAAAGTGATCCTTGCTAATTTAGGTAAAGAACGGTTCTGTATATCTAAAGGTGACAGGATAGCTCAGCTTGTAGTTACCCCTGTTATGCAGGCAATTGTTGAAGAGACGGAGAAAATATCTTCCACAGAAAGAGGCTCCGGTGGCTTTGGAAGTACTGGAAAAAGCTGAAAACCTATAAAAATTATTTAAGTATTTCGAATATTTTTTCTACAGCATCATCTGAAAGTCTTTTTCCCATCTGTCTGCTGTATGCTATTTCTCCCTGAAGAAGAGAGAGGTGGCGATAAGTGGCATGAAGAGCTTCCTCTTCTTTAACTTTAAGGTACAGAGCAAACATTTTTGAAAGTTTTGCCCTCATTGGTTCAAAAGTGCATCGTGTTGATGGGGGATCGTTGACAAGCCATGCAGCAGGTATATCTTTATCCAAAAAATAATCAGCTATTTTCATTAAGCAGACCTTTATCTGCACATCATGGGAAATAGACTTTGGAAATTTGCTGTCAAGACAATTTTCTATCTCTTTTAATACAGTGCAGTAGCCGGACTCGACCACATCCTCTTTATTATAGAAATAGTTGTATATAGTAGGAACAGTAATGCCAAGTTCATCGGCAATTATTTTTAAAGTAAACTCTTCGGAAACCTGTTTCCCTAAAAAAGATACCATTTTTTCCGAGATAGCTTTTTTTATTGCTTCTTTACTGTAGCTCATTTTACTCTCCTTATACAAAACAACATAAAAGCAAGATAAAACAATTTGAAATACAGATACAGCCTTTAGCTATAGTATTCTGAAAACAACATAAATCCCGCTACAACAAAAATATATTACTCATTTGTAATTTTTATGCAACAGTTTGAAGATATTTTCTATGATATTGTCAGGCAAAGGTTTCCCCGATCTCTTGTAGTATATGATCTCTGCCTGAACAAGAGAGAGGTATCGGCAGCTTTCCCATATCGCCTTATCATCGTCACAGTTGTGCCAGGATTTTAATAAACCTGCGATTGTGTTTCTGATAGGTTTTAAAGTTATGGGAAGTCTGGGCGGGTCTTCGATAAGCCATGTAGGATCGACCCCTTTTCTGTAAAAATAGTCTGCAAGGTTTTTTAAAACAATTTTAAGTTTGCAGTAACAATTGACAGATGACGGTAGTTTAATATCGATACATTCTGCGATTTCTTTGAGGATGAGATCATACCCTGCTCTTATGATCTCTTCTTTTCCTTCAAAGTACTGATACAAAGTTACAGCAGTAATGTTAAGTTGGTCTGCAACCATAAGCATGGTTATTTCCTCAGGATTTTTCATTAAAAGAAAATCTCTGGCTTTTTCTGCTATAACTTCCCTGATGTTTTCCCTCCCGAATCCCATTTAGTCCTCCTTTAATATGAAATCAAGTTACACATTGGCATACTATATTAAAAAATAAATAATTCAATTTTTTTTTTAGAAATTTATGATACATTATGAACGGATAGTTGCCTTGTTTTTTTTAGCTTTTCATTCCAAAGTTTTAGGGCTTGAAATTTTATCAAAAATTTGAAAAACCTGGAATATATGGTATCTCATTTTTGTTGGTTTTTTGCAATACTTTGCAGTTTTTGTTCGGAGGTAAAAATGAATGTGATAGTTGAGTTTAAGGATGTCACTAAAAGTTATGGGGATATTCCCGCTGTTGAAGAAGTCTCTTTTGAACTGCAAAAAGGAGAAATACTCGGATTTCTCGGGCCTAACGGTGCAGGTAAAACTACAGCTATGAAACTTATTACAGGATACATGCCTGCAGAAAAAGGCACGGTCTTTGTAAATGGAAGTGACATTAGAGAAGATCCTCTCCTGGCAAGAAAAAGTATAGGGTATCTTCCTGAAAACAACCCGCTTTATACTGACATGACAGTAGAAGAGTATCTTAACTTCATTGCACAAATGAGAGGGGTGAAAAACATCCGGAAAGCAAAAGATTCCGCTATGGAAAAATGTGGGATAAAATCAGTAGGACACAGAATAATAGGCCATCTTTCCAAAGGTTACAGGCAAAGAGTGGGGCTTGCACAGGCAATTTTACATGATCCTGAAATACTGATCCTTGATGAACCCGTTAACGGGCTTGATCCTAAGCAGATCACAGAAATAAGGAATCTCATTAAAGAACTGGGTACAGAGAAAACAGTGATCCTTTGCAGCCATATTCTTTCTGAAGTTGAAGCCGTTGCAGACAGAGTTTTAATAATTGATCGTGGCAGGATAGTTGCAGATGATACAATAGAAAATCTTAAAGAAAGGGAAAAAGGAAATAGTATTTTTGTCCTGGAGTTTCTTGAAGAAGAAAAAAATGTGGCAGAAGTTTTAAAAGGTCTTGAAAAAATCAGTAAAATCGATCAAATATCGAACACCACCTTTAAGATAACGGCTGCCGGTGAAAAGGAGACAGGCCATCAGTTGTTTAAAACGGCATCAAAAAATAAATGGAAAGTATCTCAGATATATCTGGAAAGTAACTCTCTTGAGAACATGTTCCTTACTTTAACAGAAACAGAAAAAGAGGAGGGTGATAGATGAGACAGTCTTGGGTAGTAATGAAAAAAGAATTATCAGGATATTTAAATTCGGCTGTGGCATATATATTTTTTACTCTGTTCCTTGTGGTTCTTTCTTTCCTGTTTTTCAGAGTGTATTTTCTTGTCGGGGTTGTAAGTATGAATGAATTTTTCAATATGATACCATGGATATTTCTTCTTTTTATCCCTTCTGTGACAATGAAAAGCTGGGCAGAAGAAAGAAAGTCGGGAACGATGGAAGTTCTTTTTACAATGCCTGTAAGGGACCGGGATCTCGTACTGGGTAAGTTCCTTGCCGGATTTTTCTTTGTTTCTATTGCAATAGCACTGACATTTATTATTCCCTTTCTTGTTTCAATTACCGGTAATCTTGACATGGGACCTGTTGTTACTTCTTATCTCGGTGTTTTTTTACTGGCAGCAGCATACATTGCCATAGGAAATCTTGTCAGTTCTTTTACCGCAAATCAGGTTACAGCATTTCTTGTAACTGTTGTTGTAATGTTTGTTCTTATGATAATAGGGACGGAGCCCGTTTACTCCATATTCCCTTCGGCTATTGCAGATATAGTTAGAAACTTTTCTTTAAGCTACCATTTTCAAAGCATACAAAGAGGAGTTGTTGACTCAAGAGACATTGTTTATTATTTTTCGATCATATTCCTTTTTCTTTTCTACAATGTCCGTTCAATTGAAAGCAGGAACTGGTAGGAGGTGAAAATGAAAAATAAAAAGAAAGAAGCTGTTATAAGCATAGTTCTTGTAACATGCATAATCATAGCGGTGAACATCTTTGCTTCTGATAATTTTTACAGAGCCGATTTTACAAAAGGTAAAATATATACCATAGGCGACTCGACTAAAGATATCCTTGGAAATCTAAAGGGAAGACTCCATATAAAATTTTATGTAAGCGGGGATCTTCCTCCCCGGGTTATTCCTATAAAGAGAAATGTTCTTGATATACTTTCTGAATATCAAAGATACGGCAGAGGTTCGGTAAATCTTTCTATTTTGAACCCTGATGGCAACGCTGAAGTGGAAAATGATGCCAAAATGGCAGGGATACAGCAGGTGCAATTGAATGTTATCGGTCAAAACAGAGAGGAACTTCAGTCAGTATATATGGGGATAGCACTATTTTACGAAGACAGATCGGAAGTGCTGCCGGTAGTAATGTCAATAAGTGACATTGAGTTTCAATTGACTTCCGCAATTCTTAAGTTGACAAAAGATGAAAAAGAAAGGGTTGTATTCCTTGATAAAAAACTGGAACTGCCTCCTGATCTTGATCCCCAAATGAGGGTGCAACTCATGGCACAGATGCCTCCGGGACGCTCTATTCATGAAGATACTCGAGCGGTCGCAGAAGCTCTCACAGAAATGTACCATGTAGAGCAGAAAAAAATATCGGAAGGAGAGTTTTTCAGTGAAGACACCTCTGTTGTGGTAATACATGAAGCGGCAAATCTTACACCGTGGGAAAAGTTTGCAGTTGATCAATTTGTAATGGATGGAGGCAATCTTGTTGTCCTGCAATCAGGGCTTCAGGTTTCTCAGCAAGGTTTTGCACAGGCAAGAAATTTTAACTACAATGATATGTTGAAAAGTTACGGGTTCAAACTCAATAAGGATATGGTGAAAGATCTGTTTAATTATTCAGTAATGGTTCCGCAGGGAAACATGAGATATTTGACACCGTATCCCCTTTGGATAAAAGTATCTCCTGAACAAATAGGAGAAGACTTTCCTGATTCAATAAGAAACTCGGGAACGTTGGCTTTTTCTTTTGCAAGCTCTATAGATACTGACCCGGTAGAGGGTGTGAACTACAGAACTGTTGCCAGTTCTTCAGGGAGAAGCTGGGCTGAAAGCGGCATGGTAACTCTTGATCCTTCACAGATAAAAGCTCCTGCAAAAAGTGAGATGAAAATTTATGATCTTGCAGTTTTAGGTGAAGGAAGCTTTAAAAGTCATTTTACAGAAGACACCCTCCCTGAAATTATCAAAGAAAGCGGGAGCGGTTTCCTTCAAAAAGCGTCTGAGGGGGCATCGATTCTCCTGATTTCATCTCCTGAATTTATTCTTGACACCACGATGCGTAACTTTCGTTCTAATGGAATATTTTTTCTAAACATGATAGATTATCTTACAAACAGTACAGAACTTATGAATATTAGAAGTAGAGGACAGGGCTATACTTTCATAAATCCGAAAATAAGTGATAACGCTAAAACTGTCATAAAGTGGACGGGTATCCTTCTCATGCCGATATTTGTTGTAATTTTTGGTATAATAAGGATGTTTTGGCGCATTAAATTGTCAGGGAGGTCAACATGAGCAAAAAAAACATGGTACTTTTACTGGTATTTCTGGCGATTTTTTCAATCATACTGCTTAACCGCGAAAGCATGAGGAGACAGATCAGTACTGATATGGAGCGGGAACAGGCAAGGCTGTTTGATGAAAGTGCCCCGGAGTTTGTAATAATAGAGATCAATGATCTTGAAAAAAATCAAAAAGTTACTCTTGAAAAACGGGACACAAAGTGGTTTGTCAAAGAAAAAGGATGCCCTGCAGACGAACATTCGGTTAACAGAGTCCTTTCCACACTACCCAAGATCAGGCTTGGACAAAGAGTGAGTGATTGGAGACCTGACTTTATGAAAGTGTACGGTTTTGACAAAGGACTTGAAATAAGTGCCGGAGGGAAAACTTTTATGCTTGGAGGGATGAGAGAAACGAGAATAGCTCTCAAAGTTGAAAATGACCTTTATCTTTCTCCATTCCGGGAAAAATTCGTATTCACAAAACACGATGGAAATTGGTGCAGAGAGGTCGAAGAACCTGAAATTTCCGATAGTGATCAGACAGAACCCGAAATAAAAGAATAAAAATAACCCCCTCATCAGAAAAAATTTCTCTGCCCATACAGGAGAGAAAGTTTGACCGGTGTACAGCACCTTGACACATCACATTTAATATGGTAATTTTGACTTGTTTCAATAAGTTGGAGAGAAGTTATGAAAAGTATTGGTTTTATTCTGGCACTTATCGGGGCACTGCTGATCATCTATTATCTTGTTTCTATTCAGTCAGGTTCCAGTCCGGAGGTAAAAGAAGCTCATGAAGTTGTGGTAGAAGATGAAAAGGTTGACATCCGCGATCTGGACAGGCTGAAAAAAGCTCTTGATGACCAGTCTAAAAGTCAGGAAGAAAGAATGCGTCGTGAGATAGAGAAGGCAACGGGACAGTAAAATTCTAAAAACTTTCTATCCACTCAATAATTTCATTGAAGAGTTGTTCTTTTCCCGGTTCTTTATGAAGTTCGTGCCGGTACCCTTCAAATATTTTAAGCTTTATGTTCTTAAGTCCTGCAGAAACATAGTTCTCATATGCTGTTTTTACGGTTTTTCCATTTCTGCCGACTGGATCCATGCTTCCTGAAAATATGAAAACGGGGAGATCTTTCGGGATTTTTTCAATGTTTTTTTTATCCTGCATAGATTTCATGAACATCATAAGATCCCGGTAAAAAGCAATGGAGTTCATGGCTCCGCAAAGGGGATCGTTAATGAATTCCTGAGCGATCGCAGGATCTGTGCTCAGCCAGTCATAGTCTGTTTTTCTCGGTTCAAAGGACTTGTTCAAGTCATTCATGCCGATATTGTGAATAAAAGGGAGAGTATCGTTCTGCTTTTTAAAAAGAGAGAAAACCGAAAGAAGAAAAAGGTTTGAATATATATACCAGCCTGAAAAATTACCGCTTCCTGAAATCAGCAGAAAATCAATATCTTTGCCATATTTCCATGCCAGATTCCTTGAAATGAAAGAGCCCATGCTGTGACCTAAAAGGATAAGTTTTTTCCCCGGATATTTTTCCTTCATCAATTTTAAAAGTGTGTGGTTGTCATCGATCACTTTTAAGTAGCCATCTTTGTCGGCAAAATGCCCCATCTGCCCACCTTTTCCGGTAAGTCCGTGACCCCTGTGATCTTCACCGAAAACGGCATATCCTTTTTCAGCAAAAAAACGGGCAGTTTCATTGTATCTTCCAATATGTTCATTCATTCCGTGAACTATCTGAATGAGAGCAGAAGGCTCATCTTGAGGCATCCATTTTGCCGCACTTATCTCAGCTCCGTCATCTGCTTTGAATAAAAATCTTTCCATCAGTTTCCTCCGTCAAATCACAACGACTCAATAAATTCCCTGAACGCCAGTACTCTCTCTATCTGGTCTGCCTTTATAATAAACGGTCTGACATCTGCCGCAAGTTCTTTTAAATTAACAGAATCTGCATTTTCAAGAAGTTTTTTCTTTAACTCATCCATGTTGTTTATTCCGAGTTTTTCTGAAAGATATCTGAAATCAGGAGATGCCTTTGAAAAAAGGAATGTCACATCAAAATAATCTCTACCTTTCCCCCTTTTTCTTCCAAGAAGAGCCGAAATTTTCTGACTTAAAAGTGTTGAAACGGGAACTGTTTGAATGAACCTGAAAAGGGCAAATTTTTTAAGAAGGAATTTTTCACTTTCATATTTATAATTCTGAGGTTCGGTATCAAGCTGGATGAGAAGTTTCTCGCTTTTTACAGGACTCAGTTTTTCTCTGTATAACAGCTCGGGAAATTTTATATAGCAATGATAAGCACCTTTTAAAACTTGCTTCATTTCAATTTCGTATCCGTCAAGCTCAAGCTCGTACTTTATGAAATCGCTCAATTTTACAAAATCAGGTTCATTCATTCCCAAGTTATCAAAATCAAGATCTTCTGAAAAACGGGTGTTGCCGTGAACTATTCTCAAAGCAGTTCCGCCAAGAAAGACAAGGGAATTTGAGTAACCGCTTTTATAAATTATATCAAGCACTTTATACTGCAAATATTCTCTGAGAACATTTCGTTTGAATTGCTGTTCAAGCGGAGAAAATTCTTTTAAGATAAGTTCAAAATCAAGCATTTATATACTCCTTTAAAATGCTGTACTTCCTTTCAAGCGACTTGTTGTTGAATATTTTCAAATATTTTTCCATTAACTCCTGATCCACAGTTTTTCTGTATTCATCAACATTGAGCCGCCACTGTGAAAGATCGTTTCCGTCAAATCCCTTTCTCAAATATAAATAGTCAAGAACGGTCTTTTCCGGCGAAGCTATGATATATCCCTCCTCAGCATTGATGGTATATCCGAAAAACAGGCGGGAAGAAATTGAACGGTAACTGAAATTCCCATATAGTGTACTGAATATCTTAGTTTTTCTTGTTGAAGCAGAAGTGATTTCATAGACAGATTCAGGAATAAACCCGTAGTGATTCAAAGCTGTCTCAAAACTTATGTAAGAATGAGGATATA
>SLOD01000137.1 GCA_007132725.1 Candidatus Sumerlaeota bacterium
GCAAAAAAAGGACTTGCCACACTCTGCATCGGTGGCGGAATGGGAATCGCAATGTGTGTTGAACCGGCATAAAAAAGGGTTTTAACTGAAATGGTTCATGAGCCCTTAATTTCTGTTATTATTCCTATTTATAACAGACCTGCTCAAATATTAAGGTCTGTCAACTCGGTTCTTGATCAGAAATATGACAATTTTGAGTGTATTGTCGTTGATGATGGTTCAACGGATGAAACACCTTCTGTTTTGCGATCTTTCGGTGAAAAAATTAAAGTTATTACAATAGGAAACAAGGGTGTTAGTGCAGCACGGAATATCGGTGTAGAAAAATCTTCCGGAGATCTAATAGCATTTCTTGACAGCGACGATGAGTGGAAACCTCTTAAACTTAAAAAGCAAACTGAACACCTGCTCAAAAACAGTTGGCAGATAACACAGACCGATGAAATATGGATCAGAAACGGTAGTTTTTTAAATAAAAAAAAGAAACATACAAAACCTGAAGGAGACATTTTTCAAAAAAGTCTGGAGCTATGTTGCGTTACACCTTCAGCCGTTCTTATGGAAAAAACACTTTTTGAAAAATATGGCGGATTTGATGAGTCGCTTCCCGCCTGTGAAGATTTTGATCTATGGATAAGAATGTCAATTAAAGAAAAATTCGGGCTGCTTAACGAAAAACTTGTTATAAAATACGGAGGACATCCTGACCAGCTTTCAGCCACACCCACCCTTGACAAATACAGGATACTCTCTCTACACAAAATAATCACCACCACTGAAAATCTTTCAGACCACCACAAAAAAGCAATGATCGAAAACCTTAAAAAAAGAGCTGAAATATACTCAAACGGAGCAATTAAAAGAGGAAAAAAAGAAGAATCCAAGTGGGTAAAAAACTTGCTTCATCAAATATCTGCTCCCCCGACAACATAGGTCGAACATATCAGTATAATATAAGAGCAATTTGTTTCAACAGGAGGATATCTGACCTTTGCAGATTTCCCTATACTGAAATAAACGGCTAAACTCTTTTTTTACAGATGAAAAGTTATTTGCTCAGGAAAGCTTTCATTTCTTTAAGTTTTTGGTAATGACCTTTTGTATCTTTTTCGATCAATTCAATGGAATTTCTTGTTTCACGATTGCTTTCTTCTGATTTGAATGGCTCAAAAAATTTTAGTTCAACAATGGAATTTTCAATGTTAAGAGCTTCTAAAACTGCCTGTTTCATTGTTAAGTCCTTTGATTTTCTCACCTTTTCAATTGTAGTTTTGATGTGGTCTATCAAATCCTGAACAGTTTTATAGTGAAGCACTTTTTCGTTAACTGAAGAATCTTTGTCACTTATCTCCGACAGAAATTCTACATGTTTCTTTTCGTCCTGTGCAATTGAATCCCAGAAAACTTTGTATTCGGGAAATTTCTCTCCGAGCAGTTCATACAGTTCGCAAACAAGCTTTTCGTTTTCTGTAAGAAGTTGAATAAAACGACTCATTTAAATCCTCCAAAAAATTCAAATCAAATAAGCATTCTAGTGACTGTTTATTATATATCAATTGTTTAGGCATTTTTTTTTGACATGACGGGCAAAAGATCAAGAATTTTTCTTCAGCACTGTACCGTCTCTGCTTCTTCATTTAGCTCCTCCTTCCATTGGGAAAGATTAACCATTTTTTTAGTACAGTCAATTAAGGGACTAGGACAAGCTCTCCTTCAATTGTTATCCTCATTAAAGTACATTCAAACTTTATTGTCAAATATCATTTCTCTCTGGATTTTTTTAATTTTAAGGTTATAACTAATTAGAGTTTTGATTATGCGGGTTTGAATATGTCCGATTCGTTAAATATTTCTTATGAGTCTATTCTTGAAAGTATTTCAGATGGTGTATTTACTGTCGATCTTAACTGGGTTGTAACTTCATTTAACAGAGCGGCTGAAAAGATTACAGGTATTTCAAAGTATGATGCGATCGGGAGGCTTTGTTCAGAGGTGTTCAAGTCAAACATGTGCGAAACTGCCTGTGCACTGAGATTTACTCTTCAAAACGGAGAGCCTGTCATAAACAGAACCGGATACATCATAAATGCCAAGGGTGATAAAATCCCAGTAAGTGTTTCGACTGCCGTTCTTTATAACGACAAAGGTGAAATAATAGGAGGAGCTGAAACTTTCCGTGATTTGAGTGAAATAGAGGCTCTCAGAAAAGAATTGAAAGGTCAGTACAGAACAGGTGACATCATAACAGATGCTCCGTGTATGAAAAAAGTTCTTGATCTTGTCCCCGCTATTGCTGCCAGTTCAAGCACAGTTTTAATAGAAGGTGAAACAGGAACAGGAAAGGAAGTTTATGCAAGAGCCATTCACGGCATGGGAGAGCGATCGAAAAAACCGTTTTATGCGATAAATTGTGCCGCATTTCCAGACACTTTACTTGAAAGCGAACTTTTCGGTTATAAAAAAGGGGCTTTTACAGGTGCAGACAGAGATAAACAGGGGTGGTTTTCAGTTGCCTCTCAAAGCACTCTTTTTCTTGATGAAATAGGTGAAATATCTCCTCAGTTGCAGGTAAAGCTTCTGAGGATACTCCAGGAAAACAGCTTTCAGCCGCTTGGATCAACAAAATCTGAAAAAACAAATGCAAGAATAATTGCCGCCACAAACAAAAACCTTAAAAAACTGGTTGATTCTGGAAAATTCAGAGAAGACCTCTTTTACAGAATAAATATTATAAAAGTTGAGCTTCCCCCTCTTAGAAAAAGGATATCTGATATACCCTTGCTTGTGGAACACTTTGTTAATAAATTCAACATCAGACAGAACAGACACATCAAAGGTGTAACCCCTGAAGTACTCTCAATTCTTATGGCTCACAGTTGGGCAGGAAATATAAGAGAACTTGAAAATGTTGTGGAAAGAGCTTTTGCCTTGTGCAGCTCAGATACGATAGAAAAAGATCTTCTTTCTGAAGATTTATTAGGGAATACAGGCATGTATGCCCAGACAGGCAAGCTTGATGCTGTGAAAAAGTTGGCTCAAGTAAGCTCAGTAGTTGCCGCCCTGAAAGAAAACAACTATAATGTTCCTCAGACAGCAAAAGCACTTGGTGTTCATAAAACCACATTGTACCGGATTATCAAAAAACACAATATATCTGTGCCATCAAACAACGATTAATTTAAAGTTGCGTTGTTGCAATCGGCAACATCAATAAAGTTGCCGAAACGCAACTTTTGTTTTGTTTAGAGAATTCTTTTAAACAACAAAACATCGTTAATGCAAATGGTTAAGGCAATAAGTTTAAATTTTATCAGCAAGGCATAACACTTGCAACAGGAACGGCGGAGGTTGAGATGAAGGTTTTGATAACAGTCTGGAACGGTCGGGTTTCGCCGGTATTTGATGTTGCCGGAGAAGCAGAAATCTTGGAACTTGAAAATGATGAAATAATTTCAAGAAAGGGGGTTCCTTTTCCTACTGACACTTTTTTTAACAGAGTGGAATTCATGCTGAGTGAAAAGATATCTCTTCTTATTTGCGGAGCTATTTCAAGACAGGCTGAAATGACGATCGTCAATAAAGGTATAACTGTACATCCTTTTGTTTCCGGAGATATAGAAGATATAATTAATGCTTTGTCTCAAAACAAATTATTCGAAATGAATTTTTCAATGCCCGGCTGCGGAAGAAGAGGAAGATGTCAAAGACACAGAAGGGCGGGTTTTAATAAAAAATAAAGGAGGCTTATTATGCCAAGAGGTGACAGAACAGGACCTATGGGTCAGGGTATGAAAACAGGAAGAGGAATGGGATTTTGTAATGGATACGATGTCCCGGGTTATGTAAATTGCGGATTCGGGTTTGGACTCGGAAGAGGTTTCAGAGGAGGTTCCGGTCGCGGAATGGGAAGAGGAAGAATGGTTTTCAATCCACCACAACAACAAAATCAGAATCTTTCGCCGGATGTTGAAAAAGAGATGCTGAAAGCTAAAACCGATGCTTTAAAAAAACAGCTTGATTATCTTACAAAAAGAATGGAAGAACTTGAGGAGAAAAAATGAAATTAGCTGTAACAACAACAGGAAAAGATATGGGAGCACCTTTTGAAAGCCGTTTCGGAAGAGCTCCGGGATTCATAGTGTATGATCTTGATAATGAAACTTTTGAAGCAATTGATAACTCTATGAATCTGAATGCTGTTCAGGGAGCGGGAATTCAAGCGGCAATGAATATTGTCAAATCCGGAGCAACAGCACTTATCACAGGACATTGCGGACCTAAAGCTTTTCAGGTTTTAAGTCAGGCAGGTATTCAGATATATAACACCGAAGCACAAACCGTTGCACAGGCAATAGAATTTTTTGTTGCAGGAAAACTGGCTCCGCTTCAGTCCCCGGATGTGGGTGGACACTGGTAATGAAAATAGCTGTAGCATCCGGTAAAGGCGGGACAGGAAAAACAACAGTGTCTCTTGCTTTGGCTCTAACTGCACCCGGCAAAGTTTCACTGCTTGACTGTGATGTTGAAGAGCCTAACGGAGACATTTTTCTCCACCTTGAAAATATTAAAGAAGAAAATGTTTTTGTTCCGGTTCCGCATGTTGATGAGCAAAAGTGTATCCGTTGCGGAAAATGCAGTGAAATATGTCAGTTCAATGCAATAGTTTTTTTTAAAACACCACCGATGATATTTAAAGAACTCTGCCATAGTTGCGGTGGTTGCTCAAAAGTATGTCCAAGTTCTGCAATAATTGAAAAAGACCATAAAATCGGAGTTGTTATAGCTGGAAATGATAAAAACATAGAATTCTTTCAAGGCAAAATGGATGTCGGTGTGGCAATGGCACCACCTGTTATAAAAAAAGTACTTTCAAAGATCAATGATGCTGATTTCAATGTTATAGATGCACCTCCCGGAACCAGTTGTTCAATGATATCAGCCGTAAAAGATTCAGACTACACAATTATAGTTACAGAGCCGACCCCCTTTGGTTTCAACGATATGAAAATAGCAGTGGAAACAGTAAAAAAGCTCTCTGTCGATTTTGGCATCATAATAAATAAAGCTGATACAGATTACCTCGAAACAGAAAAATATTGTCAGGATAACAAGATAGAAATACTTATGAAAATACCAAATGATGTTAATATCGCAAAAGCATATTCAAAAGGAACTCCATTGACTGAAGCGATGCCTGAATATAAAACGAAATTCGTTCAACTTTGGAGCAGGATCAATGATAAAATGGGAAAAAAATGAAAGAAATAGTTGTCATAAGCGGTAAAGGAGGAACAGGAAAGACGACAGTTGCCGCATCTCTTTCTGTTTTAGCAGAAAACTCAGTTGTCGCTGATTGTGATGTTGATGCTGCCGATCTTTTTTTGATCTTGAGACCTGAAATAACTGAAAACCATGATTTTTATAGTGGAAAAGGTGCACTCATAAGACAAAAAGAGTGTATAAAATGTGGATTGTGTAAAGAACTTTGCAGATTTGATGCAATTGAGCTTGATAAAGAAACAGGTTCATATTCTGTTGGAGAAACAAGTTGTGAAGGGTGTGGAGTGTGTGCTTATTTCTGCCCAGCAAAAGCCATTGATTTTATTGAAAGATTATGCGGTGAGCGGTATGTTTCCCAAACAAGATTCGGAGATTTTGTTCATGCAAAACTTGGTATCGGAGCAGAAAACTCAGGAAAACTTGTTACAGTGGTAAGGGAAAATGGAAAGAAAATAGCTGAAAAAAATCAATCTGAATACATAATAACAGATGGTCCTCCCGGAATAGGGTGTCCTGTAATAGCTTCAATTACAGGAGCCGATGCAGTCCTGATTGTAACGGAGCCGACATTATCAGGAATGAGCGATCTTAAAAGAGTCCTTACACTTGCAAAACACTTTAATATCAAATCGTTCGTTGTTGTGAACAAATGGGATATAAATCACGAAATTACAAATGAAATTGAGAAATATGCAGAAAATTCAGGATCTTTTGTCCCGGGAAGAGTTTCAATAAGTCAGGATGTTACAAAAGCACATATAAATGGAAAAGCTGTTGTTGAATATTCAAATGGAATAACAGCTCAGGAAATAAAAAATATTTGGAAAAACATTACCAACCAATTGTAGGAGAAAAAGATGAGAGTAGCTATTCCACTTACAGAAGGAAAATTATGTCTCCATTTCGGTCACTGCGGCACATTTGCCATTGTTGACCTTGATATGGAAAATAAAGAGCTTAAAAACAGAGAGGATGTTGTGCCCCCACCGCATGAGCCGGGGCTTTTACCAAGGTGGCTTGCAGAAAAAAAAGTTAACATGATAATAGCAGGCGGGATGGGACAAAGAGCACAGACACTGTTTCAATCAAACAACATTGAAGTGATAGTGGGGGCACCATCTTTAACTCCTGAAGAGCTTGTGAACAATTTTATGAACGGTAAACTTGAATCGGGGAAAAATGTCTGCGACCATTAAAAACATTGAATCTCATGAACACTGCCTGATGTGTGGAACAAAAAATCCGGCATCTTTTCATCTCAATTTTGAAAAAGCAGGAGAAAACAAAATTTCCGGCAGATTTAAAGGTGACTACCGCTATCAGGGATATTCAGGTATTTTGCATGGCGGAGTTATAAGTGCTCTTCTTGACAGTGCTATGACACATTCCCTTTTTTCTCAAAACATCGAGGCAGTTACAGCTACTTTGCAAATAAGGTTTGTTAAATCTGTTCCCTTCAACGCTGAAGTTGAGCTTCTTTCAGAGATTGTTTTTAAAAGGTATCCTTTATATAAACTGAAGTCTTCTTTGATTTTTAGAAACGAAGTTTATGCAAGAGCGGAAGCCAATTTCATTGACCTCGACTTTATTAAAAACACGGATTTTTCGTGAGATAAGAGCTGTGTATATCTAATTTTTTTTATCTTTCTTGATAATCTGTCTGTTATAAATATTATATTGGAGCTGATTTGAAAATTTTAATATGCGGAGTATTCAATGAAAGTCCTGGTCGTTGGAAAAGGGGCAAGAGAGCACGCCCTTGCATGGAAAATAGCTCAAAGCCCGATCGTGGAAAAAGTGTATGCTTTCCCGGGCAATGCAGGAATTTCTCAAATCGCAAACATTCCAGATATCGTTAATGACTCGATTGAGTCTCTTTCAGATTTTGCCTTGAAAGAGAATATTGACCTTACTGTTGTCGGTCCTGAAGATTATCTTGCAAAAGGGATAACAGACCTTTTTGAATCAAAGGGACTTAAAGTATTCGGAGTAAACAAAGTCGCGGCAACTCTTGAATCAAGCAAAGCTTTTGCAAAAGAAGTAATGGAATCCGCCAATATTCCCACTGCTTCATTTTCAACAGCATCTGATTATGAAGCAGGCAAGAAAATGCTTAAAAACTTTGATTTTCCTGTGGTTTTAAAAGCAGACGGACTTGCTGCCGGAAAAGGTGTCATTATTTGCGAAAACTATGAAACTGCAAAAAAAGAACTTTTTGAAATGCTTGGTGGAAAATTTAAAGAAGCCGGCTCAAAAGTTGTAATTGAACAGTTCCTTAAAGGAGAAGAGCTTTCTCTCCTTCTTCTCACTGACGGCTCAAATGTAAAAAAGCTCCTTTTTTCTCAGGATCACAAAGCTCTTCTTGAAGAAGACAAAGGTCCGAATACCGGCGGAATGGGAGCATACACACCGGTATCTTTTGCAGATGATAAACTTTATGAAAAAATTGAGTCTCTTATAACAGTCCCCCTTCTTAGAGAACTTAAAAAAAGAGAGATAGATTACAGGGGAGTTTTATACATTGGCTTAATGATAGTTGATGGATCGCCTTATGTGCTTGAATATAATGTCAGATTTGGAGATCCGGAAACAGAACCTCTCATGTTCATGCTCAAAAGTGATATTGTTCCGTATTTTTTAGGCTGTATCGAGAGATCTCTTGAAAACTTACCGGAAATGTCATGGAAAAGAGGTTACGGGGCAACAGTTGTAATGGCTTCTGAGGGGTATCCCGGTTCATATAGAAAAGGAATTTTTATAAACGGACTTGAAACTGTTGACAACAACTGCTCTGTCTTTCACGCAGGCACTGTCTACAATAAAAACAAAAAGATGGTTACTGACGGAGGAAGAGTCCTTATGGTAACCAGCTCCGGGAATTCTATTAAAGAAGCAATTGAAAACACTTATAAAAATGTCCACAAAATTTCATTTGAGGGTGCATATTACAGAAAAGATATAGGTTACAGAGAACTTAACAGAGGCGGACAGTGATAATAAAAGAGTCCCTGTTTATAAAAAGTGCTTCGGCTCTTAAAGATCTTCCGGTTGACGGACTTCCTGAGTTTGCATTTATCGGCAGATCCAATGTGGGAAAGTCAAGTTTGATGAATATGGTCCTTGGGAGAAAAGGTCTTGTTAAAACAAGTAAAAAGCCGGGAAAAACTGTTTTGTTGAACTATTTTCTTGTTAACAGCTGCTTTTATTTTGTAGACCTTCCCGGATATGGATTTGCCGCCAGATCAAAAACAGAAAGAGAAGCCTGGAGAAAGTTGATAGAACTTTATCTTTTAAAAAGAAATGAGATCCAGGATGTTTTTCTCCTTATTGATTCAAGACACGGGGTTATGGATAATGATCAGGAAATGATAGATTTTCTGGATCACCACAAAATAGAATTCACCCCTGTATTTACAAAAGCTGACAAAATTTCAAAAAACATGATAAATATGATAAAGAACAAAAACCCTGGATGTCCGGTTGTATCTGCTGTAACAGGATTGGGAAAAGAAGAATTTTTAAACATGATCGGTGATCAGCTTTACGGAAGAAACAGGACAGGAGAAAGCGAATGAAAATTTTCATCTGTGCCGTTCTTACAGTTTTTATTCTGTTTAAAGCTCAATCTGCTGAAATTGTTGAAACAGTAGTTGCAAACCTTAACGGCAGAGCAATTACATATTCAGAAATTATACAGGAGGGAGAACTTATAAACATAGAAAACAACATCCCTCCAGACACATCACTTTCTCCCGAACTGAAACGAAAGATACTTGACCTTGTAATTTTTAGGATCATCGCTTTTCAGGAAGCAAAAGAAAAAAATATTACTGTCGAAGATGAAGAAGTTGACAGAAAAGTGAAAACTTATAAAGCAAATGTTTACATGAATGACTTCCTGAAAAGATATGAAATATCCGACCTTGAGTTTAAAACTATGATAAAAATGAGATTGCTCGGAGATAAAATAACTGAAGATTTCGTAAAAAGGCGGTTTCAGGATAAAGAAGCTACACACGAGGAAATAACAAAAGCTGTTTTAGAGTGGCAGAAAAATCTGTTCAAAAAACAACGGCTGGTGTTTTATTCTATTCCCTGAACAGGAGGAAAGATGGGAAAAATCATTTCTGTTGTAAATCAAAAAGGCGGTGTAGGAAAAACTACCACAGCAGTCAACCTTGCGGCATGCCTTGGAGTTTTAGAAAAAAAAGTCCTTCTGGTCGATATGGATCCTCAGGGCAATGCCACCTCCATGAGCTCCATACAGGGAGAATCTTTCAACACCATATACGATATGATGGCCGACCCCGATGTAACAGCTGTCTATAACACTTCTCTTCCTTTCCTGAAAGTAATTCCATGTAACAAAGAACTGACCGGAGCAGAAATTGAACTGCTTCAAACCGAAGAAAGAGAGTTCGTACTTAAACAAACCCTTGAGAAACTGAAGAACAAATTTGATTTTATCATTCTGGACTCCCCTCCAAGCCTCAACATTCTGACCATCAACAACCTTGTTGCATCAGACGAAGTTGTTATACCCATGCAATGTGAATATTTTGCTCTTGAAGGTTTAAGCAAAATAATTGAAACTCTTGAAAATATCAGGTCTATAAACCCGGATCTGAAAATCGGGGGAATATTGTTGACCATGTATGATAAGAGAGTAAAGCTGACATATGAAGTTGAAAACGATGTCCGGGAACACTTTAAAGATCGTGTTTTTAATACTGTTATTCCAAGAAATGTAAAATTAAGCGAATCTCCCAGTTTTGGAACTCCCATTGTTCTATATGACATCTCTTCTGCAGGAGCAAAAGCATATCTCGGGTTTGCTGAAGAGTTTCTAAAAAAAGAAAGAAGGAGGAAAAAGTGATAGAAAAAAAAAGAAAACTTGGTAAAGGTCTGAATGCTTTAATAAAAACCGGTTCAGAAAATGACTATATTACAATCCCTATCGAAATGGTCGTTCCGACCGAAGATCAGCCTAGAAAAAGATTCGATGCACAACGGCTTAAAGAGTTGGCGGCATCAATCAAACAATACGGCATTATCCAACCTATTCTTGTAAAAAAAGAAGGGGGGAAATACAGGATAATTACTGGAGAAAGACGCTTCAGGGCTGCAAAAATAGCCGGCTTGACAGACTTGAAAGTCATTCTTTTTAAAGGAGAAAAAGATTATCAGGTTTCTCTGATAGAAAATCTCCAAAGAGAAGATCTTAATCCGATAGAAGTTGCAGAAGCATATGCCGAACTTATTAAAAGATTTGACTATACTCAGCAACAGCTTTCAGAAAAAGTGGGCAAAAGCAGAAGCGAAATAAGCAACTATATGAGACTTCTCAATTTAAGTGGAAAAATTCAGGATCTTGTAAGAAATGGAACTATTTCTGTAGGACAGGCAAGGCCTCTTGCTGTTCTTGAAAAAGAAGAACAGGAAGTGCTTTTAGAAAGGATAATTGAAAACAAACTTACAGCCAGACAGGTCGAAAAAATTGCAAACTCCGGGCAAGGAAAAACACCGCCTCAAAATAAAACTACCCGCCTGTGGCTCAAAATGGAAAAAGAGATTTCAGACAATACAAAAGCCAAGGTGATGATAAAACAAAAAAAATCAGGGATAACCCTTACTCTCGACTTTTCTGACAGATCAGACCTTGACAGGTTTTACCGCCACATTTTAACAAAACCGGGAAAATGAGCTTAAGAAAATTTATCTTTTTTCTCCCTTTTTTTATTTTTTTTTCAATTCAGGCACAAACCCGGCTTACTGTTGTTATAGACCCCGGTCATGGTGGGAGCAACACAGGTGCTGTTTGCGAAAATATTATGGAAAAAGATTTGACCCTTGATCTGTCAATGAGGGTTCGCGCTTTTTTTAACAAACACCCGTTAAAAAATGTTACACTGCATTTTACAAGAACCACAGATGTTGACCTCCCCGTAAGAAGCAGGGTGGAGATCATAGAAAAACTTCAACCTGATCTTTTCATTTCAATACATTTTAACAGCCAAAAACTTCTTTCAACAAACAGGGGTTTTGAAATATATTATGCTCCTGACAATTTAAGCAGTAACATCGAAACAAAAGCAAAAAGCTACGACAGAGCCAACCGTTCATTTTATTACGGGTACATTATAAGAAATCTCTTTTTGAAAACAAACCTATATTCCGTCTGGAAACTTCCCCTGAATATGTTCACACAAAAATACGGAATAATGCTGTTTGATGATACAACTGTTCCGGGGCTGTTGCTTGAAATGGCCTACATTACTTCACCCGAAGACCGGGCCTGTATCGAAAACCCTCAATTTATGAATGATGCCGCATGGTTCATTTACGAGTCAATAAAGCTTATCGCAGAGAAAAAACCATGAACCATGTTCTAATTCTTTCTGGTGCAGGTCTGTCTGCAGAATCAGGAATAAGAACTTTCCGCAACTCAAATGGTTTGTGGAATGAGTTTAACATCATGGAGGTTTGTTCTGCCGAAGGTTTTAGAAAAGACAGAGAAAAAGTTCTCGATTTTTACGATATGAGACGAAGTGATATTAAAGATAAAGTTCCCAATGCTGCCCACTTCATGATAGCGGAACTTAAAAAATCTTTCCCTGAAGAAATTCATGTTCTGACCCAGAATGTTGATGATCTGCTTGAAAAAGCAGGCTGTCCCGATGTAGTTCATCTGCATGGAACGCTGTGTGATCTCAGATGTGAAAACTGTTTTAACATCTGGAATATAAAATATGAATCCATAAAAGGAAAAAAATGCCCCGAATGCAAAAGTTCAAACATAAGACACAATGTAGTGATGTTCCATGAACCAGCTCCAGCCTATCAAACGCTGTACAAAACCATTGAAAAAACAAGTTCGGGACTTTTTGTTGCTATCGGCACTTCAGGATATGTCATAGATGCCGGAGGAATCGCAAGCTGTTTTAACTTTTCCATACTTAACAACCGTGATCCCGAGCCGTCAATGGACAATATGTTCCTAAAAGTATTTCATGAAAAAGCTACATCTGCCGCACCTAAAATAAAAGAAATTGTTGTAAAATTTATTAATTCAGGTGTTTTCTGACTTTTAAAGGAAATATTGTTAACCCACCCTTTTTCCAATGTATCTGAAAATAATATAGGCTGCAATAAATTGGGGAACAAAAAGGATGAAAGGATTTATCATAAACCCTGCCGGAAGATATCCTATAAAAAATGATATGGCACCTATGACAAGAGCATAGGGCATTTGTGTTCTCACATGCTCAATATGGCTTACCCGGCAAGACATGCTCGCCATAATAGTGGTGTCCGATATCGGGGAACAGTGGTCTCCAAAAATAGCTCCTGTAAGAATAGAGCCGGTCACACAATAAATATAGCTGTGTATTTCACCGGCAGGAATCCCTCCGGCAAGAGCAAGGGGAACTGTAAGCGGTATCGTAGTGGGAAAAAGAAGAGCCATTGTTCCCCATGATGTTCCTGTCGCAAAACTGGTTGCTGAAGCAGTAAGAAAAACAAGTCCGGGTAACAACCAGTATGGAAGTGTATCGGAAAGTAAAAACGAAATATACTCGGCAGTTTTCAATTCGGTCACAACCGTGCTCAATGCCCAGGCAAGCACTAAAATTATCATTGCCGTAACCATTGACTTCACACCTTCTATCCATGCAGAAACAACATCTGTCAAGGTTCCTGTTTCGCTTATCATCATTGCTGCACCTGCAACTACCGAAGCACTTAAAGAGCCCCATATAAGCACCTTGAATGGATCGGAAGCACCGATTATTTCTCTCAAACTCCATTCATTTCCTTCAAATGAAAGATATCCGCTTATAAAAACACCCCCAAAAGTCATTAAAACAAGAACCGTTATCGGTATTGCCGCAGTATACCACTTGCATTTATTTTCAGGTGGCATTTTAAAATCAGAAAAGTCCTTTACATCTCTATAGTTGTCTTCTATTCCAGAACTTTTTAAACACCTTTTTTCCGCCTTCAGCATCGGGCCGAAATCTCTTCTAAGAAAAATATAAACAGGGATAAATGCAAGTAACAGCAACGCATAAAACCGGTATGGAAGAGAGTAAATAAAAACCGAATAAGGATCAAGGTCTACCCCGATGCTTCTCAAAGCACTCCCTATCAAACCTATTTCATAACCGATCCATGTGCTCAATACAGCAACAGATGCAACAGGAGCAGCAGTTGAGTCTATTATAAAACTCAACTTTTCTCTGCTTACCTTGAACTTGTCTGTAAGAGGACGGATAGAGTTACCGACAATGAGCGTGTTGGCATAATCATCAAAAAAAATTACAAGTCCGCTACCCCATGCAAAAAGCTGAGCTTTTTTTCCTGTGTCTGTTTTTTTAGAAAACTGGTTAACGATTCCATGCATACCGCCTGATGCTGTAATTATACCGATCATTCCCCCTATCATTAAAGAAAAAAGTATTATCATGACATGGGTTTCTTCAGACATGCCTTTTACTGCATAGGTGTCCGCCACACGGAAAAAACCTGAAAACAAAGCATTTATTGCAGGCATTTTCTGATCAGCAACAAGTTTAAGAACAGCTCCGCACCACACCCCGCAAAAAAGTGAAAGAAGAACTTGCTTAGTAACAAAAGCCAGCCCTATTGCAACCACTGGAGGAAGCAAAGAAACAGTCTCTCCTCCCGAAACAAGTATTGAAAACACTATAATTGCAAGAACTAAAGGCTTAAAGTAAACTTTAAAAAAAATTTTCATCGGTCAGTAAATTTTCAGTAACTCTATTTTATAAACAACTGTTTTCCCGGCAAGAGGATCATTAAAATCGAGTATGACAGTATGCTCTCTGATCTCAACGACCGTAACTTCAACGATACCTATGCCCGGCATATTAACTTCACAGAAGTCTCCGGCAACAAGACCCTCATATTCAAGCAATTCATCAGAAATTTCGATTACAAGAGCTTCGTCTCTGAAACCGTAACCTTCGTCAGGAGTTAACACAACAGTTATTGTTTCACCTTCGGAAAGTCCGTCAACAGCTTTAGAAAAGCCTTCAGGAACATCTTCTTCTCCCACTTCAAATATAAAAGGAATATCATTTTCGGTCGTATCAAAAACAGTGCCATCCTGAAATTTTCCCTCAAGATTAACAGCAACTTTGGAGCCGAAAGAAGCTTTTTTTTCAGAAGCCATCCTATTCTCCGGGGGTTTTGATCTTTCTGGACGCAAGATGCCGGCAGTATTCCTGATCTATCGTATTGAAATCTCCGTAGTTATAGGCAACTATATTTCTAAGAAACATGTATGAATCAAGAGGCATTTCTGTAAATTCAAGCCCGACTCCATCCTTGTCTCTTCTTGTCACCTTACATTGAAGAACTATTTGACCGGCAGTTGATTCCGATTCTACTATAACTGTCACGGTTACATTTTCACCTTCTTGAACATCCTTGTCAGTAACAAGAAAAAGGCCTGTCAAGCTGATATTTCTGACACAACACTTATGAGAAAATTTTTTATAGCTCAATATCGCATCAACTTTAAAGTTGATGCGGCTCATTTTTCTTTTTGCCATTAAAAACTATTCTTCGGAGCTTTCAGGTTCTCCGGCATCCCGGTCAACTTTATTCATTTCAACAAAATCTCTGATCCTTTCAAGCCTTCTTAGAAGTCTTTTGTTCTTATACATTTTATCTTCGAGATTCTGGTTTTCGGCCTCTATTTCAAGCATTCTCTTGTAAATATTTTCCAGGTTTTGTTTGTAGTGAAGATTTCCACTATCATCTTTAACTTCCGCGATCTGACCTTTTTCCAAAAGATTTTTAACACAAAGATCACACAAAACCTCATTGAAAGAGTGGACGAAATGTCTTTCATAACAAGTTTCAGCCGACTCTACTACACCACATCTTGAACACCTTCTTGAAAACTTAAGCATAACCTACCTCCAAAACAGTGAAAAAATCGTATGCATTTTAGCAGGAATATTTATTTTTGCAAAGTATTTTGTCAGCTTTGAGTTTAGTTTTTCATTGTCTAAAAATTCTACTCAAAAGAGTTTTTACAATAAAATCTTGAAAATCAATACTTTTTACGATACCTTTAGCGGAGGTTGACCACTTACATCTGATTCCGGTCAACATAAATTATGGTTTTTACAGTTAGGAAAAGGCCGGGGTTTTTAATTTGATCAAAGCTACAAGATTCTTGATAAGGTTTTTCGCCTTTGTCATATGGACATCTTTTCTTTATTTGTTTTTTGTCTGTATTCCGCAAGTTGTATTCAAAAAGAAAGAGTTTTACAGCGCATCAATGTTCTGGGGCAAAGGAATGGTAAAAATCCTTGGAATAAACATTATCCAAAAAAATGAACGCACAGGCCCCATGGGAGATATGATAATCGCCAACCATCTCGGTTTTCATGAAATTCCGGTACTTCTTTCATTTTATCCAGCTACTTTTGCTATTAAAGATGGTGCCAAAAATGTTTTTGTTACTGGAAAAGCACTTACCAGGACAGGAAACATTTTCATTAATATGGAAAACCCGATGTTGAGAACCCAAGCTCTTTTTAAGCTTATAAGGCTATTAAAAAGGGGGGGGCGCATCATTCTTTTCCCCGAAGGCAAGTTCACCCCCGGATCAAAAAGGCAGCCTTTTAACTCTGGGTCTTTTTTTGCAGTTAAACGGCTTGATAAAACAGTTGAGGCGTGTGTTATAGATTCGCCTTCTGAAAGAGAAGCTCTTGTGTGGAGTGTCAATAAAAAAATATTGCCCCAACTTTTAGATCTTTTCGGCAGAAAAAAAATAGACATAAGCATTGAATTTTTTAAGCCGGTAAAAGTGAAAGAAGAACCCGCTGTGTTTGCCAAAAAGTGGCAGAACATCATTCAGAAAAAACTTGAAGAAAATGAAAAAGAAAGTTTTTCCCGCGATACCGGACTTGAAAATGTCGGCTGATATTTGAACAGAAACAGCATTAAAATTTGAGATGGTTTCATTTTATTATATAATGTTCTGTCAATTCTTGAAGAGGTTGCGATGAAAATTTTTGCCGGGTTCACAGTTGTTTTGCTGATGGCAACATTTTTAACGGCTTCTTGTAAGGTAAGTGCTTCTCTCCCTTCTGATGCGATAGTCCTTGATCAGATAATCTATGCCGATGAGGTTATGAAAGGGGTACCTCAAACAGTTCAGATGCCTGATGGAACAACTTTTACTTACAAAATGCCGAAAAAACTTGCAGACGGACAAATCATAAAAATCAGAGATATTCCCGGGAAAAAACCTTATTATATTAGAATACATCTCCGCTTCCGTGATGAGCAGAAAAAATAATCCAGTTTGGGCATTAACGGGCTCAATAGCAACAGGGAAAAGCACTGTCTCCAAATATTTATCTGAAAACTATGGTATAAAAATATTAAATGCTGACATTGTCGGGCATGAAGTATTACAAAAACAAAGGATCGTTGATAGTATTTCTCGGGTTTTTGGAAAGGAAGTTGTTAAAAACGGTGCTGTTGACCGTCAAATGCTTGGCAGAAAAGTTTTTAGTGACAAATCTAAACTTAATGCTCTCAACACCATAGTTCATCCTGAACTTATTAAAAAAGTCTTATCTGAAGTTAAGCTCCTTTCTGAAAAAAGCCCTGTTATTTTTGAAGCAGCGATACTTATAGAGGCTGGTTGGCAAAAACATTTTGAAAAGGTTGTCATTACAACATGTGATCCCGATGTTCAATTAAAAAGAGTAATGGAAAGAAGCAATCTCAGCTTGTCAGAGGCAAAAGAGCGGGTAATGTCTCAACTGCCTTTTGATGAGAAAAAAATTTTTGCTGACTACATCATTGATACGACAAAAGGTCTTGAAGGATGTATCGAAATATTAAAAGAAGTTGGTCTTAAAATAACGGAGAATGATGGTGGTTAAAAAATTTGAAACGGTTATCTTTGATTGGAACGGGACTCTCATAGATGATGCCTGGCTCAGTGTAAAAGCGATGAATAGAATGCTCAAAAAACGGGGAATGGATCCTATTACGGTCGATTATTATACTGAAATTTTTGAATTCCCAGTGATTAACTACTATAAAACACTTAATCTGGATGTTGAAAACGAATGGGAGGAAATATCAAAAGAATTTGTTGATTATTATCTTGAAGATATCTCTGAAATAAAACTGTTTGAGGATGTAAAAATATTTGTTCATTATCTAAAGGACAACCAGATCGAAAGAGGGATTCTTTCAGCCATGAAACATGAATGGCTGAATGGACATGTCAAAAAACTTGGGATAGACCACTTCTTTTCATTCATACAGGGGATCGAAGATCATTACGGAGAAGGAAAATCACATCTTGCCAAAAAAATTAAAGAAAAACTGAGTGCCGATCCTCACAAAGTTCTTTTTATTGGGGACACTGTTCACGACCTTGAAGTTTCCCAAAAAGCGGGGTTTAAAACCATTCTTGTTCCAAGAGGTCATAACAGTGTTAAAAGACTTAAAAAAACAGGAACAACTGTTCTTAATTCATTTAAAGAAATAATTTCTTTTATTGAAAGTGAAAAATGAGGTTGTAAATGAAATGTTTTTATGTCGGAATGATTTTTCTATAGAATCCAAGTAGTTAAAATTTTTAACCTTTCAGATATTCTTCAAGATATTTTATGCAAGTTCTGTTCTGATCTTCAAGTCCGACAGATATTCTTATCCAGTTAGGATATCCGTATCCACCCATAGGACGGACAATAACTCCCTTTTTAAGAAGGAAGTCAAAACACTCTTTTCCGGAAGATGGTTCTTCCCCCACTTTTACAAGAATAAAGTTGCCAAGTGATGGGAGATATTCCAGTCCAAGTTTTTTAAATTCAGCATAGTAATACTCTTTTCCCGACGTATTCACTTCAATTGCTTTCTTTAAATACTCGGTGTCTTTAAGAGCTGCAATTCCTGCGACCTGTGCGATACTGTTGACATTGAAAGGCTCTCTCACCCTGTTCATATAGTCGGCAATTTCAGGAGTTGTAACACCATATCCGAGTCTCACTCCGCTAATTCCGAAAGCTTTTGAAAAAGTACGGCAGATTATCATATTTTTAAATTTATCTCTGTAGTTTATGGAGTTTGGATAATCCGGAACATCTGCAAAGTCAACATAAGCTTCGTCAATTAGAATTATAGCTTCTTTCGGGGCTGCGTTAAGCAGTTTTTCAAAATCATCTTTGGTGTAATATGTTCCTGTCGGATTGTTGGGATTTACAAGACATATCATCTTGGTTTTTGGTGTTATTGCAGCGATATATCCGTCAATATCAAGACGGTTGTCCTTTTGAGGGACAAGTTTGAAATCTATCCCTGCTGCTTTAGATATAAGTTCATAGACTATGAAAGCCTGCTGTGAAACTACAAGCTCCTCTCCCTGCTCTACAAGGGTTCTTATAGCAATATCTATAACTTCATTCGATCCGTTGCCGACAACGATCTCTTCAGAAGTTAGCTCTTCCCCCCTGTTTTTGTGGTATTCAACTATTGCATTTTTAAGATAAAAAGCATTTCCATCAGGATAAAAATTAATCTCTTCCGCTGCTTTTTTTACAGCTTCAACAACTTGGGGGCTAACTCCCAGAGGATTTTCATTGCTTGCAAGTTTTACAGTGTTTGTCAGACCAAGCTCCCTTTCGACTTCAGAAATAGGCTTCCCCGGTTTATAGGGAATTATCGCCTTAATACTCTCTCTAACTTTTACCATTTCAGTTCTCCTCTTTCCTGTTTATAAGGTCGTAAAGTTTAAAAATGATATTCATTGAATCTCTCGGTGTCATTTCATCAGGTTTTATATTTTGCAAAACTTGTTCAACATCTTGAAGATATTCAGGAGTTGCCTCATTTTTATCAACTCCTATTGAAAAAATATCTGTCTGAAGAGAACTGCCGCTTTCAAACCTGAGCCTTCTGTCAGTCCGCTCCATATCTTTAAGTATTTTTTCGGCATTTTTTATAACTTCTTTGGGCATGTCAGTAAGTTTTGCCACTTCTACGCCGAAACTCCGGCTGCTGCCACCTTCTTTCATCTGATAAAGGAATCTTATTTTTCCCCCATACTCCCGTGCACTCATATGATAATTTACAACAGAAGAGAAGTCTTCCGCTAATTCAGTAAGAACATGATAATGGGTGGCAAATAAAGTTATTGCCCCGATCTTTCCAATGATATATTCTGCAATTGCCCTGGCAAGGCTTATTCCATCATAAGTTCCTGTCCCCCGACCTATTTCATCAAGGATTATAAGACTTTTTGATGTTGCTGAATTTAAAATAGCAGAGGTTTCCTTCATTTCAACAAGAAATGTTGACTCCCCTTTTGCAAGGTTGTCGCTTGCTCCCACTCTCGTATAAATTGAATCAAAAATCCCTGTTTTTACACTTTTGGCAGGAACAAACGAGCCGCACTGAGCAAGAAGAACGGTAAGTGCGGTCATCCTCATAATTGTTGATTTTCCACCCATATTGGGTCCGGTAATAATTGAAAATCTTTTATCTTTTCCACCTATATCAACCATTGCCGGAACATAAGACCCTTTAGCAATGGAAAATTCGACAACAGGGTGTCTTCCATCAACGATCTCTATCTCTTCCCTGTCCGTTATCTCTGGACGGCAATAGTTTTTTTCTATGGCAAGCTTGGCAAAACCGCACAATGTATCAAGCCATGCTGTAAACCTTGCAAGGATCTGAATGTCTGATTCAAATTGCTCGATCTCTTTTACAGTGTTTTCAAGAACTTCAAGCTCAAGCTCTGTCAACCGTTCTTTTGCATTAAGAATTTTTTCTTCAAGAGTTTTAAGTTCATCTGTGAAGTATCTTTCACCGTTGGCGGTTGTCTGTTTTCTAATGAAATGGGGCGGAACTTTATCTGAAAATCTTTTACTCACTTCAAAATAATATCCAAAAACTCTATTAAATCCTGCTTTTAAGGTTGCTATTCCTGTGGCGGACTTCTCTTTTTCTTCAAGAGCTGCAATGTGTTTTTTAGAATTGACTATCAAATCTGAAAGTTCAAAAAGATCTTCAGAATATTCAGGAACAATAAATCCGCCTTCCTTGTAGTTGAAAGGGGGTTCATCAACAAATCTTTTTCTCCAGTCAGCTACCGTTTCAGGCGAAATGTCAAGAGGGGTATCGTTGGTGAAAAACGGCAGATCGTCTCTTGACCCTACTTCCTTTTTCAATTCAAAAACAGCCAAAAGAGACTCGGAAAGGAGCAACACTTCCCTCGGGCCGCCCCTACGCACCAATATTCGACTGAGAGTTCTTTCGAAATCCTTGATATCAGAAAGCTTTTTTCTCAATTTCTCAAGAAAAGGGAGTTGCTCAAAAAGGGTTGAGACAGTAGTTTGTCTTTTAAGGATAAGCTCTTTGTTTTTAAGCGGAGCTTTGATAATATTTGAAAGAAGTCTCCTGCCCATTGAAGTTTTTGTTCTGTCAATAGCCCAAAGAAGAGACCCTTCTTTATTGCCGCCGATAAGAGTTTTTTCTATTTCAAGATTTGCACAAGTGTTGTAATCGAGGCTCATTGTATCTTCGCTTTTCCATCTTTCGGGACCTCTTAAAGGGGGAAAATTTCCAAAATAGAGTCCATCCAGATAGAAAAGGGCAGTTTCAAGAGCCTTTTCAAGAGCTTGAGAATCAAGCCTGTCTTTGTATGATTCAAGATACTTAACTGAGTTTTCTGAAGGAACCCAGTAATCAAACTTTTCCTCGTCAACCGCTTCTCCGCAAAAACCGGGAACAGGAGAAGCAAGTATCACTTCTTTGGGAGAAAGCATCCTTATGAGGTCGCTCATTTCATCTTTTGAACACTGAGCAAAATAAACTTCTCCGCAACTGACATCTGTCCAGACCGCTCCTGCGCTTGACTTGTCACAACTTAAAGCCAGAAGCCAGTTGCTTTTTTCTTCAACAAGCGAACTTTCTTCAACAATTGTTCCGGGAGTAAGAATTCTTACAACGGCTCTTTCGACTGTTTTTTTCTTCTTGTCAGGCTTTTCCATCTGCTCACAGACTGCTATTTTTTTGCCTGCTTCAAGAAGTTTTCTTATGTGGGTATCGGCACTGTGCCACGGGATACCTGCAAGGGGAATATCTGCATCTTTATGTCTTGTGGTCAAAGTTATTCCGAGGATCTCTGAAGCTGTGACGGCATCTTCAAAGAACATCTCATAGAAATCACCCAGACGGAAAAATAAAATGGCATCAGGATACTTCTCTTTGAACGACAGATACTGCTTCATCATAGGGGTTTCAAGAGCACTTGCCGCGACAGCCATCAACCCTCCGGTCACAATAATCACTCAACACCGTTAGCAACATATCAGAAAAAAAATGAAAAAGAAAGAAGATATTGAGCGTCAATCAATTTCAACATTTTTGTAGGTGGTTATGAGAATCATTACAACTGTATTCATCATCGGGAGATTAATCTTCATCTATCTTTTCCTTCTCAATCCGGAGCCTGATATTCATCTTTTCCCTCTCAATTTCAGCTGCAAGTTCTTCTTCTGTCGGGAGGTAGGGCAAATATTTACTTGCAAAGAGCTGCTTGCTTTCATTAAGAACAGAGTATTTAGCGATAGTTTGATCTGTCTGAGAACAAAGCAAAATACCGATGGTTGGATTATCTGTCTCTGTGTTTTGTAAATCATCAAACATTCTGACATACATATCCATTTGCCCCACATCCTGATGTGTAAGCTTTTTCGTCTTTAAATCAATTAAAACAAAGCATTTCAATATGTAGTTATAAAAAACCAGATCAATATAAAAATCTGATGTTTCTGTTCTTACAAGTCGCTGTCTGGCAACAAAAGAAAACCCTTTCCCAAGCTCAAGTAAAAACATCTGTAAATTATCAAGAAGTGCCTGTTCCATATTTGATTCTGTATAATTACAGCTTTTAGGAAGTTTCAAGAATTCCAGCACATAAGGATCTTTAATAAATTCAAGGCTATCCTGTTGAAAGTCTTTTGTTTTTTCTTCCATCTCAGCAATTACAGGTGTTGTCTTTTTTGAACTTAAAAGTCTTTCATAATAAAGAGTGCTGCAGTTTCTATCTAAAGTTCTATAACTCCAGTGCTGATCCGCTGCTTCCTTCAAATAATATTCTCTTGCCTGTTCATTTGTCACCCTTATAAGTCTGCGATAATGACTCCAGCTTAATTCGGGACGCAGTGTGTCCCGAATTGGAAAAGTAAGAAAAAACTGTCTAATTCTACGCAATTCCCGTTCATCAAAACCCTTCCCAAACTCAGAAGAAAGCTCACTCGCCAGAGTTTGAAGTATTTTTTCCCCATACTTCGCTTTTTCTTCACCGTTTTGCTCTTCTTCTACAATTCGCTTTCCAATTAACCAGTAAGCTTGAACCATAGCAGTATTAACAGCAGAATAAGCTTGAGTCCGGGCTTCTGACAGGATTCGCTTTATGTCGTCAACAAACAGCGTTCTTTTCTCAAGATTCATTCTCCACCCCGTCTTAATTTGATTTCATATCCCAATTCCTTAAAAATTGAGCTCTCACAGTTTTTCAAAATGTTCTTATCACCGTGTTCTCGTTTCTTAACGGCAAAATATACTTCAATATTAAATATAATTCAAATAAACGGAATTTAAAAACACAAAAAGGTGTGCAAGACAAAACTAACTTGGATATCGTGACGAAATTAAAAGGGGTTGTTATGTTTAAAGGCAGCAAAGCTGCCCCTGAGCTGAGAATGGTTAGTGGTGAATCGTGAAAACCACCATCCTTCATTATATTTCAAAGCATAGAAGCATGGGGGTTAGGTCACAATTTGTCCATATATTTTCACTCTGCATATATCTTTTCCCAGTTCTTTCAACAAGTTTAATGAGCTTGCTTCTATAATCTTTTCAGGGGTGGTGTTTTTTATCTTGAAAAGGATAAATAAGAGAGATTTCATCAAGTGGCACCTGTTTTAAATACATAACTTTTCTATCACCGTTATCATGGGTTAAATTTGATAAAATTTGACAAATTTATTGATTTAAGGTGTTTTTAAGTAAGCCTTTTTATGGAGGGTCTTATGAGCGATAAAGACAAAAAAAGTGAATTTGAAAAGCTTCTTGAAGAATATTCCGACATTGATTTTGCAATACATAGAAGGGAAAAGAGTGCGTCCGCGCAGGAGCAGGCTGATATGTTTCAAATGCCTGCGGGGCACCCTGATCATGAGCTTGATTTGCATGGCATGACAAAAGAAGAAGCGGTTAGAAAAGTTGAAACGGTTGTCAAAGAAATGCGTGCAAGAAGAATAACAAAACTTCGTATAATCACAGGTAAAGGAAAACATTCTGAATCTGAGCCGGTCATTCCCGATGCAGTCAATGATCTTCTTATTTCACTTAAAAGAAACAGCTTTATCAGACATATCAAGTGGGAAAACAGAACCGTCCGTCACTCCGGACATGTTGATGTCTGCTAAGACAAATTTATTTTAGAAAAACTTGACGGCTGCATCATTGCAGTATATTTCTTTTCAGCTATATTGATTAACTTTTTGAAAAAGAGGTTGAGGTGAAAAAGTTATTAGTAGTTGCAATCATTCTTGCATCGTTTGTGTTGTTTGCACAGTCAAGAGCGAGATGCACAGTATCAATGAACGGCTCTAAACAACTGTCGGCACCGGTTTTTACTGCACCGGGTTTCACATTTTTTGGTGTTGATTATTCCAAAGTGAGACTTATCGGAGATCACGGACATGGTGCAGGAACAAATTTGGACATGGCTCATATCAGAGACAAATATTTCAATGCTATTAATGAGTTGGTTTTCAATGAAAAAAAGAAATATGATTTTGAAAAAGCGACGGGTGAAAAAAAAATAACCCATGATTTTAAGAGTATTTCAGAGATTAATCTGACCGCTGATCCTGCAAAAATGAAAAATTTTTCAGAACATGTTCCACTGAATGCAAATGAAATAAGAGCTATGGTAAAAAAATATTCTGTCAACACCTCCGTGAAAAACAACATAGGCATGGTTTTAATTGCAGACAAGATGGATCGTGTTGAAGCAGAGGCTTATTACTATGTGGTTTTCTTTAATATTGCAGACCGGGATGTGATTTTTTACGCCTATGTTAAAGGAAAGCCAAAGGGATTTGGATATAGAAACTACTGGGCCGGAGCGATTTATGCCATAACAAGAGATATGGCCAGAGTCGACTGGAAATACTGGAAAAGTTCTGTTATGAATTAAGCCTTATCAGAAACTGATCATTATTGATTCTTCCGTGCAATTTCCGTTTTCATCGCAACTTCTTACAGAAAGGGTATATTCTCCCGGATCAAAAAGTGAGGGGTCAACAGAGTCTGTCATATTTCCTTCAATGTCAAATGCTGTAACTACCACAAAAAACTCTCTTTGAAAGTAGTCTCCGTAGCTGTAGCTTTCTCCCCCCATCAAACAAAGATAATAGTCACACACAAAAGCTTTTTTATCACTATCCATCATCGCAATAAAATCATATCCGGCATGATGGAAAACAAGCTCTTCATATTGATCATGAATAAAAATTTCTGAAAACCTTACAGGATTAGGCCACGGATCAGCATCCGTAAAATCATGTGCTTTTATAACAACATGAAAAGATTCGTCAGGATAGTCAGAAAGTGTTTTCGTTCTGTTTTCATCTATTAGGAAGATATCTTCTATTACAGGCGGGGTTTCATCTTTCTGAGGAAGCATCAAAAGTGCCGGATTTATCTTTATTTTATCCTGATTCATTATGTTGAGGTGAATGTGGTGGAAAAATTTCTGAGAAAAAGCATCCGGCATGGGCCAGAAAACAAGGTTCCCGAGAACCTCCCCTTCCGGAATAACTTCACCGCTTTCAAGAGCATCATATATTTTTTGCGGAACAGTATTCTTATCTATGTGGTGATATTCAAAAGTAAGTCCATTCACTGTTTCAACAACCACTTCAAAATAGAGCGGATGCTCTCCTATATCTTCGACCCTGTAGTGATCTATTTTTGTAACTCTCCCTTTATATTGATTAAGAACCTCGTCTGTTCCCGGCATAACAATATCAATACCATGGTGAAAATAGGCACCGTCGTAGTTTCCTTCTTCTTCAAAATAGTTCTGAAAACTTACAGAATGGTGTCCCACTGGATGAGGTTCATCCTGAGGCTCAAAAGGCCAAAGCATCGTTCTTACAGGAACAAGTAAGTAGTAGTCTATATCTGCGAGCAGTTCATCATCGCAGAGATGACATATTTCATCATCTTCAAATTTTATCTCAAGAAAATTCTCATTTTCACTACAATCCATACAACCAATATTTTCAATTAGTTCAAGCAACTTTTCCCGAATATGAATAACATCTCCGGGAACCATCTCAAAAGAAGTGTCAACATGATTGAAACCCCTTTTTACTGAACCATCGGCCAAATTCAAAACAGCATCCTGGTCCAGACGGAATTCTTCCATCAAATCAAAAGGAGTTGATGTTTTTAACCTTATTAAAGATACGATCTCAAAAGGTTCCGTATCATCAGGAGTTTCCCGGTCATCATCTTCAACAGCTTCATGTTCATACTTTTTCAAAGAAAGATCACAACCCGCAACAAAAAACAAAACAGAGAGAAAAATTAAAAACTTCATCATTAACCTCTACAAAAAAACTTCCACAGTTTATCCCACACATTTTTTTTTGCAAATCTGTAATTGAAAGTGACGAAATGTCCACTTCGTGCTTTCGCAGTGAATATACCTGTTTTTCTCCCCCTTGTTAAAGGGGGCTGGGGGGATTAAGACAAAATCCCAAGCACCTTCTGCAGCTCCGCCTCATCAATATCGCCGAACCATTCATTCAGTTGACCTCTCGCATCGTTAATGACCTGTTCATCAATGAATGTAACAACCATCCTCACCGTCTCGCATAAAGAACTGCAAAATCATCCGCATATCCAATAACCGGAATAAAATCGGGAATGAGATCAAAAGGAAAAATGAAATAACCAAGAGCTCCAAGAACAATACCCTTCTCCTTCAAAGGCATCCGCTCACTCTTAACCGCATAAAAAAGCAGCA
>SLOD01000199.1 GCA_007132725.1 Candidatus Sumerlaeota bacterium
AGATACTTCGCCTGAAAAGTGAAAGCGAGAGCCAGCTTCTCATCTTCAAAGTAACCTGTAAGAACATCCATCAAAGATTTGCCCAGAGCAAAATGGGGAGCTGCTTTAATAAATTGGGATGAAAAGAAATCTGATATTTTTCCATAAGGTTTCTGAAGACATGCAAACATTTTTTCAAACCTTGTTTTTTCATCAACAAGATAGTCATCCAGAGCATCTTCTTTTCCAGGGAAGAGCCTTGCTATCTCATTTTTCATGAACTCGTGATCTGCTGAAGGGTTTATCTGCTCTTTATCATCATAAACAAGTCTGTACATAGGTTCGATTTTCTGGAAATTCAATAACTTTTCACCATCTGCTCCTGCTTCCATAAAAACTTCATCAAGTATATTTTTAAGCATCAAAAAAGTGGGACCGGTATCAAAAGTGTAGCTCCCAAGCCTGATCTCCTGATTTCTCCCTCCAACTTTTTCATCTTTTTCATAGACAGTTACATCAAATCCCCTTTTTGCAAGGATCATTGCTGAAGTAAGACCACCGGGACCTGCACCGACTACAATAACATGTTTTTTCATTGCTGACTCCCATCAATGACAATTAAGTAAAAAACTGAATTTAAAACTATCAAATCACCCTCATATTGTCAATTTTATATTTTCTTGACAAACGAACATGTAAAGTGATAAAAAGTGTCACCATTAAGGTCTTTATTAATTTGAATGCTTGGAGAAAAAAATGGCTCACAAAATTGATGCTAATCTTTGTACGAATTGCGGTCTTTGTGTTAGTGAGTGCCCTACAGAGGCTATCATTGCCGGAGCTGATGCTCACGAAATAACAGATGCTTGTGTTGATTGCGGTGCATGTGTCCCTGTGTGTCCTGTAGAAGCTATAAGCGATTCATAAAAATTTTCGGCCTCCCGTTTAAGGGAGGTTTTTTTTGCTCCAATAGATTTATTTTCTTGAAATAAAAATCTTACTAATTACATTGGTTCAGTAGATTTTGAGGGAGGATGTCATGCTGAGTCTATTGATCGCACTTTTTGCCGGAGCTGTTACCGGCACCGCTATAGGTTTTATCGTAAATGCAGGTTTCGGTATTTTCATAGGTCTTTTTATTGCAACTGCTGCTTTTATACTTTTAACCAGATACTTTTCAAAAAAACTTCAGGCAGTTTTTCTTGCCGCCAACAATGATCTGCAAAAACAGCGTCCGGAACGGGCTGTAGCGGTTTTAAAAGAAGGATATAAACTTAAAAACTTTGTTATACTTGGAAAAGCCCAGATAGATAGCCAGATCGGTATCATACTTTATACCCAGAAAAAATTCGGAGAAGCCTATAAGTATCTCCAAAACTCCAATCCGAGAATAATGGCGGCATATGCCATGATGATCATAGGCCATATAAAAAATAACCGCCTTAAAAGCATTGACAGAGATATAAATCTTTTGATCAAATTTAATAAAAAAGATCCATTTGCCTACTCCCTTGCATCCTATCTTTACGAGTCAGAGTTGGGAAACCGGGAAAAAGCTCTCGAAATTTTAATGAAAGGGCTTAAAGTAATGCCTGGCAACCCTAAACTTAAAGATCACCATACTGCTTTTCAAAACAACAAATCCTATAAAATGGATAAATACGGAGAAATATGGTACCAAATGATGCTTGATAAAAAAGGGATTTCCCGTTTTCAAAACAAGATGATCCGTTCACAGCAAAAAAGCATGAAAGTAAAAAGTAGAATAAAATAACTTGTTTTAGTTGCTCTTTTTTAAATCTTGACTTAAAATTGCGCAGAAGTTTATGTAACTGAAGTGGTGATTTTATGGTAAAAGCAGCTGAAAGAAAAAGAGAAGTTTTTGATTTTTTTAAAGAAAATGCCGATTCGGTTTCTGAAAACAGAGAACTTGTCAATTCTGTCCGGGAATTGATAGGTCTTTTCGGGAAAGTCATAAGAGGCTATAAGCTTTATCCAAGAAGCAATCCCGCTTTCACCCGTTTCGCAGACCAGTTCAAACAGAAACTCGATTCCATTTTGAACGATATCCCTTCGATCTCTTTTAAAATTACAACAAAAGGGGTAATGCTCGGCAACACTGTTCTTGAAGCAACTGAAAAAGACAGCGAAATAGTTTCCTTTCTCTATAACGACGGTCTAAGGGAACTTTTCTTTCAAAAAGGGACATCAAGAGAAGAGATATCGGCCCTTTTCAATGTACTGGCGCAATGCACTCTTTTTGCAAACGAAGACTACGACCTTCCCACATTGCTTTGGGACAACAACTTCGATAATATCGGATATATCACTGAAGATGAGCTTGTAAGTCAAACTATGGCTGACAGTAAAAACAGTGGATTTTCTCCGTTTTTAGCAAAAGAATTTTCTTCAGGGACAGGTGACGGTGAAAGATCAGGGCATGACTCAACCTCTGAATCTTCAAAAGGTTCTGAGTTTTCAGAAGAGGAGTTTGAGAGATATTCCAACTCCATTTTTAGAGAAAAGGAAGAAGTTAACTACAACGAACAGAAAGCTTTGCTTGATAAGAGGATCACAAACCACTCTGTCGGCAAAATGGAAATGACAAAATTTGAAGAAGCTTTAAAAAGGAACAGTGATAATTTTGTAGTAAACCGTTTTTTAAAGGAGCTTTCAAAAAGGCTGCTTTCAGGACAGGGAACAGAATCGGGTCTTGAACTTCTTGAAACTGCATCCCGTATCTGGGAAAAACTGCTTCTTTTCGGCTCCATAAAAGGTGCTGTGATCTTTATAAAAGCATTGAGAGAAATAGCTGAAAAACTTAAGGAAACTAAACCGGACTACTATAGAACGATAAAATCGGGACTTTCTTCACTGGAAGACAAAACCTTTATAAACGATCTTTTTACTTCCATAGGTGACTTTTCTCCTGAAGAAATAAAATCGATCGGGGAACTTTTTGGAATGATTCCACCATCTATGACCAGACATCTTGTCATAATGATCAACTCCATTGATTCAGCTGAAATAAGAACCTCCGTTCTTAAAAGTTTCTCAGGACACATGGAAGTTTCAGATGAACTGATAGCTCTTACAAGTCATGAAGACTGGAAAGTTGTAAGGAACGCACTCTACCTCATGAGAGGGAAACAAGACCCCCGTATTGTTCCTGCGATCAGGCAGACACTTTCACATCCTCAAAAACAGGCAAGAGTCGAAGCTCTCGGAGTTTTGACGGAATTTTCGATTGAAGAGGCATTACCTGCTCTTGAAAAAGCCGTGTTTTCATCATCCAGAGAAATCCGCGGCATCGCTATCAGAAAGATTCTTGAACTGAAAGAACCTAAAGTTAAAGCGATCGTAAACCGCATGATGCACCATACCAATCTCAGCAAGCTTGAACCTGATGAAATAAGTGAATATTTCAGACTTATAGTGGACCTTCGCAGAAACGATCTTTATGATCTGTTGGCGAACAATCTTTTTCTTGAAGATCCATTTTTGAAAAATAAAGCCGTTGATGCCCTGTTGTATTCTCCGACACTCTCTCCTTTTTCTGAACAAATATCAAAAGCCTCAACTTTTTCAATTGTGTCAAAGATGAAGAAAGAAGACCTCAGACATTTCTGTAAACTTTTAAAACCGGAAATTTTTTCCAGACTGCTTCCCCGCCTTGAGTCAATTTTCCATGAAAAAGGAGGGATGTTCGATAAAAATGTTATTAAGGTAAAAGAGATAATTTTCAGATCTCTACTTGTTTATATTGACGATCCGGAAGTGAAGGCTTTTTTCAAAAAAGGACTCACTGCCGGCAATAAAGAGACGGTTGCATTGATCAAAGAAATTGCAGGTGATCACTTATGAATGAAATAAAAAATGCTATATCATCAGATTTTTTCGAAAGTGCCGAAAAAATAGAAAAAGCAAAAATGTACGATTTTTCAATAGCTTTCAATGCTCTTGTCAAATCGTTAAAACTCTATGGACCCGGAAACGATACCGTAGAAAAAAACATGAAAAAATTCAGAGACTCAATTAAATTCTTTTTTGTTTCCAAAACCGGAGAAGCAGTGAGCTTTTCATTTGACGGCAATGATTTCTACATTAACGATGAAAGAATAAAAAAGAAGAGAGGCTCTCAAATATCTTTTGATGATCTTGAGGACTTTTTTATCCTCCTTCAAATTTCCTCCATGACATTTCAACCCTCGACAAAAAACAGCTCTATAATAAATTTCATTATCCTGGGTCTTGATACGATCAAAAAGAACATTCCTCAAGAATCAGTATTTGAACACTTTCTCGATCTTATGAAAACAAACGACATAGAAATAGGTTTGTCTAAAAGAGACTCTTCGGGATCAAAAGATGTCTATAGTATCCTTGATAAAAAACAGCTTGCCAGGCTCCTTTACAGAAGCATGATAGATGACCACCACTTATTTAAGGCAAAAATTGATGAAAAAAGACCCATTCCTATTCGGAAAGCTTTAAGAAATGTGCAAAACGCGATAGACCTTATAACTGACGGTTCTGAAGATTCTCAGGAATCTCAACTCCTTACTTTGGCATCTCTTAGCAGTCTCCGTGGAAAATATATTGCCACCCACCTTTCTAATACTGCTATCCTCTCTATTGCAGCAGGAGCTCAACTTGGAATAGAGAGAGACCTGCTTACAAGGGTCGGAGTGGCTGCCTATTTCCATGACATTGCCATCCCTGAGACTGCAACCGGAGAAGATATAGAGCACTGTGAGAAAGGATTTGCATACCTGAGCAGGCTGAACTCTCTTAACTTTGCAATGATGGAAGCTGCCATCACATCAGGACTCCACCATAAAACATATACCTTTACCGGAGAACCTGTAATCCCCGAAAAACCTTCTATGTCCACACCGTTAGGAGAAATTATCAAGGTTTGTGATTACTATGATCTTGTTACCAGATGGTGGCCGTCAAATAATTCTCCTCCAATGAAAAGAACAAACGCTATAGAAAAAATATTTAAACTTGCAGATAAAAAGTGTTTTTCACATGTTGCCGCGAAAGCTCTTTTCAGTGCTTTAGGGATATTTCCTCCCGGAACAGTTTTAAGGATAGCAAAACATAATATGCTGGCATATTCTATAGATGTCTTTAAAAACACCGGAAAGAAAAGTAAAGTGGCTGTACTTGATAAAAAAATGAATTTTAAGGGGATACACAGCCTTTACCCGTATGAACTTATTGAGTTGCCTGATGCCATCCGTTTTACTCTTCCCCCTCCTACTATTAAAGCGATACTTGATTCTTTTGATTCTTCCGGATTAAAATCCCCCTAATATCTTGACTCATTATGCAGCAAGGTGTATTATAGTATGGAATGTGTCGAATAAGTTTGAAACTTTAATTTTTATGCTGAAGGAGAATATCTGATGAAAAGCTTATTAAAAAAAGTAGGATTGTGTTTTATTTTAATTCTGTTTATTTCATGTGTAACAGAAGAAGAGAACGG
The DNA here is from genome assembly GCA_007132725.1 of Candidatus Sumerlaeota bacterium. Classification (GTDB taxonomy): domain Bacteria; phylum UBP6; class UBA1177; order UBA1177; family UBA1177; genus SLGQ01. Next base: position 5,474 of record SLOD01000199.1, read on the forward strand.
CTTAAAAGGACCTCAGGCAGGTATGACCTGCAATGAGCCGGGAAATAGAATATGCAGTGGAGACGGCACCCAGATACTTGAATGCAAGATGAATATGGACGCTTATCAATGGGAAACAATAAGACAGTGTAACATTAATTTTGGAGAATATTGCAGAATAGTCAACAACACTCCCTCCTGTACGGGTCAAAGCGGAGACACAGGAGATACAGGAGATACAGGAGATACAGGTGACACAGGGAATACAGGTGACACAGGGAATACCGGAGACACAGGGAATACTGGAGACACTGGAAACACAGGAGATACAGGGAATACAGGAGATACAGGAGATACTGGAAATACAGGAGATACGGGCAACACAGGCAATACGGGAGACACAGGAGATACAGGCAACACGGGAAACAACGGAGAAGTGGTAGATAACAGATCTCCTGATTGTGTTTCCATAGCTGACTGTATAAAAGAGTGCTCCGACAGTTCATGTGCTACAGCCTGTTTTGAAGCTGGAACGGAAAAAGGAAAAGCCGAGTATCAGGCCTATGAAACTTGTGCAAACAATTCCGGACACACAACATACATCGATATATATGAAGCTTGTACAACTGAAGCGGAGGTGTGTGGTTTTGCCGGGGATCCTAACTATTCAATACCTTATGGGAATGCAGATATTGACGGAACTTTCGGTTACATAATTACAACAGAAGAGGATATAACGACTGACATGGTTGTACAGGCTCCCTTTGTTACCGGAACCGTAGGTTCTATACCAATAGTTGATCCAGATCACTCCTCAAATATTTTTTCTTATGCCGCTTATTCACCTGCCGAAGAACCTAATCCTGCAAGGCTCATTGTTTTTCAGGAATACAATACTGTCGCTTTAGCAAATCCAGTATCCTATATTTTAGGTGACCCCGATAAAATTTCTGTGGGGAATAATAATGTTGGGTTAACAGCCGATGACACTTTGCAACTTTTTATCATTGAAGTTGATTCTGAGGCGAACATTGTATGCAGACATGGATTCGGTGTAGGAACTGTTAATGTTTCTGCAATCAATACCAGTGCCGGGGATGCAGGTAATTTTGTTATTACCGGTTCAAACATCAAAATATATAGCATGGCTGCTGCTCCTATTTATGGAGGAGATGTCACAGTAAGTGAAAGTGATGCTTGTCCTCCTAATTAAATTAATTAAGCAGCGGATGTACTGAATGTACCGACTAATAAGTCTTTTTGGCATTGCAGTTTTTATATCTATAGCATGGTTGCTTTCAGAAAATCGTAAAAAAATTGATTTTAAGATCGTAGCTTATGGGATGGGACTTCAACTGATCTTTGCCCTTTTCATTCTGAAAACTGCTCCAGGAAAGACTGTTTTCGGTTTTTTCAACAAAGGTTTTTCAAAAATGATCGCATTCACAAATGCAGGATCTGAATTTGTTTTCGGGGATCTTTTAAAAGAGTGGTCATTTGCATTTTCAATACTTCCTACCATTATATTTTTCTCATCTTTCTTTGCGGTCCTATACTACTTTGGAATTCTTCAGTTTTTTGTAAAGATATTTGCATGGATGCTCTCAAAGGTTCTTAAAACAAGCGGAGCTGAAAGTCTTTCTGCCGCAGCCAATGTATTTATAGGGTTGACGGAAGCCCCGCTGATGGTAAAACCTTATGTCGAAAAAATGACCAGAAGTGAACTTATGTGTCTTATGACAGGAGGAATGGCCACTGTGGCCGGTGGAGTGCTTGCCGCCTATGTCAACATGGGTATCAGTGCAGGACATTTAATTGCAGCAAGTGTAATGAGTGCTCCTGCAGCTATAATCATTGCGAAAATAATGGTGCCTGAAACCGAAAAACCGCAAACTTTAGATCCGGGCGGGATAGCCATAAAAGTTACCGACAGAAATCCCCTTGATGCTGCGGCAAGAGGGGCCGGAGAAGGAGTGTATCTTGCTATCAATGTTGCTGCGATGCTCATTGCATTTATCGCTTTTGTAGCTTTGTTCAACTACATTTTCAGCATATTCGGAACTTCATTTGAAGACATTCTGGGAATTATATTCAGACCCTTTGCTTTTTTAATGGGTGTACCTATAGAAGAAAGCCGTCAAGTGGGTTCCCTGCTTGGAGAAAAAACTGTTTTAAATGAATTTGTCGCTTACGACTCTCTTATTAGACTCAATAGTGACTCTTCTACTGCTCTCTCTGAAAGAGGAACTGTCATTGCAACCTACGCTCTTTGCGGGTTTGCCAACTTCGGTTCGATAGCAATACTACTTGGAGGTGTCGGAGCTATGGTTCCTTCAAGAAGAGGCGAACTGGCATCTCTTGGGATCAAATCTCTTATTGCAGGTACGATCGCCTGTTTTATTACAGCCAGTATTGCAGGAATTTTAATATAGCCGGTCTTATTCCAACTTAAACCAGTAAGAATAGTTTCTTGAAACACTGTTTACGAGAACATTGGTTATAACAACATCGTATCTAACATTATTTTCGACTCCTTCAGCAAACCATCTCAAGTTGTTGGGGACACCGTACCCGTCATTATCATTTGCCACTCCGCTTATTTTCAACACTGTATTAGAAGGGTCCTTGACCACTATTGCGGCAGAAGAAAAGTTGACGCTGCTGTTTTGCCATTTATTGTTTTTGTCGTTTATGAGAGTAAAAGACATCATCACATTGTCGTTATACAACTCTTTTGGATAACTTTCAAAAGGATAGGCAACAAAAGGAATATCATTTTCTGAAATTATAGGACCATCAT
>SLOD01000212.1 GCA_007132725.1 Candidatus Sumerlaeota bacterium
ATCGTGAATGTCAGCTCTGATAAAAGAGCCTGCTATCAGAATCATTGATGAAGATATTAAATATAGAACTATCTGCCCGTTTATTCCGCCATACTTTGAATTTGCAAGATAAAACGATACCCCTACAGCAAAAATAAGTGAAAAAATATAGGGGGAAAAAGACCTGCCTAAAAATTCACAAAGAAAAAAGGCGGCAACAACTCCCAAAGATGAAAACGAAGTTATCACAAGAGGGAGAAAAACCTCTTTTTTCAAAGCAAGCCACACTCCTGCAAAAGAAAGAGAAACCCCTGAAATTATAAGAACAATTACGGCATCTCTCCAAACATGGAAACTTTCAAAAAACAAATTCATTAAACTTCCCCTTTTACTCCGTTTCTTTCCATAATTATTTTCCTTGTTGAAAGTTTAGAAAGCATTTCAGCGTGGTGAGATACAAGTATGACTGAGGTTCCCGATTCCCCATTGATCTCTTTGACCGTCTCTACGAAAGAAGTTTCACCATCACAGTCAATGCCTTGCGAAGGTTCATCAAGCACAAGAACATCCGGCTCCGAAATCAATGCTCTCGCTATGAGAACTCTCTGTTTCTGTCCACCTGAAAGATTGCAAAACCTTTCATCTTTTAAACTTGAAATGCCAAGCATTTCCATTTTTTCAAGAGCTTTCTCTTTCCCTTTCTTACAGGAAGCTCCAAGAATAACAGTTTCATAAGCAGTAAAGGGATGGTCAGGACTCCCGTTAGTTTGCTGAGGAACATATCCGAACCTGAGTGCTCCCGATGGAAAAGAAACTTTTCCCCCGACAGGCGGTATTATACCGCACAGTGTTTTTACAAATGTGGTTTTCCCTCCCCCGTTGGGTCCAGTGATACCAAGGATCTCACCCTTTTTGACAGCAAGATCGAAAGGGGGCAACAACCCCCTTCCGAAACCTATCTCAAGAGCTGAACATTCAATAACTCTATCATTCATGGTCGTGTTCTTCCTCATCGTGATGATGGTCATGTTCATGTTCATTACAGTCATGATGTTCATCGTGATCGTGATCGTGATGGTGATCGTGACAATCCTGCTGTAAGCAGAACTCTCTCCCATTTATTACTGTAACTTCTTGATTACTGAAACAGTGACAGTAGTCACCATGTGAATGACCGTCCGGTCCGCAATCTTCAACATCTTCTATCGGAACACATTTAGTTCCAACAAGAATTTCAGTTTCATTGTCACATTCAGGACAATGAACATGATCTCCATGCTTTGAAGCACAACTGAAAGATATAAAAGATACAGATACAACTGTAATAACTAGAAAAATCCTCATTTTATTCTCCTTTTGTCAATTTGTTAATGATTGTTTCAAATTTGTCAAAAACTGAATCTGTGTTTTTTTCTGCACCGGTCATAGATGGAAGAACAACCAGTTTAACTCCCGCTTTTTTTGCGAATCTTCTTGAAAGCGATGTGGGGTGATATATCTCCTGAAGAAGAAATTTCACATTTTGATTTTCTATTTCTTTCAACACACCTGCCACATGTCCTGCTGAAGGAGGTATCCCCGGCTTAGGTTCAAGTGCGGCAACTTTCTCAAAACCAAGCCAATCAAGCAGATAAACCCAGCTTTCATGATAAACCACAACTTTTGTACCTTTAAACGGCTCTATCTTTTTCTGCCATTCATCCATTTTTGAATTGAATTTTGCAGAAAACTCTTTCCATCTTTTTTCATAGTGATCTCTTCCTTCCGGATCGATCTGAATTAGTCTGTTCTTTATTTCTCCTGCTATTTTAAAAAGTTCAGGAGGAGATGTATAAAAGTGGGGATTACCTCCCGGATGAACATCTCCCATTGATCTGTCAATTTTTTGAGGAACATCTTTAAGTTCAACAAAATGGGCAGCTTCCATATATCCAGGGCTTCCGGGCATTATTTTTCTATTCCTTGCATTATTAAGCAATGCTGGCAGCCAACCGCTTTCAAGACCAAGTCCTGTAGAAATAAGCAGGTCAGCCCTGTTAAGCCGCATAATATGGGAAGGAAGTGCATCTGCATAGTGAGGGTCCTGTGTCCCTCTTATTAAAGACTCTGCATTCACTCTGCTACCACCTATCTCTTTTGCAAGAGCTGCATAATCGGGAATAGTCGCTATGACTCTCACCTGTCCGGGAAGCATGAAAGGAGCCAGAACAAACATGAGAAATATTATGTTTTTCATTTCCCCTCCTAAAATTTATGGGCACCATGTGCCCCTACTGCAAACTCGCCCTGTAAAAACGCTGCATGTGATACAGATTTTCCGTGTTCTTTTATAAGGTCATACTGTACCCGAATCTTTGAAAAATGTGTCGGCAGAAAAGTTATCGCAGCACTTCCTCTGATTTCCCGTTCAGGCATTTTTTCAAAGTTTACAGGGGTTCCTCTCATAATATCGTTATAGTCTCCTCTCAGCGATATTTCCCAGTATTTGGTAAGGAGAAAATCTGTTTGAGCATATCCTCCCCAGTCAGTAACAAAATCCCCTGGAACTTGCGTATCACGGAACATTATCTCAAAGGTAAAAGCGAAACCATATCCGTCTCTTCCTGAAGATATGTTTCTCCATTTCAGATAAAGATCACCACCGTATATTGAAACTCTGTTGTCGGGAACATATTCGCTAAGTCCCCATGCTCCGCTTACTCCTAATTTCAATCCCCAGTTTGAACCAAGTTCAAAAAAATTCTCGATTCTTGCAACATATGCCAGATCCTTAGGACTGTCTAATTTCCCTGACTCGGTGTACTTAGTGGTTGCAAAACTCGAAGACCTGAAATAATGTCCGTCTTTTGTATCGAAGACCTGTCCTAAAACCAAAAAATACCAGGGAAGCGGAAGAAGCACAGAAAGTTCTCCACCGATTCCGCTGAAATGTTCAGGAGACATGAATCTTGTGTGCATAAGAGAGTAGTTGGTAAATTTAAGTGAGTGGAGATGCATTTCATTTTCTCTGCCAAATTTTGCATTCATCATTCCCCCTCTTATCTGAAGATTCCATGGGAGAGAAAGTGTAGTGAAATAAACTTCTTCCATGTGCATTCCGACAAATTGGAAATTCATATCAAAGCGGAAATAAGGATCAACAGCATGTCCTACAGCAAGTTCAACACCCTGCAGAGTAAACCCTGTTTCATCAATGGAGTGTCCTCCCTGCTTTCTGTGGCCTGCGTCACTGTAATAACCGGCTCCTGCAGTTAATATGAAACTTATATCAGGGTTTTGACAGGCGTTTTCCTGTCCGAACAGAAACAAAGGAAGAATAACAAATCCAATAATAATAAAATATTTCATAACTTCTCCAAAAAATTCTAAAAATTATTTTAATTTTAGAAAGTTATGAAACAGGTGGGGAGTTCTTAGGAGCAAATGATAAAATATCTGAAGAAACAGGATTGCTATATAAAGCTGTTTTTATCTGTGGAAGTTTTAAGTCTTCAAATAAAACAGCTACGGAAACTTTATTTTTAAGGGCTTGTTTAAGAATAGAATCGAGTGTTTCACATTTATCATGCTCGTCGTGATGATGAGCAGTTTTTAAAGGAACATAGCTGTTATCTGCAATCTCTTCTACTTCATCATGATGATGATCGTGACCGCAGTTGTGAGTGTGTTCTATTTCACCTGTATGAGGATTTATACTGTGGTCGTGATGAGCAAAATGGTGAAAAGTGTAGAACAGATTTAGAACATTTAAGATAATGATCGTTAACGAAACAATGCTTCTCATCTTAAAAACCATACCTTCCTCCTGGGAGGATTCTATTAAAAGAGTTTAGAAAATCAAGCAATTGTTTGAGATGTACTTCAAAGATCACTTTACACAGCGGACACGGGTGAACTCATTGGTGTAACCCTAAAAACTTTCATGTTTTTCCCCTGAACCTCTAATCTCCTAAACTATAAACTTATATTTACAAAAAATCTGAAACAACAAGCTATTTATCTTAAGCTGACATTATTTGACAGCTATTATAACTTCGTCAATATACCAGCCGGCATGGGAATAGTTTGAAGGGGTCTTAGACTGAGTGGCTTTCTGAATGCCTGAACTGAAAACGAACCTTATTCTGAAATTTTCCGTTATCATTTCCGCTGGAATATCTATTGATATTTCTTGCCAGTTCCCACCGGTAGTCTGAACAAATCCCGATTTATTATGTGCGTAAAAAGTGGAAGGAACACAATTATATCCAGAAAAGCTGTTCCTTATTTTTAAAGTTCCCGTGTATCCGGCATATACAACTCCTGACCAACTTGTTCCGCCGTTCGATGAAAACTCAACAAAACCCCCATCATACCAACTTGTAGGAGATGCCCAAAAGTTATGCCAATGCCAAAAAACAAGCTCAAGATCATTTCCCGAATGCTCTGAAATATCTATGACAGGACTTACAAGTTCCGCTCTCTGGCAGTTAAGATAATTTCCTGTCATATTAAAACCAAAACATCCGCTGCCGGAATGACACGATATAGGGCCCACATTAGAAGGTGATCCATGCATCCACATATCATAAGGCCAATCTGCAGTACCTCCATCTACTTTCTGATGCGTCCAGTTTTCCTCTCCTGAGTCAAATGTATACTTAACGATAATTTCCGGGTCAGTTACATCTTCATCTGTTAAGTCATCATCAATTGAATCTTCAGGGTCTTCATCATAATCTTCATCAGGATATTCCTCATCTGCGTCTTCATCCAGGGTTTCCTCATCAGGATATTCTCCTGTATCTCCCGTATCTCCCGTATCTCCCGTATCTCCTGTGTCTCCTGTATCTCCCGTATCTCCCGTATCTCCCGTATCTCCCGTATCTCCCGTATCTCCAGTATCTCCTGTATCTCCTGTATCTCCTGTGTCTCCTGTATCTCCTGTATCTCCTGTGTCTCCAGTATCTCCTGTGTCTCCAGTATCTCCTGTGTCTTTCTTTTCACAGTATCCGTTTATACATTGATATCCCTGTTCACAAGCAAACGGATCTTCAAGACAGCTAACTTTAGCCATACATTCTCCGAACAACGCCATCTCAAAATCATCATAGACAGGATTCGTCATATCACAGTACTGTCCTTCAGGGCAATCCCAGTCATGCCTGCAAGGATTTCCTTCATCAGAAATGCATGAAGACAGAAATGTTGAAACAAAAACAATGGTCACAGCAAGAATACAAAGTCGCATATCACTACCTCTCTATTATTTGAGAACTCTTATAATTTTACAGATTGTTAACCGTTTTGTCAAACAAGATATTCTGAAGCCCTTATAGCTATAACCGACTTAATTTATTCGTCAAAAGATTTTATATTCCGGCAAGTTCCTGATCAATAATTTCAGGTGTTATAACTGTAGCCTCAGATCTTCTCTGAATATCTTTCCCGCCATAAACCAACATTTTTCCAAAAGGAAGTTCGGGAAAAAGTTTCTCAAAATAGTTAAGCCCTTTAAAATAATCTCTGTTTACAGTTGCTCCTGCTTTTATTTCAACTGGCAACTTGTGGTTTGCAACTGAATAAACAATATCCACTTCATTTCCTTTACTGTCTCTAAAAAAAGAAAGATTGAGAGTTTTTCCTCTGTTAAAACGGTGTTTTAAAAACTCGCAAACGACCATGTTTTCAAAAAGATTGCCATAAAGAGGATGCGTTTTCAGGTGGGCTTCGCTCTCAATTCCAAGAAGGAAAGATGCAAGTCCAGTATCGTAAAAGTAAAGCTTTGGAGATTTCATGAGTCGTTTTCCAATATTTTCAGAAAATGGTTCCAAAGTAAAAACAATGTAACTTGCTTTCAATATTGAAATCCATTCTTTTGCTGTAGTATGAGATACTCCCACATCATTTCCCAAGCTGTTTAAATTCAATATCTGTCCTGTTCTCCCGGCACACATTTTTACAAATGATTGGAACTGTGAAAGGTTTCTGATCTGAGATAAAAGTCTAACATCCCTTTCAACATAGGTTCTAAAGTAAAAATCAAGTGCTTCTGTCGGATTAAGAGATTCATCAATTATTCTAGGCATAAATCCACGGTAGATGTTTTCACAGTTAGACAAAAGCTTGTTTTCTCTTTTTATCTCATTGAGTGAAAGAGGAAGCAAAGTGAGCAAAGCTGTTCTTCCAGCAAGAGACTGCGCAACTCCTTGAATTAACTGAAACTGACTGCTTCCTGTCAAAATAAACAAACCATTTTTTTTCTTTTTGTCAGATACAATCTGAATCATGCTTAAAAGTTCAGGAACCCTTTGGATTTCATCAATTATTCCGCCATCAGGCATTTGTTCCAAAAAACCTTCCGGATCATTTTTTGCGAACTCAAAATGTGAGATCCGCTCAAGATTAAAATAGAGTTTTTCTTTAAAAACACTTTGAACTATTGTTGTTTTTCCTGACTGTCTTGGACCAGTCACCGTAACAACAGGATACTTCCCTGCATATCTTTCAAGAACTTTTGCAGCATCTCTTTCGATCACAATGCACCTCTAAACAAACAATAACAACAAAACCTTACCACATCTCCAAACAATTTGCAAGTTTAACTTTCAATTTGCACAAAACTTATTTTTGAAAGATTTTGTTAGTTACCTAGCGGGTTTTCACCATGAAAGTGCTGTGTGGGAAAAAAAGCTTACTGTTCCATCATCCCCTTCCCCTTCCGATTGCTGAACAAAGATTTGGATTTCTCCATCTATCCAGTCTAAAATTGAAAAGATTTCTCCTTTAACAAAGTCAGGTACAGCACCCTCAATGGACTCTATCTTATAGCTGCCTGTAAGCTCAGAGGGGTCGAACTTGGCAATAAGTACCACCGGTTTTTCATCATCTGTCATATATGATACTGATTTTGAAAGTATTCCATTCCATTCTTCACTGAAAGCACCATCTTCAGTAACTACAGTGACTTTGACTTCGACCTCAAGACGGGGCTGACAATCAATAGCTATCTCTATTCCACTATCCCCTTCTACAGGCTTTGAATCTATTTCACGAATAGCTCCGCCATCATATTCGATCGTTACAGTAAGTTCTGTTTCACCCCCAAGTGGTGACTGAGTTAAAAAACTTGTATCTTCAGACCATTTTGCTGTAAGAGAAAAACCGCCATCGGCAACTGTAAGAAGATGGGCTGCCGAAGGAAGTCCACCTATTGAACTTTCTTCATCTAAAGAATCAAGCTCATTAATCGTCTCTTCACATTGAGCGTACATTGTCTCTTCGCCAGTATTGCCAGTATTGCCTGTATTGCCTGTATCGCCAGTATTGCCTGTATCGCCTGTGTCTCCGTTGTCATCACTGCCACAAGCTACTAAAAATACAAATAAAATAACAAATACTGTCATCACCAAAAAACCTCTTTTCATCACAACCTCCAACTAATAAAAAACATAGACAAACCTTTAGTGTCAAAAATAAAGAGATTTTATTTATAGAAATTTAAAACCTTATCTTAATTTACTCGTCACAGCCATCCTATAAGTGGCATTTGTAAAATAATCAAAGTCATCTGTTGGAAGTGCATTGATCCCCTCTTTACTCACAGCTTGAACCTGTGAACCAAAGTTAACAGATTGACCAGATATCCCCTGCCAGTAATATCTGGCCCCGGCATCCCAGTAAGCACCGATCAAATAATTCTTACCCTTTTCTATATCAACAGAAATATCACCTGAAGAATAGTATGTGGCGGTCCAATCTAAAGACACATCTCTTATTCCACTGAAAATAATTTTCCAACTGTCATCCACTTGCCTTTCATAAACAGCAAAAGTAACATTTGCTGAGCTATTCATAGTAGTTCGCCTTAAATATATCTCAAAGCTTAAAATCGTAGCGTCATGATCGCATTTTAATTCATTTCCTGTGAAAACATTTGCTTTATCACTATTGCTGTTATTAGAGCCTCCAAGAATATTCCGTACCGGCTCATAAACTATATCGGGAACACATTGAGGAGGGTCTGTTTCTCCGGAACAGTGGTGATCTTCCCCGCAGTTTTCAACAATAGTCCAGTAACTGCACCCATCTATACTCACCATACACTCCTCTATTGCTGAAAGGTCATCCGAACACCGGGTTTCACCAATATTGTCACAATCATCGAAACATCCTGTGTCTCCCGTGTTTCCTGTGTCTCCCGTGTTTCCTGTGTCTCCCG
>SLOD01000196.1 GCA_007132725.1 Candidatus Sumerlaeota bacterium
CGGCACAATAATACTCGAATTCATTAAACCTGTTGATAACTTTTCATTTTTTGTACTTGGAACCAACAACTCAGGGAATGTGGGGTCAATAAAAATAGAAACAACTTCCGGAAACTATGATGAATTCCTTGAGGGGGATGGTAAACTATCAAATCCGAACCTGCAGGACTTCTCAGAATATTCAGGAATAAAAAAGATTACAATACATGAAATAACCGATAGTTTCGGGCTTACCTACGATGATTTTTCTTTCTCATATTGTGAGAAGTAAAATCAATTGCAAAAATATAATGATTTTTTAGGAATAAAGGTGTTCCCAGTCCTTTTTGCAAATAACTTTTCTCAACAGTTAAGTTGCATAAATCTCGATTTTCCGACTTTTTTCATACGAATAATCTCGATTTTCCGACTTTTATAATAAATATTTTTAGTCGTACTAAATAACGGGTGTGAATCAATATCGTTATTGCTTTTTTTCCTAAATTAATATACTATCATTTTTGAGAGGGAAAGAAAAAAGTAGGCGAATATGATGGAGTTTTTTTATGGAAAAGAGCATTTTTCTTTTTGTTTTAATTCTTTTTCTGGGATTTGTTTCCTGCACAGTTGATGAAAGCGATGCTACAGGAGATTCTGATGACAGAGATGTAGCGGAGACGGTAGACGATGAAGGAAAACTTCCTGATGACAGTACTGAGTATTCTAAGGAGGATGATAGCGAAAACTATGATGAGAAACCGGATGATGTTCCGGAAATTCCTGATGGTGGCAGTGATATCCCGGACGATGGTCATCATAGTGAACTTGAAAGTATCTCTGATTTGATCGTAACTGATACTACGGACTCAATTTCCCTGAGCTGGAAAAATCCGGAAGCAGATGGTTTCCAACAGACAGTGATCGTTCAGCGTCTTGACAGATATGCAGAACACAGATATGACGGAGATGTTATCTATGAGGAAAATGGCGAAAGCCATACTTTGACAGATGTTGAGATAGGGGAAACTTACTTTTTTACGGTTTTTGCCTGTTATGGCCCTAGTGGATGCAGTGAAGGTGTAAACGGTTATGCACAGCCATGCTATTCCCAGTTGGATGTAGTGTTCAGCATGGATGTTTCAACAAGCATGGATTTTATTTTGGAAGATCTTGAAAATGAGTTGGGGCTTGTATGGGATTTTATTCAAAATACTTTTTCTGAAGAACCAAGGCTCGGGCTTACAGTCTTTGTTGATGATGTAACTGTAACTAATAATGGAGAACCTTTTGAGACCCAGGCTGAACTGCAAAGCGAGTTTAATAAATGGAGACTTCATACATCAACTAACAGGCAGACCCAATCAAATGCATCAAATACAGATTGGCCTGAAAACTCGCTGGACTCGATAGCTTTTTCCGCAAGAGATTTTAACTGGAGGGACTCGAAAGAGACACTCAGAATAATAGTTCACTCCACAGATGACACTTTTTATGAATACCCTGATAGTTTTTCAAGCGGGATCGCAGTTGAATACACTTATGATGAAACAATAGAGCTGCTCGTTAATGAAAAAATAAGAGTAGCTGCATTTGCTGCAAAGCTGGGTGGCAGATTTGGAAATGTCAATGTGGAGCCCGGATTCTTTACAGATTATAATGGTAAGCCTTCTATTCCGGAAGCAACAGGTGGAGAAGTTTACCTCATTAATGATGTTGAAAATGGAACACTCCATGTTTACCAAGTTATAAATGATTTCATAAAAAATGTTATGTGTCAGTCTTATGATCAAAAACTTTAAATATAGAATAAAGGTTATGAGGGAAAAAATATACAGAGTTTTGCGATCGGCTCGATATATTCTTTTTCTTGTATCTGCATCAATACTGTTTTTAGGTTGCGGAACTTCCTCCTTTGATAAGGAAATGGAATCAGATCACAATGATATAGACATTCCCGACTCTGATCCCGACTCTACTTTGGAGCAGGAAGACACCGATTTTTATGAATATGAAGATAACGACAGTCTTGAATTTGATGACAATGGTTTTGAGCCTATAGACCAGGATGATGACAGTTTGCCGGATGAAGAGTACATTTCTGTGTGTGAACCTAATCCCTGTAAAGCTAAAAATAAGACAGTATGCAGAGAAATTGATGATCATGGGGTGTTCCATTTGGATGTCGAATATTTTTGTGCCTGTAATGAAGGATGGATCGGCTTCAAATGTGACAGGTGCCAAAAAGGGTATTACGGTCCTGACTGTAAGCCTTGTAGCTGTGGAAACAATGAAGAGTGTAATGACGGGCTTGATGGAGATGGTGGATGTTCCTGTCTTAAAGAAACACTGCCTGATGGAACCTGTCCATGTCTTCCCGGCTGGAGTGGAGAAAAATGTGAAATATTCGGAGCAAACTGGGAATGTTCAAAAATCGGACAACCTTGCTCAACCACCGGAGATTGCTGTCATAATGCAGTCTGCATGGTATCCCTTGCAGATGATCAAAGATTGTGCCGGAAAAAGAAGAGATACGGCAGTGAAGAAGTAAGGAAACTTGATATATCCAAAGATGGACGACTTGTTGCAACATCCAGAATGGGAGCGATCCGTATTCATTGTGCAAAGACACTTAATGAACTGTTCCGGCTTTCAATCGGTGTTAGTTCAACAGCGGTTGCTTTTTCACCTGACGGTGCTCTTTTAGCGTTAGATGAAAGTGGCTCCCTTGTACTTAGAGATATGAATGACAGATCAATTCTTGATACAAGATCGCGAAGTTATTTAAGGTCGCTTGAGTTTTCACCTGACGGCGTTTTGCTTGCAGCTGCACATTCTGGCGGAACGACGGTATATAATGTTGTTAACGGCAGCCTCAAAGAAAATTTTCATTTTGAAGGAACGGCGGATTCTGTCAGTTTTACATCTGACGGTTTGTTGCTTGCAATTGGATCCGGCAGTATGACGCACGGAATAAATGTCTGGATATACAGTATGGAAGACGGAGAATTTATCAAGTCACTTTCCGTAAATGAATATTATCTGGAAGTTGCTTTTTCTCCTGATAATAAAATGTTGGCAGTTGGTGGATATGAGTATAACTATAAACCTCCTGTAAATATTTTTAATGTCAACAACAATTGGGATCTTTACAGAAATGTTGAACTCTATTTTAACGAAATTCATTCATTGTCTTTTGACAGATCCAGCGAGTATCTTGCAATAGGTGAGCGTGCTTTGGGTGTTATTTATTCTTTGAAAGAAAATTTTGTTCCATTGATCTCTCTTGGTTGGCAGCAAAAATTTTCACTGGATGGAAAGTTTTTGATATCCGGAGGGGAACAGGGTTTTTTAATGAGGTACTCTGTACCTTGGTTCGATCTGGAGGCAAGCACCTTAAATGGAAATTTGCGTCCTTTAACACTGTCTGTAGATGGTACAAATCAAATTTTATCAGGCTACCCCTCATCAATAATTTTTACTGAGGCTGTAACTGGGGAAGTTGTTAGAGAACTTGAAGTTACAGAAACAATTTGGAATTATCTTTATTTCAAAGAGTCCGATAACGGTCAGTACGGATGTTTCCACAGGGGTTACAGTGGCGGTGCGAAAGGTTTTTTAATTGTTGATCTTAACGATGGAGAAGTGTTTTTTAAAAATACCGAAGTGTCAGCAGAAGCGTTCTCGTTCTCTCCTGACAATAAAGTCTTTGCAGTTTTTGACAAAAATTTATCTGAAACATCAGTTTACTCTATGGCAACATTTGAAATTCTCTTTTCAATACAGCATGAAAACGATAAGGTTGTCTCTGACATACAGTTTTCGCCTGATGGAAGAGCAGTAGCAATAGTTGAAAACAACAGGGCAGTTGTTTATGACAGAACTGATGGAACCAAAAAATTTACAATGATCGAATCAGGTTTGCCGGTCTATTTTCCCGATGGAACAAAAATTGCTGTTGCAAATGGAACGGTCAGAGTTTATTCGGCAACAGATGGTTCAAGAGTGTTTGATACTCAATTTGAAAAAAGTGGAAAAATGGTTAGATTTTCAGGTGATGGCAGATATATGATAACTGATAACGGAATATATGAAATAAAAACCGGCTCTTTTTCCGGGTTTACAACACATTATTATGGAATAAATGCAGTTGACATATCTTCCGGGAGCAGAGTTGTTCTTACAAGAGGGAAAGACACTACAAGGATTATTGACATGAGCGGTGTGATCGATCCGTATGAAGGTGAGTGCAGGAAGGATTCTGAGTGTGACGAATACAGTTTCTGTAACTCAAGGTTTCGCCGCTGCTTTCTTGACATAACTTCTATCCCCTCCGTTAAAGAGGGAGAGGTGAAGTGGAGTTACGATGTCGGGCCTGATACATACATATACTATTCTTCCCCTGCACTTAGCAATGATGAACACACCATATATTTTGGAACCTCGGTAAAAGTTAGGTCGAATCCCAGCAGAAACGATGCATTTATCGCATTGAAAAGAGATGGTTCCTTAAAGTGGAGTTATGAGTTGACAGGAGGAGAAGAGGTCCGTTCTTCTCCAGTTGTTTCAGGAGGAAAAGTATGTTTTACTGCTGACTACAGGACAGGGGAGTTCAGCAAAGACTACAGTTCTTTATTTTGTCTTGATAAAGTTGATGGTGAACCGGTTTTTGTTAAAAGGATATCAGATAATTCTTCTATGTTATCTTCGGGTCTGTCCAAGGTGGTGTCCGCAAATGATAAAATATTTGTAATCATGGAATATCTTTATGTTTTTGATGTTGATTCGGGGGATGAGCTGTACAAATCAAATCGGCTGCAGACTAACGATGTTTATGTGAATCCTGTTGTGCTTGATCTTGAAGTTATGTTTATTTTAGATGGGAAACTATATTTTGTTGCAATCGATGATTATACGACAAGGACGGTTGATATAAGTGCAATAAACACTTCTAATGTCCTTTCAACTCCGGCATTGGATTCAAATAAAAATATTTACTTCGGTACGGAAACCGGGGAAATCATAGCTTTAGATAAAGATGGTGATTTGCTGTGGAAAAGAGACTTCAACCCCTTGAACTCGTTTAATGGACCTTTTGTCCGTTCATCTGTTGCAGTCAATGAATCTAACGGTGCAGTATATGCAGGGACGAAAGCAAATGAGGAAAGTAAGTTTATAGCACTCAACATTACAGACGGTAAAACTTTATGGGAGTTTGAAACTGGTCGCGATATTTATAGTTCCCCGCTTATAGGGGCTAACGGAAAAATATATTTCGGGTCAGAATCCCGTTATCTTTATGCTTTGCATCCGGACGGTTCACTATCCTGGAAAACTGATGTCTCGCAAGATATTACATGGCCATCTCCCGCAATAGACAGTAATGGAGTTCTTTATATCGGCGGTATGGGAAATGGAAGCGGGAACGGGAAATTGTTTGCTATACAAACCGACAGTGCAGGCTTGCTTGATGGTTCCTGGCCCAAAATACATAAAAACAATCAGAATACTGCAAACTGATAAAGCCTGATTTGATTTAAACTTTAAATCCGCTATAATAATATAATGTTTTTAAGTAAGCAAATGAGGTGGTATTGGAATTGAAAAGATTTTTAAAAAAAGCTAAAGCAGTTTTGTTTATGGTGCTCTTTTTATTTACACCACTTTTCGTTTTTGCATCTGAAGTTATAAAGGTTGGAATATATCAAAACGACCCTAAGGTGTTTCTTAATGAGAATGGTAACCCTTCCGGAATTTTTGTTGATGTTCTTAACAAAGTGGCTGAAGATAACAACTGGAAAATAGACTATGTTTACGGAAAATGGGTCGATCACATTGAGGCTTTAAAAAACGGTGAAATAGATGCTTTGACCGATGTTGCCTTTTCTGAAAAAAGAAGTAGAAAATTCAGGTTTAACAAAATAGAGGTGATAGGAAGCTGGGTCCAGCTTTTTACACATAAAGATTCCAAGATAAAAAGATTTTCCGACCTCAATGGAAAAAGGATAGGAGTTCTTGAGGGGTCCGTTCAGGAAAAATATTTTGACAAATATATAAAAAAGACACTCGATCTTGAATTTGAAATTGTAACTTTTAAAGATTATCATAGCTCTGTAAAGGCTTTAAAAGCAAAAGATGTGGGTGGGATATTTGCAGACCGGTTTTTTTATTTTTCAAAGCTCAGAGGGGGAGACATTGTCCCTTCACCTCTGGTTTTTCGCCCCGAAGGTCTTTTCTTCGCATTTTCAAAATCTTTTGATGCTGAAAAGGTGAATGCTTTTGATAAATCTCTTTCTGAGATGAAAAATGATCCCGATTCTGCTTACTACCAATCTCTTTACAAATGGCTCGGAATAAGATCGGAAGATAAGATTCCTCCTTATGTCTACTGGTTATCTGCGGTCATTTTATCTGTACTTGCTTTTTTTGTTCTCTTTTCTTTTTTTCTCCGTATTGAAATAAAAAGGAAAAATATTCTGGTAGAAAAAAGTAAGCATGATTTTAAAAGAAGTGAAAGTAAGTACAAGGAGTTGGTAGAACTTGCCGCAGACGGGATACTTCTTGGATCTCCTGAAGGGGTCATAACAGAAGCAAATACCCGTATGGAGCAGATACTTGGAAAACCGAGAGACGAAATAATTGGTCTTCATATATCAAAGATCTTTCCAAAAGAAACTCTTAAGCGAACACCTCTTGATTTTGAATCTTTGAAAAAGGGGAGGGTTGTCATAAATGAGAGAGAGTTGATCCATCCTGATGGAAACACAATAACTGTTGAAATGCACACCAAGATGATGCCCGATGGCACTTATCAGTCAATATACAGAGACATAACTGACAGAAAAAAGATCATGGAGACAATTGCTAAAAACCAGAAACTTGAATCTATAGGTATTCTTGCCGGTGGAATTGCTCATGATTTTAATAATCTTCTCTCCGGAGTTTTCGGATATATTGATTTGGCAAAGTTGTCGTGCGGAGACAAACCTAAATGTATGAAATATACAGAAGCCGCAATGAAAAGTCTTGACCGTGCAAGAAATTTGACCCACCAGCTTCTTACTTTTTCAAAAGGGGGAGCACCTGTTATAAAAGCGGAAAAAATAGAATCTCTTGTTCAGGAAGTTGTTAAGTTCGCTTTAAGCGGCTCAAAATGTTCATCTGAATTTATATTTGAAAGTGATCTTAGAAGGGTACTTATTGATAAAAATCAGATAAGTCAGGTTGTTGAAAATATTGTGATAAATGCTCAGCAATCTATGCCTTCCGGTGGAGTTGTAAAGATTTCGGTCAACAACTGCGACATACCCGAAAAAGGGCATCCTGTCCTTAACGGCGGAAGTTATATAAAAATATCAATAGCTGATTCAGGAACAGGAATAGAGCAGAAACACATTGATAAAATATTCGATCCCTTTTTTACCACCAAACAGAAGGGCAGCGGTCTGGGTCTGTCTGCTTCTTACTCAATTGTTGCAAGGCATAGCGGATATATTGATGTGGACTCTGTGCTTGGGGAAGGTTCTGTTTTTGATATTTATCTTCCTGCAACTGAAATGGATGTTTCTGAAAATGTAAAGATAGATGAATCTGAAGTTCTTCATAAAGGTGAAGGCAAAGTCATTGTGATGGATGATGAAGAGATCATAAGGAGTGTTCTTTCAAAAATCTTCTCCAGGATGAACTATGAAGTAATAGGATGTCCGGATGGAGAGAAAGCGATTGATGTTTATCTTAAACTCAGAGAAAAGGGTGAAAAAGTTAAATTTATGGTTTTTGATCTTACTGTTCCGGGAGGTATGGGTGGAATTGAAGCAGTAGAAAAATTAAGAGAAATTGATAAAGAAGTTCCTGTTTTCGTATCAAGCGGCTATAGCGAAGATCCCGCTGTCAGCGACCCTCAGGAATTCGGGTTTTCAGCGAGTATTGCAAAACCCTTCAACCTGAAAGAACTCTCAAAACTTCTGGAAAAACATTTCTCATAATAAATTGCCAACCGTCAGGCTCATTCATAGCTTTCTTTTTTGCTTTTATGGTACAGAATTTATAGAAAAGGTGACAGTCTTCTTGTTTCCAAGTCTCCAGACTCCGCATTAACTTCGTCCGGCAAGTTTTACCCACTGCTCAAATGTATAAAAATGCTATCCTGACCCCTCAAA
>SLOD01000148.1 GCA_007132725.1 Candidatus Sumerlaeota bacterium
CAACTCTTGCAGGGAAAAAAATCTGTATAGATCCGGGACACGGTGGTCATGATCCGGGAGCACTCGGTGACGGAATAACTGAAGCTGATATGGTGCTTGATATTTCTGTAAGGACAAAGCCTCTTCTTGAAAATCACGGTGCAACAGTGATCATGACAAGGGACGATGATGTTTTTATTTCTCTGCAAAACAGAGCTGCAATCGCAAACAACAACAATGCAAATCTGTTCCTTTCTCATCATTTGAATGCTTTCAACACAACGGCACATGGAACAGAAACTTATGCATATAAGTTGGGAACTAATGCAGCCAATTTTGCCTCAAAAGTTCAAACAAGGCTTCTTGAGCACCTTAAAAGGCACAACAGGGGCGTTAAGGAGGCAAACTTTACAGTGCTTACTGCAACAAATATGCCTGCCGCTCTCTCGGAAGCACTTTTTATAGACAATCCGACAGAGGGAGACATCATCAGACAGCCTGCCAATAGACAGGCACATGCTGTTGCATCTTATCAGGCAGTTTGCGATTATTACGGAGTAACTCCTCAAAATACTGACGGTCCTCCTCCAACTGAAAAAGGGGGGCTGAAAGGCTTTATTTATAATGAGTCCCAGGGTGGAAATGTTGAAGGCAACAGAATAGCAGGTGCGACATGTACTTTAACTAAAGGAACAGATACTCATACGGTGACAAGTTCTGCAACCGGACTTTTTTCTTTTGAAAATATTGATCCGGGTGACTATACATTAAAAATTGAAAAAGCAGGATTTATTACAAGAACAAGGGATGCAACAGTTCCTGCAGGAGACACAAACTGGGCTTCAACAGGTCTGGTTGAAAGCGGATCAGGCGGCCAATCTTATTTAAGAGGGTTTGTTTATAATCTTTCCTCGGGACTTGGAAATATAGAAGGAAACAGACTTTCCAATGCAAAATGTGTGTTGAAAAATCTCTCTACAAATGTAGAGACAACAGTTTATTCTGATGAAAACGGACTTTTCAGATTTAATGATCTTGATACCGCTGACTACAGCCTTACAATAAGCAAAGATGGTTTTGTTACAAAGACAGTTTATCCTGCAACTTTGAATGCAGGAGATAACTGGGCATCAACAGGAATTGAAGAAGAGGGCGCGGTAACTCTTGGGGGACTTAAGGGAAAAATAACCTCTAAAACAAGTGGTGAAGCAGTTGAAACTGCACTTTGTGTTCTTAACCCGAAAGAAGGGGGTACTTCCGAAACTACTTATTCTGACTCAGACGGTTCGTATTCATTTCAATATGTTGTTCCCGGGGATTATGAGCTGTCTGTTCAGGCGACCGGTTTTATAACTGTAACATCTGATGTAACGATTGTGTCTGGAACTGATGTTGAAAAAGATGTACAGTTGGAAACGGATGATACTGGAAACACAGGAGATACCGGAAACACGGGCGATACTGGAAACACTGGCGACACTGGAAACACTGGTGACACCGGAAACACTGGCGATACCGGTGATACCGGGAATACTGGAAACACAGGTGATACAGGAGACACTGGAAACACTGGCGATACCGGTGAGTATTCCGATGACTATGAGTGGGATGACTCAGAATATACTGAATTAAAAGATGAAAAGGGTTGCTCTCTAATTCTTTTTTAGACAGACATAACACTTGAATTTTAAGGAAAAATCTGGAAGGTATGATAAAAATCCCTTGAAGCTAAAGGTTTTTGTTTCAAAAATTGACTAATTTTTTTACATAGAGTATATTTTTCAAAGGTTTTTATTGGTGGATTCAATGCGGTTTCTTTCACTCGGGATAACCGATCAGGGTAAAAAAAGATCAAACAACGAAGATGCTTTTCTGGATATGCCCGAAATTGGTCTTTTTGCTGTTGCAGACGGTATGGGTGGTGAACAATGCGGGGAAATAGCTTCAGATATTGCTGTTAAAACGGTTTCTGAATATGTGAAAAAAAGCAGAGCTGTGATAGAAGCTTATTTGATGAGTGAAAGCCAGGAAAATAGAGCTCAAGTGCTGAACATGCTTTCCGATGCTCTGATAAAGGCTAATACAAAAATATATCGCAAAGCTGATGAAATGAAACTGAACGGCAGAATGGGAACTACTCTGACAATTTTTCTTGCTCTTGAAAATACTGGATTTATGGTCCATGCCGGAGATTCAAGACTATATATGGTTAGAGAAAATGAAATAACGCAACTTTCTTTTGACCATACAGTTTCAAATGACTACAAAAAACAATATGGTGACTCATCAGCCAGTTTTGATAAAAGAATATCGGGAATGCTTACAAGGGCTGTTGGAATTCAGGAGTTTATAGAGCCTGAAAAACTTGCGTTTATAATAGCACCGAACGATAGGTATCTCCTTTGTTCCGATGGTTTGTACAACTATTTCGGTGAAAAAGGAAATGAAAAACTGAGAGATCTTCTTATATCAAGAGAACATGACCCTGAAGATGAAGACAAATATATCAGCAAAACCATTAATTTGTTCATTGAAACAGCATATAAAAACGGAGCAGATGATAATATAACAGCAGTGCTTATAAGTGCTTTGGGGTCTTCCGAAGAGGAGGTTACCGGAACCAGGGAACTTATCAAAAAATTTGATGCTGTCAGAAAAATAGGCCTTTTTGCGGAACTTGAATATAAGGATCTCTTAAATATCATGGAAAAAGCAGAGATCAGAACTTATAATCGCTACGATGTTGTTAACAGAACAGTGATGTCAGATCCTGAGCTTTATATAATACTTGAAGGTAAGGTGTCATCTTTAAAAGGATCTAAACATATAAAAACATTTTATGATGGAGATCATATAGGGGAAGTGGCTTTTTTGACAAATGAAAAATCTCAGTTCAATCTTTTTGTTGATAAGCCTTCAACCTTTCTCGTGATAAAGAGATCGGTGTTCAATCAGCTTGTTTGTGACAATCCTTCTTTGGGCGTCAAACTTTTATGGCAATTGAGCACGATTCTTGCAAGACAGACAAATTCTTCAATTGCATTAATAAAAGACAAGTGAACATGTTCTACCCCGCTTTTTTATCAACACTGCTTTTTGCCGCTTCTTTTCAACTTAGTTTTGAAGGAAACGATATAGAAGATCATATTGATCAGAAAACTCTTTATTACAGTGAATTTTCTAATGACGAAAAGAAAATGTTCTGTAAACAGGGAGATGCTTTTGCATGCAAAGTCGTTTTTCTTGATAAACTTAATCTTGAAAACTCATCTGTGGAAGATATGAGTATTATTTTGGAGCATCTTGACCCCGAACACCGAGACATAGGGTACTTTCTTTTAATAAGTGAAAGATGGCAAGATATTTCAGTTGAAAAATTAAGGGGTTATCTGGGGCTGCTTGACGAGGATTATGCGGATAGACTTTACAGTGTTTATTTAAGAAAACTTTATCTGAGCGGTGACATTGAAACATTCATGCGTGATTACAGGCAGGAAAGGAATGCGGAGCTGACAACATACTACATAAATGAACTTCTGAAACAGGATGTCAGAAAGGCTCTTTATTATATGAGGGATCTGAGGGTAAATTTCAGCGAAAGTTTTTATGATTCGATCTCTGCAATGATAAACAGACACTCTGACAAACTTTCCGGAGATGATCTAAGCGAGTTCAGGATATGGACACTCGAATACAATTATAGGAAAGTAAGATACACCAGAGCTATAAACCTTGCTGAAGGCTGGTATGGAAGGGGTGGTTATGAAAATCCGTATGCCTGGAGGGCACACCTTTACAGGGCTATGTCTTTTACTAAACTCAGGCAACACTCTAGAGCTCAGGCTATATACAGAAGACTTGAAAATAGCTTGAACAAAGAGGTTCTGGATGATTCCGATCTGTTCAAATTTTACTCAGAATACTCTTATACCGAAGCAGCCCTTGGCAACAATGAAAAATCTATAGAACTTAACTTTGAGGGATATTATCATTTTGTTGAAACAGATGCAGAGTCTGCAGCAAAGTTTTTGTATGATGCTGCCGATATGTCAAGGCTGGATCTTCAATTTGGAACAGCTATCGGTCTTTACACTTTATACATAAATAACTATCCTGAACACAGACTCATAGATGTTGCAAGATTTCTGCTTTTCTGGTCCTATTACCGTCTGGAGAATTATGGCGGAGCCCGCAATATCCTGGATGGGATCATTGTTGATGCGGAAGAGATGAGTTATTCAAGAAGAAGGGCGGAGTATTGGAAAGGGAGAGTGTTTGAAAAGACAGGAGAAAAAGAAAAAGCCTCAGAGATATTTTGCAATTTTGCTCAAAAATTTCCGGCAACTTTTTACGGTTCTCTTGCAGCAGGAAGGGTTAGACACTTGGAAATTGGCTGTCCGCAGACAGACGATGGAGAAGAAGAAACATCTATAGTGTTCCACGATCAGCGACTTATTCCTGATACAGACTGGGTGGTTGGGGCACTTGCTTTAAATAACAGAGAGCAGACAAGGAGGATACTGTTGCTTGTCAACAGAAATATAAGCAACAATGGCGAAGAAATGGATAGATTGATAGCCAGCTATGCAGCAAGAACGGTTGGTTATCACGCAATGGCAACAAGAATGATAACCTCGATAAGTAATTTTTCAGGATCTTCAAGAGAGTACTTTAAGCTGGTTTATACGATAGCTTTCGAGGAAGAGATCCTTGCCCATGCAGATTTTTATGAAGTGTCCCCAATGTTTGTTTTCTCAATAGCGAGACAGGAAAGTCTTTTTAACATAAGAGCAGTTTCAACGAGTTATGCAATAGGTCTTTTACAGATACTTCCTTCAACGGCACAGCTTCTTGCAAATAGCGAAAACTATGGGAAAGTAACACCATCTCTTCTGAAAAGACCCCTGACAAATGCAAGGTTCGGGATAAGGTATCTGTCAGATCTTTTAAAAAGATTTGACGGCAATGCTCCTCTTGCCGCTGCTGCGTACAATGCAGGTCCGGGAAGAGTCGGGAGATGGGTGAACAACAAATCTGAAATGGAAATAGATGAATACATTGAGGATATCCCAATATTCCAGACGAGGAACTATGTTAAACGGGTAATGGGCAACTATGCTATTTACAATTACATTTTTAAAGGTAAGGTATATGACAATTGGCAGTTCGATCTGCCGGTAAGATAAACCAAAAGCGGGTGTTAAATGATTGGCAGGTCAGAAGAAAAGTGTCCTGTGAGCGGGCAGCCAATTGTAACTCTTCCAGAATTTACCGATGTTCATATTAATCGGGATTATCATACAACTTTGAAAAAAATAGGCGACAGTATCGTATATGTTCAAAGCAGAGGGGATTTTAAAAACCTCGATTTGGACAAATTTTATAATGTAGTTGAAGATTTTTGTGTTGTCGCAGGGGTTAAAAAACCATATCTACAAATCAGGAATCTTTCAAACCTTAAGGGGCGGATTTCTTTTAAAAACATAAAAAAACAGATGTATCACTTCCATGAACATCGGGACACCATGATCGGAATTATCTTTATTGAAGAGCCTTCGTGGCTTCGGCCCTTTATTAATCATAGTTTGATATTTTTTAAGCCAAGCAAGTTCAAGACAGCCTCTGTTAAAAACTATTCTGATGCTGTTGTAACGGCACAAAAAATATTAACAGGCTTAAGCTTTAATAGATCTTTGAGGTTTAAAGATCTGGTTTTTAAGCCGGAGTGGGTATATTCCAACCCGGATACGGACTTCAAGTATAAACTCGGTTGTATCCCCGGATATCTTCTCTACATATCTTTGCATGGAACACTTAGCAACTCTAAGGAAGTGTCGGATTGCGACAGATTGGCAAGAAAAGTGATGAAGGAAAACAACCTTATTGACATTCCGTACATTCTCACCGACTTCACCCATCTTACATCCATTAAATCTCTTCGTTTGAGACAACTGTTTGCCAAAGGCGTTAAAAAAGGGGTTGCCGATACAAAAAACAACAATGCCGCGCGGATAATAATAAATCCTGATAAATTTAACAGGTCTTTGATCAAAGCTTTCGCCCCGTTTTTAAATGCCCGATATATAATTGTTGACAGTGTCGACGAAGTATTTGACAGGATAAACAGTCCGGAGGGTTTTGTGCATGTTGATGTTGAAAAGGATATTGTTGCAACTGCAACGGATATTGAAGAATTAAACAACGCTTTTGCTTCTCTTCAGTGGGAGAGTATTGATAAAACTCCAACCTCAGTGGTCTCTTCTAACAACCCTCTTGCATATCTTCTTGAATCAATTGAACTTATCAGAAGCGATATGAACGAGCTGAGGGAAAATGAACGAAAAATTCAAAAAGAACGGGAAGAAGATCTGAAAATAAGGAAAGAGTTGGCAGAAGCTGCAAATGTTGCCAAATGTGAATTCCTTGCCAATATGAGTCACGAAATAAGAACTCCGCTAAATGGTATTATCGGTTTCACAGAGCTTCTTAAAGATACGAAGCTTACTCCTTTGCAGCGGCAGTATGTAAACAACATAAATATATCGGGAGAGACCCTTCTTGAAATAATCAACAACATTCTTGATTTTTCCAAGATAGAAGCAGGAATGCTCGAGCTTGACATAATAAAAACAGACATGATGGAGCTTTTTGAAAACAGTATTGAGGGAATAAAATATTCAGCAGGGAGCAAAAACCTGAAAGTGCTTAAAAATATAGATAGCAAAATACCCCGGTTTGCTAAAGTTGACCCGGTAAGGCTCAAACAGATACTTGCAAATCTCCTTGGAAACGGAGTGAAATTTACAGAAACAGGAGAGATCGAGTTGAAAGTTGAGCATGAAACCGTTAATGATAAACAGGGAAAGTTCAAATTTTACATAAGAGACACAGGTATAGGAATAACAGAAGGGCAGAGAAGTAAGCTTTTTAAAGCATTTTCCCAGGCAGACGGTTCCACTACCCGCAAATATGGGGGAACAGGACTTGGTCTTGTAATTTCAGAGAGAATTGCGAATAAAATGGGAAGTAAAATAAATTTTGAAAGCACTCCCGGCAAAGGGAGCATATTTTACTTTGAAATTATTGCTGAGATATAAAAGGAGACCTCCATGAAATATGCAATTATTCCGGCGGCGGGGTTGGCAACAAGGTTTCTTCCTGCATCAAAATGTGTGCCGAAAGAGTTGTTTCCTGTTTTTGATAAACCTGCAATTCAGTACATTGTTGAAGAGTCTGTTGATGCAGGGATTACGGCTGCAGTTTTTGTCACAGGAACAGGCAAAGAAGCTATTCTTGATCATTTTGATGTTATAGATCCTAAATTTCCCCTTTCCAAACTGGAAAATAATGTGAGGACTGAAGTTGAAAAACTTAGCTCAATGATAAAAGCTGTTTCAGTTAAACAAGAGGCTCCTCTTGGACTCGGACATGCAGTTTTAGTTGGAGCAGGTCCGGTAAAAGATGAATCGTTTGCCGTTATGCTGCCCGATATGCTTGTAATTTCAAAGGGTAAAGATTCAGCAATGAAAAAGATGACCGAGCTTCATAAAGAAACCGGGAAATCTGTAATAGCTTTAATGAAAATACCTCATGAAAAAAAGAGTTCCTACGGAATAGTTGAAGGGATAAAAGTTAATGAAAATACAATTGAAATAACAAAAATGATGGAAAAACCGACACCTTGCGATACCGAATCAAATCTTGCAATTGTCGGAAGATACATTTTTACCCCGGAGATCATCGAGATCCTGAAATCGACAAAACCGGGAAAAGGTGGAGAAATTCAGCTTACTGATGCAATGGTTGAGCTTATGAACAGAGAGAAGGTTCTGGGACTTATAATTGACGATGACAACCTTGTTTTTGATACAGGAAACGGTGAAGGATTTGTTCTTGCAAATGTTTACACTGCATTGCAAAAAAGTTCCTCGTTCAGTGCAAAAGCTCTTGCTATCATGGAAAAGTATGACACTTTGAACAGGTCGAAATTTGACAAAAGACCCTGGGGATGGTGGAGATCTCTTGATTTTGAAGAAGGAAGTTTTCAGGTTAAACATATTTTTGTTGCTCC